>NZ_JBKFBO010000098.1:0-79390 GCF_053346215.1 Methylobacterium sp. A49B
AGCCCGAAGCTCACCACCGAGGCCGACCGCACGATCGGCGGCCTGGTCGCCGCGCTGCGCAAGGCTCAGGGTCTCAGCCAGTCCGCGCTGGGTCAGGCGCTGGGCGTCAGCTTCCAGCAGGTCCAGAAGTACGAGAAAGGCCGCAACCGGATCGGGGTCGGCCGGCTGCAGGCGATCGCCGACGTGCTCCACGTGCCGGTGGAGACGTTCTTCGTCGGGCAGGCGGGGTCGGACTCCGAGGAGACGGGGACGCGGACGTTCTTCGAGGACCCGCAGGTCATGGAACTCGTCATGGCGTTCACCAGCATCGCCGACGAGACCACTCGGGCCAGCGTCCTGTCCATCGTCAAGATGGCAGCGACGCTTCGGAACGGAAGCCCCGATCCGGCGCCCGCGAACCGTTCCCTGGCTTGAACCGCGACGCGCCGTAGGTCGGTGGCGGGTCGTCCCCCTATCATCGGAACGCGTCTCCCGTGCCGCATCATAAGGATCGGCTTCGGGCAGGCCGCATTCGCGGGCAGTCGGTCGGAATGCGCAGGCGACCGCAGTTTATCAAATGATGGGTTGACACCGCGCTGCAACCGAACGCCTAGTGAAACATTCTCGCACAGGTGCTCGCAAAAGTTGTGAGTGCCGGATGGTGGGACACCGGGTGGTGTCCGTTCACATACCTCTTGCAGGTCCGGAAGTTCGTTTCGTGCCCTTTGAGCGGTCGCGTGCCTATGTCCGAACCTATACGGTCCGGAGCGCGCGGATGACCGAAAATCGAGATGGGGCCCGTAAAATCCTGCAACGCATCGCCGACGCCCTCGGAACAGACGTGGCGACCCTCTCAGACCGGCGCGCAGGCGACAGTCCCCTGCACGAGACGCTCGACCTGCTGGCAGCCTTCGACCGCGTCACTGACCGTCAGGATCGACGCGCTTGCGTCGATTACGTCCGCTCGCTCGCCGGGCGGCAGCAGCGGAACTGACGGAACACACGCGCACCGCCAGACATGATCACGCCATCACCGGGTCTGAGCCCGCAACGCCGTCAGCGTCGAGGCGCGGCCGCGTCTCGGGACCACAACCGACGCACTTCAGGGCACTACCGATCCAGGATTCGCACGACAGCTCTCGTCGCAGGGTCGACAACCACGATCTTGTCGCCGGGTGCCACGAAGTAGCCAAAGCGGCGCAGGCGCGGGTTGGGCGCTTCTGTGAAGGGGGCCAGCGCCACGTCGGCCGGCACGATGCTGCCGGGGCGCAGTGGAATCGATCCGACGATCGGCCCGGGTCCGACCGGACGGCGTACGATATAGTCGCGCACCACGACGTCGTCGTCGGGACCGAAATCGTCGGGTTCCACGATGACGGCTTGCGCCAGGGCGGAGCCGGTGAACAGCGCGGCGAACCCGAGGGCTGCGGCGAGACTTGCGCGTTTCGACATGTCGGGCTCCAGGACGTCCAAGGCCGCCGGAAACACCGCCGCGCCCGGATCGGTTCCCGGATCCGCTTCGATCAGCGCCCGATCTGCCCCACCTCCGTCAGAGCGACGGGCGACCAGCGCGTGATCTGAACATATCCGTCCAGGGCGGCGATCACGACGTGCCGGCGATGGCGATGCACGACGGCGCCGGGACTGTGCTGGTGACGCTCCCGCCAACCATTGGCCTCCGACACGAACACCCGGGCGTCGCCGAGTCGTGCGATGGTCTCGACGGTCCCGAAGGCCCGCACACGCCTCAGGATGGTGTCGACCTCCTGCCGGAAGTCCAGGGTCCGATCGGCATCGCTGGCGCGCGGCCAGTATGACCCGTCGCCCTGCGGCTCGGCCCGCCGCCATCGGCTGGGCAGATCCCGCCCGAGCGGCCCCGCAGCGAGGCGTCTCGCCGCCATCTGGCACTTCGCCAGGAGCGTCTCGTGGTCCTCCTGCGGGCTCAGCGCGAACATGTCCTGGGCCAGAAGGTGCCCCGTATCGAATCCGTCAGCGAGGACATGGGCGCTGACCCCCCAGGTCTCGTAGCGGTCGAGCACGGCACGGAACAGTGGGTAGGGGCCGCGCCCGATCGGGAGCGGCGAGGGGTGGATGTTGAGGCCGTAGGCAGCCCGTCCGCGCCAGCCCCGGATCAGCCAGGGGTAGCCTGCCACCACCAAGGCCCAGTCCTTGCCGTGCTCCGCCTGAAGCGCCTCGATGTCGCGCTCGCGCATCCGCGACAGCTGGATCGGCAACCGGAGTGCGCGTGCCCGGGCGACGATGACCTCGTTGTGGTCGTAGATCCCGTCGCAGGGCCGGGTGAACAGCTTCACCGGCGTCCAGCCGGCATCCAGCAGTCCCTCGAAGACGCCGCCCAGGAAATCGATTCCGGCGAACGCGAACTTCATGCTTGCCGCCTGCGACCTTGTGGACGTGGAGGGCAGGGGCCTGCCGCCTGCCCGCCGGCGCCACCGGCCTTACCTTGATCGGGTGCGAAAGGGTAGCGGCGGGGGACGTTCCACGTGCGACGGGTGATCATCTACGGTGGGACCGGCGGCATCGGCCTCGCGACCGCGCGGGCGCTGCGGAGCCGGGGCTATGCCCTGCACCTCGTCGCGAGAGATGCCGGGCGTCTGGCCCGGGCTGCCGAAGAGCTGGGCGAGACCACGTTCACCGCCGGCGACGTCACGGAGGCCGATCTTTTCCCGATGGCGACCGAGGCAGCGGGTTCGGAACTCGCCGGGCTCGTCTACGCGGTCGGCACGATCAACCTGCGCCCGCTGGGCCGCCTGACTCCGGGGGACGTCGAGAGCGACTTCCGGATCAACGCGCTGGGGGCCTTCATGGCCGTGCAGGCCGCCGCGAGCGCGCTCAAGGCCGGTGCCGGCGCGGCCGGCGCCGGCGTCGTGCTGTTCTCCACCGTCGCGGTGGCGCAGGGCTTCGCCGCCCACGCCTCGGTGGCGATGGCCAAGGGGGCCATCGAGGGTCTCGCCCTGTCGCTTGCCGCCGAACTCGCCCCGCATGTTCGGGTCAACGTGGCGGCGCCCTCGCTGACCCGCACGCCGCTCGCCGCCGCGATCACCGGCAACGAGACGCTGGTTCAGGGCATCGCCGCCATGCACGCCCTCCAGAGGCTCGGACGGCCGGAGGATGTCGGCGCGCTCGCGGCCTTCCTGATCTCCGACGAGGCGGCCTGGATCACCGGCCAGGTGATCGGCGTTGATGGCGGCCGTTCATCCCTGCGCACGAAGGGCTGACGCGATGCCGGCCAAACCGCGGGTGCTGCGCTTCATCCTCGGTGACCAGCTCACCCGGCGGATCTCCAGCCTGGGCGATATCGATCCCGAGCACGACATCGTGCTGATGGTCGAGGTCCGGAACGAGGCGACCTACGTCCGTCACCACAAGCAGAAGATCGCATTCCTGTTCGCTGCCATGCGGCACTTCGCGGCCGAACTGGACGGCGAGGGGATCACGGTCGCGTATGTCCGTCTGACGGATCCGGACAACACGCATAGCTTCACCGGCGAGCTGGAGCGGGCGGTCGCGCGGTATCGACCCGACCGGGTGGTAGTCACGGAACCCGGCGAGTGGCGGGTCTGGCAGATGATGCAGGACTGGCGCGAGACCTTGTCGGCGACCGTGGAGATTCGCTCGGACAACCGCTTCCTCTGCCCCCGGGAGGAATTCTCACGCTGGGCGGCAGACCGCCATCATCTCCGGATGGAAACCTTCTACCGCGGCATGCGCCGCCGCACGGGCTTCCTGATGGAGGCCGGCGAGCCCGAGGGCGGCCGCTGGAACTTCGATGCCGAGAACCGGAAGCGCCTGCCCAAGGGGCACCGGCCGCCCGATCGGATCGGCTTCCAGCCGGACGCCCTGACCCGGGAGGTCATCGCCCTGGTGAATGAGGAGTTCGACGGGCATTTCGGCGATCTCGCCGGATTCTCCTGGCCGGTCACCCGGGCCGATGCCCTCGCGGCCCTCCGGCACTTCATCGACCACTGCCTCCCGACATTCGGCGACTTCCAGGACGCGATGAAGACCGGCGCGCCGTTCCTGTATCACGCGCTCCTGTCGCCGGCGCTCAATGCGGGGCTCCTCACGGCGGAGGAGGTCTGCCAGGCCGCCGAGCGTGCCTATCGCGAGGGCGCGGCGCCGCTCAACTGCGCCGAAGGGTTCATCCGGCAGATCCTCGGCTGGCGGGAATACGTCCGTGGCGTCTACTGGGCGCGGATGCCGGACTATCGGGAGACCAATGCCCTCAAGGCCGGGCGCGACCTGCCGTGGTTCTACTGGTCGGGCGAGACCGCGCTCAACTGCATCGCGCAGGTCGTGGCGGATACCCGCGCCCATGCCTACGCGCACCACATCCAGCGTCTGATGGTGACCGGAAATTTTGCGCTGATCGCGGGACTGGATCCGGCCCAGGTCGAGGAATGGTACCTGATCGTTTTCGCCGACGCCTACGAGTGGGTGGAATTGCCCAACGTGCACGGCATGGTGCTGTGGGCCGACGGCGGCGTGATGGGCTCGAAGCCCTACGCGGCGTCGGGGGCCTACATCGACCGGATGTCCGATTACTGCGCCGGGTGTGCCTATGACGTGAAGCTCAAGTCGGGGCCCGACGCCTGCCCGTTCAACTATCTCTACTGGAACTTCCTCATTGAGAACGAGGATCGGCTCGTGGGCAACCAGCGGATGGCCATGCCTTACCGGACCCTGCGCGGCATGGGTGACACGCGGCGGGCGGAGATCCGCAGCGACGCCGCCACGTTCCTGGACTCGCTCGCGGGACAGCGGACTCACCAGGGCGTCCAAGCGGAGAGCGACACGTAGGGGGCGGCCGTGCGCCGGCCGCTCTCCGTCTGCAAACCGACGGATATGCGGGCGCTGAAGCGGCAGATGTCGAAGTCGGTGCCGTGGAGTCCGAGGGCCCACTTCCGGTAGCCGGTGGCGTCGCCATAAGCGCCCGCCTCGGGACCGAGATAGGCCCCCCAGAGCCGGTAACCCCAGGCCACCCGAACCCATAGGCTGTCGCGCGCCGACCCCGCGACGGCGCTCCCCTGGACAAGCGTCGCCTCACTGGGACGCGCCCAGATCTCGCCCTGCAGGCGCAGGCCGGGGTGGGGCGATGAAGGTATGAAGCCTTTCACGCCGACCAGCATGTCGGCTGTGACCTCGGGACCCGCATAGGCGGCGATCACGCCCCAGTCGAAGAACCATTGATACCCGAAGACGGCGGCCGAGCCCGCCGTATAGCGTTGGCGCGAAGCTTCGGTGACACGCTCGACGCGTCGCCCGCCGCCGACACTCGCCAGGGCGACGAAGCCGTCGCGATCCAGCGAGTCGAGGCCCAGTTTGGCCCCCAGGGTCAGGAACTGGGCCGCGCCGGCGTCGAGGCTGCCGAACAGCAGGGCATCGACCTCCCCAGCAGAGACGGCTTCGTTGACGGATGCGCCGGCGATAGCCTCGATCGCGATGAAGGTCGCAAGTCTCCAGATTTGGTAACGGATTGCCAAGAGATGCGCGACTCCGCTTCTACGTGGAAGGCAGGATCGCAGATTTTCTCCGGGCAATCAGCGCGTTTTAATTCATTGCTAACCAAAAAAATCTTCCGGTTTCATGGATCGTGGCGTGTCGTGGCGTACCTGATCGGATCGCGAGGCGTTTTTACTTGAGATTATCTTTGGATTTTGATCGTAACCTCAGGTGCTTCGACGGTCTCGCGGTGGCCGCAGCGCGCTGTCGCAAGCCTGCCGTGCTTGGCGTGCCAGATGTTCTCGTTTAGAGCCCCCGGCAGGACAGCGAAGGTTGGCGGATCCTTGACCTCCGGTGCACGAACGTCGGACGTCCTCACGGTGCTGGCGAGCCAGGAGGGTGATCGCCTCACCGTGGGGGACATCGTCGCGGTCCTGCGGGATCGTGCCTTCGCGCTGCTCGTCGTGCTGCTCGGCTTGCCGAACTGCCTGCCGATGCCGCCCCCGATCCCGCTCATCTGCGGCCTGCTGCTGCTGCTCGTCGCGATCCAGATTGCGGCCGGGATGTCGGCGCCGTGGCTGCCGCGGATGCTGCTCGGCCGTTCCATCGCCCTGACGGATGTCCGCCGGGCCGTGACCCGCGCGGTGCCGATCCTGCGGCGGCTGGAGCGCTGGTCGCGCCCCCGTGTCAGCGTGTTCGAAACCGCGCTCGGCATGCGCGGGATGGG
Organism: Methylobacterium sp. A49B; assembly: GCF_053346215.1. NCBI lineage: Bacteria > Pseudomonadati > Pseudomonadota > Alphaproteobacteria > Hyphomicrobiales > Methylobacteriaceae > Methylobacterium > Methylobacterium sp. A49B. The sequence continues at coordinate 6,167 of NZ_JBKFBO010000098.1, forward strand.
AATCGCCCTCCTGGCTCTCTCTCTGGCGCTGATCGTGGCCGCGCCGATCGTGGGCCAGATTCCGCTCGGGCTTGCGGTCTGTCTCGTGGGTCTCGGACTCGTCGAGCGGGACGGGCTCGTGGTGATCGGCGGACTCGTGATCGGCCTGTTCGGCGTCGCCATCAATGCCGGCTTCGCCTATGCGGTGATCGCCGGGATCGCGGGGCTCTTGAACCTCTGAGCGGCGTTCAGAGGCGGTAGCGGATCTGGTCGGTCCAGAAGCGCTCGAGGCGGCCCAGGGCCTGATTGAGCCGACCGAAATCGTCGTCCGAGATGCCGCCGATCGGCGCGATCGTCCGGGCATGCTTGTCGTAGAGGCCCTGGATGATCTCGTGCACCTGGCGGCCCTTGTCGGTCAGGCTGATTCGCACCGAGCGGCGGTCCGTCTTCGAGCGGGCGTGATGCAGGTACCCGGCCTCGACGAGTTTCTTGACGTTGTAGGAGACGTTCGAGCCGAGGTAGTAGCCCTTGGTCCGCAGCTCGCTCGCGGTGAGCTCCTTGTCGCCGATGTTGTAGAGCAGGAGCGCCTGCACGCTGTTGACGTCCTCGCGGCCGCGCCGCTCGAACTCGTCCTTGATCACGTCGAGGAGCCTGCGGTGCAGACGCTCCACCAAGTGGAGCGCTTCGAGGTAGGAGCCTTTTGCGGCTGAGGCCTCTTCGAGGGTCTCGACGTTCGCGGTTCGGGCGCTCTGGGTCTTCATCTCTGCCTCGCCATCCGATGCTGCCGTCTCCGTACAATGCGGGGCGGCTGATGTTGGTGAAGCTACGGCTCGGGAATGAAAGGCGATTTAAGCGACAGGATGAATTCGCGATTTACTCTTCGCGGTAAAGACAAACTGAAGCGAAGATGAGAAGAGTTCGTTCACCGTGCTTCCTGCGCTGCCAACCAGGACAGCAGGAAGTACAGCGCGACGACGCAGATCCCGAATACGAGGAGCGGTACCGGCATCGGCAGGAGTTGTGGTGTGAGGACCGCGAGCGTCAGCGCGGAAGTCACGGCCAGCAGCCAGATCACGCCGCCCCACGCGCTGGTCAGCCACAGCCCGATGGCGGCCGCCGCGTCGATGACGGCGAAGTACACGATCGCCGCTTGCCGGCCGAACGGTTCGACCTCGAACGGCCGGGATCCCGGCAGCACGTCGAGGATGGTCGCCCAGGCCAAGACGCTCTTCAGCAGCCACACCAGGGCGGTGAGCCGCATGAACCAGATGAGCACCGTGTCCCAGGTGCCGGGAGCCGGGCCCTGGACGCGCTCGATCCGGTCGGATGGGATCTCGCCGGGCCGCGGGCCCTTGCGCCGCATCGGAAGGTAGCCGGGCACTAAGTCGCGCTCATGGGAAGGACGATCCAGGTCACAGGCAGAAGCCGGGATCCCGATCCGGGCCCCAGGGTCGCGCCGGTTTGAAGCGGTTCCGCCCCGTCACGTCAACGGTCGGGTTTCGCCGCGCCCGCCCGGTGTGCTAGTTGGAGAGCTCCGGCGCCCGGCGCCGCGCGATCCGCGGCGACCGCCGCGCGAACGGTAGCGAACCCGCATGTCAGACACCTTGCCAGAGCCGCGCCCCATCGCCCGGGAGGCCGCCCGCGAGGGCGCCCGCGTCGAGGGCCTGAAGATCACTCAGCGCCCGCGCCGCAACCGCAAGGCCGAGTGGTCGCGCCGGCTGGTCCGCGAGCACACGCTCACGGTGGACGACCTGATCTGGCCGATGTTCGTGATCGAGGGCGAGGGCCGCAGGGAGCCGATCACCTCCATGCCGGGCGTCGAGCGGCTCTCGGTGGACGAGATCGTGCGCGATGCGGAGCGCGCGGCGCGGCTGGGCATCCCGGCCGTGGCGTTCTTCCCCTTCACCGAGGTCGCCCTGCGCGATCCGACCGGGTCGGAGGCGCTCAACGCCAACAACCTCGTCTGCCGCGCGGTGCGCGCCGTGAAGCGGGCGGTGCCCGAGGTCGGGATCATGACCGACGTGGCGCTGGACCCCTACACCAGCCACGGCCACGACGGCCTGATGAGGGACGGCGCGATCCTCAACGACGAGACGGTGGCGGTCCTCGTCGAGCAGAGCCTGATCCAGGCGGAGGCCGGGACCGACATCATCGCGCCCTCCGACATGATGGACGGACGCGTCGGTGCGATCCGTGCCGGCCTCGACAAGGCCGGTTTCCTCGACGTGCAGATCATGGCCTACGCGGCGAAGTACGCCAGCGCGTTCTACGGACCTTTCCGGGACGCGATCGGCACCAAGGCGGCCCTCGTCGGCGACAAGCGGACCTACCAGATGGATCCGGGCAACTCGGCCGAGGCGCTGCGCGAGGTCCGCCTCGACCTCGACGAGGGCGCCGACTCGGTGATGGTGAAGCCGGGACTGCCCTATCTCGACATCATCCGCCGCGTGCGGGACGAGTTCCAAGTGCCGACCTTCGCCTATCAGGTCTCTGGCGAGTACGCGATGATCGAGGCCGCCGCCCGCAACGGCTGGCTCGACGGCGACCGCGCCATGGTCGAGGCCCTGCTCGCCTTCAAGCGCGCCGGGGCCGACGGCGTCCTGACCTACCATGCTCCCCGGGTCGCCGAGCGTCTGCGCAGACAGCCGTGAGGCCAATCCACCGCTGGCTCCTGGCGGCGGCGGTGACGGCGGGGTTCCTGGGAGGTCTCGGCGCTTGCCAGGACACGCTGCGGCGGGAGCGGGTCGCCACCTGCCGTCGCGCCCTCCCGGCCGTGGCGCCGCAGGCGGATGTCCGCCTCCTGCGGGCGGCGCCAGGTCCGGCGGCCAACACGGTGCGGGTCGACTACGCCGATGGCGATAGGCAGCGCTGGCTGACCTGTCGCTTCGATGCCGGGGCGACGCTCGTCGCCCTCGCCGCCGAGGGTTCCAACCTGTCTGGGCCCTCGCTGTACATGCTCAAGCGCTTCTACCTCGACACGCCGGACGCCGCCGCCGCCGATCCCGCCCGGCGCTGAAGACCCCGGCGGGCCGGCATCCCCTTGCGGGCGCCGCCAGAGGCCCCCACCTCTGCGACCGCAGCCTCGCTTGCAGGACGCGACACCATGCAGAACACCCAACCCGGTTACGCGCAGCAGCGCTTCGACATGCCCGGCTACGCGTCCGCGCTGCCGGTCCCGTTCGTGCGCGCGAGCCTCGGCGGCCGTACGGTCGCCTACCTCCTCGACATCCTGTTCATCTTCGGCTTCACCGTGCTGCTGACGCTGATGATCACGGTGGTGGGCGTCGTGACGTTCGGTCTCGGCTGGACCTTGTTCGCGATCCTGCCCGCGAGCGGCATCATCTACAGCGCCATCACGGTGGGCGGCCCGCGGCAGAGCACGATCGGCCAGCGGCTGATGGGCCTGCGCACCGTCGCGCCCGAGAGTGGCGCGCGGGTTGACATCATCACGGCGGCCGTCCACGCGCTGCTGTTCTACGTCGCGATCTCGACCTTCCTGCTCTGGTGCGTCGACATCGCCTTCGGCATCATGCGGTCGGACCGGCGGCTCGGACACGACCTGCTGCTCGGCCTCGCGGTCGTGCACGCCCGCTGAGGCGTTCAGTCACGCGTTGAAAATCGCGCGCGGGGTGACGCCGGGGCATTGAGCGCGGGCGCGCCGCCTGTACACTGGCATGCCGCGGCCGAAAGGATTGAGCCGGCCCAGGGTCAAACAAACGCGTGACCAGCCATCCCCGCGATACGCCGCAATTCTACCTCACCGCGCCCTCGCCGTGCCCCTACCTTCCGGGCCAGGAGGAGCGGAAGGTCTTCACCCATCTGGTCGGGCGCCGGGCCCGCGACCTCAACGAGATCCTCACGCAGGGCGGCTTCCGCCGCTCGCAGACCATCGCGTATCGCCCCGCCTGCGAGACGTGCCGCGCCTGCGTCTCCGTGCGCGTCGTCGTGGACGAGTTCGTGCCGAGCGCCAGTCAGCGCCGCATCCTGGCGCGCAACGAGGACTGGATCGGGACGCCGGAGCCGAACCGGCCAGCCTCCGAGCAGTACGCGCTCTTCCGCCGCTACCTGGACGCCCGTCACGGCGATGGTGGCATGGTCGACATGACGGTGCTCGACTACGCCATGATGGTCGAGGACAGCCACGTAGATACGCACCTCGTGTCCTATCGGCGGCACGGGCCGGACTCGGCGATCACCGGGCGCGGCGCCGGTCCGCCGCTGGCCTTCTGCCTGACGGATGTCCTCGCGGACGGTCTGTCGATGGTCTACTCGTTCTACGATCCGGGCGAAGCCGGCCGCTCCCCGGGGACCTTCATGATCCTCGACCACATCCGCCGGGCCCGGCAGCTCGGGCTGCCGTACCTGTATCTCGGCTACTGGGTCGAGGGCTCGCGCAAGATGGATTACAAGTCCCGCTTCCGGCCGCAGGAACGGCTCATGGGCCAGGGCTGGGTGCGGGCCGACTGAGGCGGGGTACACCCTGTCGCACGGGCATGGCCGTTGCGCATTGAGCCGCCGGGTCGACGCATGCTACCGGCCTCGCACGCAGTTCAGCCCGTGCCGAGGCCCCGATGATCCCCCGCTACAGCCGCCCCGCGATGACGGCGATCTGGTCGCCCGAGAGCCGGTTCCGGATCTGGTTCGAGATCGAGGCGCACGCCACCACGGCGCTGGCCGAGATCGGCGTGGTGCCGAAAGCGGCCGCCGAGACGGTCTGGGCCAAGGGCAAGGATGCGGTCTTCGATGTCGCCCGCATCGACGCGATCGAGGCGGTGACCAAGCACGACGTCATCGCCTTCCTCACGCACCTCAGCGAGATCGTCGGCCCCGAGGCGCGCTTCGTCCACCAGGGCATGACCTCGTCGGACGTCCTCGACACCTGCCTCAACGTGCAGCTCGTCCGTGCCGCCGACATCCTGATCGCAGACGTCGACGCGCTGCTCGGCGCCCTGAAGAATCGGGCCTTCGAGCACAAGCTCACGCCCATGATCGGGCGCTCGCACGGGATCCATGCCGAGCCGGTGACCTTCGGGCTGAAGCTCGCCCAGGCCTACGCCGAGTTCGAGCGCAACCGCGGCCGCCTGGTCGCCGCGCGGGAAGAGATCGCCACCTGCGCGATCTCGGGGGCTGTCGGCACCTTCGCCAACATCGACCCGCGCGTCGAGCAGTACGTCGCCGAGCAGATGGGCCTGACGCCCGAGCCGGTCTCCACGCAGGTCATCCCGCGCGACCGGCACGCGATGTTCTTCGCGACCCTGGGCGTCGTCGCCTCATCCCTGGAGCGGCTGGCCATCGAGATCCGGCACCTTCAGCGCACCGAGGTGCTGGAGGCGGAGGAGTTCTTCTCCGAGGGCCAGAAGGGCTCTTCGGCCATGCCGCACAAGCGCAACCCGGTGCTTACCGAGAACATCACGGGCCTCGCCCGCATGGTCCGCGGCTACGTCACGCCGGCGCTTGAGAACGTCGCACTCTGGCACGAGCGCGACATCTCGCACTCGTCCGTGGAACGGATGATCGGGCCCGACGCCACCGTGACCCTCGATTTCGCGCTGGCCCGCATGACCGGCGTCATCGAGAAGCTGCTGGTCTACCCGGCCAACATGCAGAAGAATCTCGACCGGCTCGGCGGCCTCGTCCACTCGCAGCGGGTGCTCCTGGCACTGACCCAGGCGGGCGTCTCGCGCGAGGATTCGTACCGTCTGGTCCAGCGCAACGCGATGCCGGTTTGGCGCGGGGAGGGGGACTTCCTGGCGCTGCTCAAGGCCGACCCCGAGGTGACCGCAGCGCTGTCACCGGAGCAGATCGAGGAGTGCTTCGATCTCGGCTACCACTTCAAGCACGTGGATACGATCTTCGCGCGGGTCTTCGGCGCGGCCTGAACCCTCGCCGCACGATTCCTGCTTGGGCCCGCGATGAACACAGGAAGGCAATCCGTGACCGCTTCCCGCATCGTCTACCTCAACGGCGAATTCCTCCCCTACGAGGAGGCGCGCGTGCCGATCATGGACCGCGGATTCCTGTTCGCGGATGGGATCTACGAGGTCTCGGCGATCCTCGACGGCAAGCTCGTCGACAACGCCGCCCACCTCGCGCGCCTCGACCGGTCGCTCGGCGAGATCGGCATCCGCAATCCGCACGATGCGGTTGGCTGGGAGCGCCTCCAGACCGAACTCGTTGCCCGCAATGGCGTGACCGAGGGGCTCGTCTACATGCAGGTGACCCGCGGCGTCGCCGAGCGCGACTTCGCCTTCCCGAAAGGCGACGTCGCTCCCACGGTCATGATGTTCACGCAGGCCAAGACCGTGTTGGCCAATCCTCTGGCCGAGACCGGCGCCCGCGTGATCACCGTCGAGGACCTGCGCTGGAAGCGCCGGGACATCAAGTCGGTGGCGCTCCTCGCCCAGGTGCTCGCCAAGCAGCAGGCGGCCGAGGCCGGCGTCGCCGAGGCCTGGATGGTCGAGGACGGGGCGGTGACGGAGGGCTCGTCCTCCACGGCGTTCATCGTCAGCCGCGACCGCGTGCTGGTGACCCGGCCGCTCTCGACCGCATTGCTGCCGGGCATCACCCGGGCCTCGGTGCTGCGCCTCGCCCAGGAATCGGACCTGCGAATCGAGGAGCGCCTGATACCGGTCGATGAAGCCTACGCGGCGCAGGAGGCGTTCTACTCGAGCGCCTCGGCCTTCGTGATGCCGGTGGTGGAGATCGACGGGCGCAGGATCGGCGAGGGCCGACCGGGTCCGATCACCCGGCGCATGCGCGAATTGTATGTCGAGGCGGCGCGCCGGGGTTGAGGAATCCTGCAGGCGTCTGAGCGGTTTCCGGCTTGCGGGAGATCCGTGCCGCTTCACTGCTGCTGTGCGGGAAAAGGGCGGTGCAAAAGGAAGCTCAACCTTTTCCCGGACGCGTGCAGCGTCAGCGGACGGCGACCGGGGATCCAGCGCACGATTCGCCGCGAGAGCGGCAGCCTTTGCAACCTTTGCCCGCGCTTTCGAACCGGACCGGCGCAGGAACGGATCCGATCGCCGGCTGTTCCCTCCCGAATTCGTGTTCCGAACCGGGGGAGGCCCGTCGTGCCGACTAAACTCCTGCTCGCCGCGCTCGCGGCAACCGCGCTGGCGGTGCCCGCCTGTGCCCAGACCTCCGACAAGACGCCGCCTTTGACGCAGGCTTCGCCGAAGGACCAGTCGCTGAGCGACAAGCTCCAGCAGAACGACGGGGTCATCAAGCCGCCGGACTCCGGCACGACCGGCACCGTGGTGAAACCGGATCAGTCCGGCTCCATGCCGGTGATCAAGCCGCAGGAACTACCCGGCCGGGCGCCCGGCACCGAAGCGAAATAGCCGCCTCGCGCCGGCCGAAGGGCGGCATTGCGGGCGGATTGCTTGATTTCGCTGCCCGGATCGCGGAAACGGCTCACGACGTACGCCGCCTGCACCCGTGGGCGTCGGCGTCCCGGTTTCCGTCGCGGGTAAGCAGGCAGGCATGGCCAACGTCGTCGTTGTGGGCGCCCAGTGGGGCGACGAGGGCAAGGGCAAGATCGTCGACTGGCTCTCCGAGCAGGCCGACATCGTCGTCCGCTTCCAGGGCGGACACAATGCCGGTCACACGCTCGTCATCGATGGGAAGACCTACAAGCTCGCGCTGCTGCCCTCGGGCGTCGTGCGCGGCGGCAAGCTTTCGGTGATCGGCAACGGCGTCGTGGTCGACCCGTGGCACCTCGTCGACGAGATCGAGCGCATCAAGGCGCAGGGCGTCGACGTCTCGCCCGAATCCCTGCGGATCGCCGATAACGCCACGCTGATCCTGCCGCTCCACCGCGAGCTCGATCATTTCCGCGAGACCGCCAATGCGGGCCTCAAGATCGGCACCACCAAGCGGGGCATCGGCCCGGCTTACGAGGATAAGGTCGGTCGCCGGGCGATCCGCGTCGTCGACCTCGCCGACCCTGACGCGCTGCCCGCCAAGATCGAGCGGGTGCTCACCCACCACAACGCCCTGCGGCGCGGCCTCGGGATCGACGAGGTGAACGCCGAGGCGCTGCTCGCCGAACTCAAGGCCATCGCCCCGAAGATCCTGCCCTTCGCCGACACCGTCTGGGCGCTGCTCGACGAGGAGCGCAGGGCCGGAAAGCGGATCCTGTTCGAGGGCGCGCAGGGCGCGCTCCTCGACGTCGATCACGGCACCTATCCCTTCGTCACCTCCTCCAACATCGTGGCGGCGCAGGCCGCGACGGGATCCGGCCTCGGCCCGGGGGCGATCGGCTACGTGCTGGGCATCGCCAAGGCCTACACCACCCGGGTGGGTGAGGGGCCGTTCCCTACGGAGCTGTTCGACGAGATCGGCGAGACCATCGGCAGCCGCGGACGCGAATTCGGCGTCAATACCGGCCGCAAGCGCCGCTGCGGCTGGTTCGACGCCGTGCTTGTGCGCCAGACGGTGCGAACCTCCGGCATCCACGGCATCGCGCTCACCAAGCTCGACATCCTCGACGGCTTCGAAGAGATCCGCGTCTGCACCGGCTACAAGCTGGACGGCGAGACCATCGATCACCTGCCGGCGAGCCAGGCCGCCCAGGCTCGGGTCGAGCCGATCTACGAGGTGATCCCCGGTTGGTCCGAGACGACCGCGGGCGCGCGCTCCTGGGCCGATCTGCCGGCGCAGGCGATAAAGTACGTCCGCCGGATCGAGGAGTTGATCGGCGCACCGGTGGCACTGTTGTCGACCTCACCGGAGCGCGACGACACCATCCTCATGCACAACCCCTTCGAGGATTGACGCCGCGCGCGCTATCCCGTTGACGACACATCGTCTTGACCCATCCGCCCATATCCAGCCCGCACAAGCTTGATCTAGAAGGGGGATGCGGCCGGGCTCGCCCATGCGCCGTCATCAGGACGATCACCGGAAGGCTACGGCTCCGGACGGTGGACCAATGACATCATCGGCCGATGGCTGTGACCGACCCGACCGGGCGAACGCAGCCCTCGGTCTCCGGCCGCCGACCGGTCAGGCCGGACGGCGGTCGAAGGGGCGGACCAGGGCACGATGGCCGATTACTACCCTCTTCTGGCACGCGCGCTCGATGCGCTGCCCGATCGCACGCCTGCCTTGCGCAAGGCGGTTTACGACCGCGCGCGCAATGCCCTGATCGGCCAGCTCCGCTCGCTCGATCCGCCGCTTTCGGAAGCCGATATCGACCTTGAGCGGCGTGCCCTCGATGCGGCCATCGAGCGCCTCGAGGTGGATTACGGTGGCCTGCCCGCACCCGCCAACGACGCCGCGAACGGCGCTGAGCCGCCCAAGCCGCCAGTCAGCCCGGCCGCCGAAATCCCCGAGCCGTCACCGCCCGAGGAGCTCCCACCGCCCGAGCCGGTCCTGCCGGCGGCCAAATCGCCTTTCGAGCCGCCGCGCACGCCTGACCCGAAGTCCGAGCCAGCCGTCGATGCGCGCCCGGGGCCGGAGCCGGAACCCCGCGAGGCGACGATACCCATCGCGCCCCGCCGTCCCGGCCCTGTTCCGGCCGCGCCACCCGTTGAGCCGGAGGCGCCCGGCGCCATGCCGGCTCCCGACGATACCGACCTCGCCGGTTCGACGGAGGCCGGCAACGGGCGGCAGCGGCCGCGCATCGAGGTAGTGCCGCCGCGCACCGGCCGTTCGCGCATGCTGCGCAACGTCTTTGTCGGCAGCATGCTGGCGGTGGTGATCGGCCTGATCGCGGTGGCGGCGTTCCTCCTCCGTGACCGGCCGCAGATCCTGCCGTCGACCGGAACCGAGACCGCCGACACGCAGCAGCCCGAGGGGGAGACCAAGTTCGGAGACCGCGTCGGCGGCGATGCGGCGCCGGCTCCGAAAGCCGCACCGCGCCCAGAGGGCAGTGCGCCCCCGAGAGCCGCCGCTGCGCCGTCCGATCCGAGCATAGCGGTCGCCCAGCGCGCCGAGCTGATCGAGGAGACGGCCGGGGCCGATGGCGGGCAGCCGACGAGCAGCCCGGGGCGGGTGACGTGGCGCCTGGACACGGTGAACGGCGAGCAGGGACAGCCGCTCCAGAACGCCGTGGTGGCGACGGTGACCATTCCTGATGCGGGGCTCACGCTGGTCATGACAATCCAGCGCAATCTCGATGCGACGCTTCCGGCCTCGCATACGGTCAGCCTGGCCTTCAGCCAGACCGGCGGCACGGATCCGGTCCGCACCGTTCAGGATGTCGGGTTGCTGCAGGCGAAGGATGAGCAGAACGCTCGCGGATCGCCGGTCTCGGGACTCCCGGTCCGCGTCCGCGACAACCTGTTCCTGATCGGCTTGTCGTCCCTGCAGAACGACGTGGAGCGCAACACGGACCTCCTGCTCCACAGGAACTGGTTCGACTTGGCCCTGCGCTACACGAACGGCCGCCGGGCGGTCTTGACCTTCGAGAAGGGCTCCGCAGGCGCCCAGGTGATGCAGAGCGCCTTCGACGCGTGGCAGTAACCGAAGCAGAGACCGCCCCCAAGACCGACCGCCCGCAGGCCGACGCGCGAATGCGCGCCGGTCCCGCGTTCAGCGGGCCTCGATTCCGGCCCGCGGCAGCTCGCGGCTGGCGATGTTGCGCTTGACCGCTTCCTGAACCTTCTCGAAGGCCCGCACCTCGATCTGCCGGACGCGTTCGCGGGATACCCCGAACTCACCGGAGAGGTCTTCGAGGGTGATCGGATCTTCCGCCAGGCGGCGAGCCTCGAAGATGCGGCGTTCCCGCGGGTTCAGCACGCTCAACGCGTCCCGCAAGGCGGAGAGGCGATTCTGGCCCTCCTGCTCGCGCGCCAGCACGGTCTCCTGGCTCGGCGCGTTGTCGACGAGCCAGTCCTGCCACTCGCCCTCGCCCTCTTCGCGCAGGGGTGCGTTGAGCGACGTGTCGCCGGACAGGCGCCGGTTCATGTCGATGACGTCCTGCTCCGGCACGCCGAGCCGCGTGGCGATCTGCTTCACCTGATCGGGCTTGAGGTCGCCCTCGTCGAGTGCCGAGATCCGACCCTTGGCTTTGCGCAGGTTGAAGAACAGCTTCTTCTGATTCGCTGTGGTGCCCATCTTCACGAGGGACCACGAGCGCAGGATATACTCCTGGATCGCGGCCTTGATCCACCACATGGCATAGGTGGCCAGCCGGAAGCCCTTGTCGGGATCGAAGCGCTTGACCGCCTGCATGAGTCCGACGTTGCCCTCGGAAACGACCTCGCCGATCGGCAGTCCGTAACCGCGGTAGCCCATGGCGATCTTGGCGACGAGGCGCAGATGCGACGTCACGAGGCGATGCGCCGCCTCGCGGTCGCCGGCGTCGCGCCAGCTCTTCGCGAGGGTGAACTCCTCCGTGGGTTCCAGCATCGGAAACTTGCGGATCTCATCGAGGTAGCGCGAGAGGCCACCTTCGTTGGCGAGCACGGGAAGCGTACCGGCCATGGCATTCTCCTGGACCTAGGTCCCCCTGACGGGCGGACGCGACGGGCAACAGTGCCGTCCACTCGGGCCGCTCTTGAGCCGACCCTGCCGGCCACCCATGTCATACAGGTAAGCCAGTTGAGCCGGTAGCGATCGAGGACACTCACGTCGTCTTAAACGCGCCACCGGCCGAATAGGTCGTACCATGTCACGAAGTGACGCGGTCCGCGGTGACCTTTCGCACGCGTTCAGGCCTCGGTTACAGCCGGCGGCCGACCATTCAGCCCGCCTGCAAAGCTGCGATCAGCGCGGCCATGTCGGCGGGGATGGAGCTCTCGAAGCGGAGCGTTTCACCGGTGCGAGGATGGCTGAACCCGAGCAGTTCCGCGTGGAGGGCCTGCCGGCCTAGCGTCGCCAGCGCGGCCCGCGCCGTCGGTGTGAGCCGCGCGGCCTTGGTGCGGAAGGCGCCGCCGTAGACGGCATCGCCGAGCAACGGATGGCCGCGATGGGCGAGATGAACGCGGATCTGGTGCGTCCGGCCGGTCTCCAATCGGCACCGCACCAAGCTGGCTTCCGGGTAAGCCTCCGTCACGCTGTAATGGGTGACCGCGTGGCGACCGGCCTCATCGGAGACGACCGCAATCTTCTCGCGTTGATAGCGGGAGCGCGCCAAGTTGGCACGTATGCTGCCGGACCGAGGTTGCGGCAGCCCCCAGACGAGCGCCGCGTAGGCCCGTTCCAGGGGACCAGTGCGGCCATGGTCGGCGAACTGGGCGGTCAATCCCTGGTGTGCCGTATCGTTCTTCGCGACGACGATGAGGCCGCTCGTGTCCTTGTCGAGGCGGTGGACAATGCCGGGTCGCCGAACACCGCCGATCCCCGACAGGCTGGCCCCGCAATGGGCGATGAGCGCGTTGACCAGGGTGCCGCTCTCGTGGCCGGGCGCCGGATGAACGACCAAGCCGGCCGGCTTGTCGATGACGATGAGGTCGTCATCCTCATAGACGATCGGCAGTTCCGCAGGCTCGGCGGCCGGAGCGGCGGGCGCTGGCGGCGGCACGCTCAGCGCGATCCGGGCTCCCGCCCCGATCTTCAGGGCCGGATCGCGAACCGGAATGCCGTCGCGCTGGACCCGTCCCTCGCGGACGAGGCTCTGCAATCGCGCACGGGAGAGATCCGGGAACAGCGCGACCAGGGCGCGGTCGAGCCGCGCGCCCCCCTCTTCCACGATCCCGAAGCGTTCTTCGGCGTCCCTGTCCACCCTGACCTCTGCACGCACGCGATCTGACCCGGCGAAGCGGATTTCCCCGCGAAGGCCCTTGCTCCTCCGGCGGGTCGTGGCTATAGCACCCCCGCGCCGCCGGAAAGCTCCCATCGTCTAGCGGTCTAGGACGTCGCCCTCTCACGGCGAAAACAGGGGTTCGATTCCCCTTGGGAGCGCCACCGGCGCATTTTTTTCAAGCTTTGACACTGTCCAGGCGCAAGTGAGACCCGGACCCCCTTTGCGGTGGGTCCGCCGTGCCGCTTAACGAAGCGCCTCACGGCCTTGTCGACGAACCCTCCGCGCTGCGCTTCCCAGGTACACGGCTTTACCTCCTCCAGCGTCTGGCGGCCGGTGACATCCATGAGCTCATGCGGCAGGCAGCCTCGTTCCGCGAGGCGCGCAGCAGTTGCTTTGCGCAGTCGCTGCGCCGATCGATCCGACGACCCGGTCTGAGCGCATCAGTCGCTGCGCTCTCGGATCACCGGCCAAACGAAGCGCGGACGCTGCCGTGCCGATCCGCTTCGGCATCCGACCGTCGCGCACCATCTCGTCGAGCTTGGACGGGCTGACGCCGACATGGCCAGCCGCTCCGTTGCGGCGCAGCCCGCGGCGCTTCTCTCCGGGGCGGCCCGGATCCTGGCCAGCAAGGCCAGGTGCATGAAAAAGGCGTTCTGCGCCTCCCTGGAGGTACTCGCGCCGCGGCGTCTGGCGTTAGACGATCCGCAGACGATAGCCTCGGCGGCGGCGACGGGACGCTTGCGAGGGCAACCGAACCCGCAACCAGTCCTCACCGTCGTCAGTCTGCGGCGGGACGCCGGCGAAGATGCGGATCGTCCCTGGCCCCAGGCGAGCCACAGGCTGACGCGTGCCGTGCTCATATCGCCCTCGCGACGTCGTTCTAACGCCGGCGCCGGCGGCTGCCAGCGGATCGGGACGGCCCTGGAACAGCTCCGTGCCCGGATGCCCGGCTCGCCCGAAGGCAACCATCTCGAACCAGTCGCGGAAGCCATCGTCTCGCGTGGACGCATCCACGTCGCAGATTCTTGGACTGCAGGCGCTGCCCCGACGAACGGCCCTTAGCGGGATGTCGCTCTGGTTATGCGCGACCTTTTCACGCCGCGCTCACACGGCCGGCGTCGGTGTCTTGTTCGCATGCCGGTGATGAGCAGCAAGAGCTTGCCCGTCCGGGCGTGACTCTTCCGGTCAGCCCGGATCGTCGGCGCCGTGGTGTCCTTGAGGATCGGGACGGCCGAGCGGGAACTGCAGCCGTGGGTGATCAAAATTGCTTCCCTCCGTCGGAGTGAAAACCTGCCATTCTTGAAGACGCTGTGCGCCTGCTCTGGTGGATTTCGTTTCTTCAGCTCCCAAAAAAATCCTGGTTACTGCAAGACGTCGATGATCGATTTATGGAATCATTAGACGGTGTTTTTATATTTTAGAACCCACAGGCAGTCGCCGTGGAGGTATTGGTGGTCGATCTGAGGAGGCAGTGGCGCGTCGCGACTAGTGCGATGGTCGAGATAGTGCCGACATGCGGGCCGCCGATACCATGCAAGTTGGCGGATCTATCCGCGAACGGAGCGCGGCTGCATGTGAACAGCGTCCTCGGCATCCCTGATGTTTTCCAGATCAGGTTCATGACGACCGACGAAATACTATCGGCGCGCGTCGTCTGGAGGCGACCGAATCAAATCGGATTGGTTTTTGCTCCAGACACTGCGCTCGCGAGCTGACGTCACCACAGAACCACCGGTCTGGTCGGTCAGACGCGGACGCTTCCGTTTGCGAGGGCGGCTTGCCCGGTTTCGGCGACCATGGCGCAGCGGTCACGCATCGGGTCGTCCGGGCTTCGCCGCGGAAGGCTTGCTCCGCCGTCGGCCGCATGAGGCCGCCGACGACGGCCACAGGCGTGTCGAGCGCAGGCCAGGTCAAGCCGAGCGTCCGCCCATCCGTCCGCGCCCCCTCCGTCTTGGCGAAGAAGGTGAGCACGCGCCGGTCGTGCTTCGCTGCGCGCCCTTTCCCACGCGTGATGGTTCGGGTCGGCCATGGCGCTCCTCGGCTTGATACGGAGAGGCTGGAGGGGACCGCTCGAGATCACCGCATCGAGCGGTCCGTCCGCTGCCTGTTCGTCGCCGGTCGCCTTCTGCGGCCGGATCCATGGGACGTGGGCGAGCCGTGCCCTGACGTCGGCCGCGGCGATCGCGAGCGGCGCCAGCTCCCGACGGGTGTCGGCAAAAGGGACGATCGCGGCATCGGCAGCGCGAGCCGGCCGGCGTCGATCAGATGGTCGGTCAGCGGCGGCGTCACGGCCGGCTTCTCGCCGCCGGACGAGGCCATGGCCCGGTGCTCTTGCGCTGGGCCATTTTCGGCAAGCGACATCAGGGGCGTCTCGACGGCGTCGTCGTAGGCCAAGCGCGCTGCGGTCAGCGCGAACGAGTCGAGCCGCTTCGATCCGCCCAGGTTCAAGGCGGGCATGCTCCTACCGTCGTGTCCAGCGCTGGTTCTGTGGTGAGGGACCTGCGGGCACGGCCCGTGGCGGAGCGGCGTGAGATTTGACGCCGGTCAAAGACGCGGCTTCGGGCCGTTGAGAGCATCGGATCCTCAGCGAGGATCGAGTCATGAGCCCGAATGATCTCATCGGCCCAGCCTGCGCGGCCGCAGTCTTCACGCTTGGCGGCTATGCTGTCGTGGACGCCAATCGCAAGCACGCGGATGCGATCAATCAAGTTCTTTGGACCGTCTTATGTATCTGCGCCTCGTTGGTTCTCCTGGGTGGGCTCGCACAGATCCCGCCGAGAAGCGCACAGGAAGCCCGCGGCTTTCAGAAGACCGCTGATCAACCGCCGCTGGTCTTCGCACGCGGCAGCATCGATTAGGATCGTTATTGCGTCGGCTCCCATCGCCGCTCTCCGGGACGAGCGCGGCGAGCGGCCGCTGAAGCCGATCGGCGCTCATGCCGTTGATGATGCGATGTCTGATCCGATGGTCCCGTTGATCTCGGCTGCTGCGTTCGTCGGCGTGGGATGGCTGATCATCCATGCCGGGCGCCAGTACGATGACGCGATCCGGCATACGCTGACTGTCTTCGCGCTGGTGATCGGGCTGCTGGTGACGATCGGCGTCACCGCGAAGCTGCGATCCATGATGGGCGTCGGCCGGATGTCCCACCGGATCGAGGCGCGGTCGCAGGCCGAGCGCGAAAGCCCGGTCCGCGCGGTGCGAAAGCTCGATGCAGGACTCAACCCTTAGCGCGGCGCGTCGATGCTGCGGCTCCCGATGCTGTGTCCGTGAGCATGTGAGCCCGGGTGAGGACTGAGCCGCGGCTACGGAGAGGCGCCACGCGTACGGGGACCGTCACCGTGCGCATGGCCCTCGTCCGCTGGTTGGCGAGGAGCGCGAGGGCCAAGCCGGCCATAATCGCGACGGCGTAGGCGGCGAAGAGCGCGCTGGAGATGGCTGAGGCACCCATTACGCCGCTGCCATGCCCGCGATCGCTATCGCGATCTGCCAAGTGACCCACAGCATGAACCCGATCCAGCCTATCGTCGCGAGGCCGCCGATGGCCAAGCATGAGATCACCAGATGATCTCGGCCGGGTCGGGTGTCCCGCTCCTGGATCCGCATCGTCTCAATCTGACCAATCATCGTGCCCGCCTCCGACCCGCAGACCAGTTCTGCGCAAGTTGCGAGCCGGATCAGATCTGCTTTTAGGGCGCGCGGACGTGTCGCTACACACACGCAAACGGGGGACGCGGCGGCGACGCTCCGAAGCCTGGACGGGCTGTGTGCGTTGGCGCTCGTCGCGGCGCCCTACGATGCGGCGTCCCGCGCGCGAGCACCGTCCCGATCAAGCGCCGCGATCCTCCTGGCTGCGTCGCCGATTGCGCCGAACGGCAGGCCCAGCGGACGCCAGCAGCGCCGGCTCGCTGCGGGGAGACGGGACCGCGCAGGTAAGGCCGGCTCTCTCGTACGCCGCACCACCTCGGCGCCGCGGCTTCGGCCGGGGCGCCATTCGTTTCCGGTGCCGGCCGGCTTAAGCCGCCGCGGCGCGCCTTCGAATTTTGGACGCACATCTTAGCCCCGCCGGCGCAGCTGCGCGGGGCTTTTTTGTAGTCCTCGGTCGCGGTAATTCTGCATTGGATCTGGCGCCCAATCCCCCCTCAGGGCACCGATCTGGGAAAGCCCGCCCGGTCCGCCGCGGCGGGCTTTTTCGGGCGCGCCGGTCACGGAACAGTTACCGCAACAGTTGCGCGTCGCACGCCATCAGCTGCCCCGCAGATGGGGGCGTGCTACAGCAGAGCTATGAAGCCACTGGCCGCCGTTCTCGCTCTCGCTCTCCTCACGACCCCAGTCGACGCCAAAAATTTGGATGGCGAGAGGCTGCACGAGATGTGCGCGTCTCCTGACCTCAGCCTATACGTCGCCTACTATGCGGCAGGTTTGGCCCAGGGCGCGGCGCTGGCAAAACAAAATAATTTCTGCATTCCGACAACTGTGAACATGCAGCAGATGGCAGACGTCGCCTGCAAGTTCGTCGCTCTCAGCCAAAATACTTGGCAGCACTCTGCCGGAACTGTTGTGGCGAACTCCTTCAGCAATACTTGGCCCTGCCCGAAGCGTTGACGGGATCATCGAGACTGCTGTCGCCCACGCGGCCGGACAAGCAGGGACCCGCGTGACGGCGCGCGACGTGACCGGCGGCAGCGGCAGGCGCGGTGTAGTCGGGTCCTTCCAGTAGAAGCGCCGCTGATCGCGGGCCATGGCTTCGGCAATATCTTCAGCAGCCGCTGCAAATCCCGCCGATCGTCTTTTTCATCCTAGCCTCCGAAGCGCCTTGGCGCTGCATGAACGCTTTCCGCTCCCGGATCCGGGCTCGCTCGGCCGGAGATCCTTCTTCCTGGGACTCCGTGCTGGCGGGACGGGCTGGATCGGCTTTCGACTGATCGACAGTCGCAGGTGTGGGCTGCCGGTGCGCGGGAGCGGCGACAGCCGGGGTGACTAGGAGCGCCATCACGAGGGCGGATCGGATCATCGGGCTTCCTCCGGTACGAGAGCGGAAGATAGCATGCAGAGTGAATAGGATTGATGATCCGCGAACACGCCGCGCAAGGCGGTCCATGCGGCGGTATGGAACGCCCGCTCTTCGACAGAGCAACGCCGGCCAAGAACAGGGTCGGTCCTGGTGCGGGTCCGCCCTCGCAATCGCATCCAAGAGCGCCCGCTCGCCGCGACGGGCTTTGTCGTGACCGGTCCCGACCCGGGACGATCACGGCCGGGACGCCGCCACCGGCCGCTAACCCGCCGCGGTCATCCTGTCTCTGAGCCGCGTTGCGTATCGGCTCGGCTCACACGCTGGTGAGATCGGACGCTCCCCCGCCCCGTGAACAGATCGGGGCGGGGCCGAGCGGCTGATGTGCGTTTCCGCAAACAATCGGCCGCACCCCGCCCGCCATGTCAGACCCCCCGCCGGCCGTCGCCTGGGGGCGCGATCCAATCGAGCGCCTGTCCGAGCACGCCCTGCCGTGCCGGTATCACGCGCCGACCGACTGGGCGGCGATCCGGACGAACGCCCTGACCTTCATCGAACGGCACGGCGCTGAGGCGCACCGACTCGGCTGGACCGCGCCCGAGCTGTTCGGCGTGAACCCGTCGAGCGGGGCACTGCGCGGCGATTCCGACGGCGTGTTGATCCTGGGACCCGGCGCGACCAAGACGGTTACCGCCGATCGAATCGGCTTCGGCTAGATGGCCGGCTATCACGCCACCGCGCGCCAGACGCCGACGTGCCGGTGTGGGCCTTCGCGGCTCGGGGACGCTGACCATCACCCGCAGGCTCGGCCGCGTGCGCCGATAGGCGGGCCCCGAGGCCGAAGCCTCGGGTTCTGTTGCTAGGCGTGCCCACGCCCCGGAAGATTACGCCGCGAGGCGCATCTCCATGCCGACGTTGTCGTTGGCATTTAGAGTTTTGGTCAGGTGCTCGGAACGGGGGTTGCCCGCGCCGAACCGGTCGAGTCCTTACCGAAAGCCGCATCTTACCCTGCCGGAGCAGGACAGAACTCGCGATCCCTTTACCGCCCAGTCGAACCTGTTTCGCCCCCAGCAGAAGCACCCTGGCAGCGAGCTGTCCGCAACGCCGGACGCTCGCCCTGTCCCCGTGCGGTATCCGGGGCAGGATGCTTCTGGTGGAGGCGCCGGGTACCGCCCCCGGGTCCTGAAGCGTTATTATGAACCGGTCATCAACCTCGCGGCCACCTTACCCCGAAAGCGACGCTCTGGTCCACCGGTTACATGCGGGGCTGCGCCCCGGGGGGTGATCGAGAAGCCGAGCTTCCTCCGCGGGCACCCAGCGCAACGCCGCTCGACACGGGTAAGCTTCGCTTTCAGGAAGCGCGTCCCCTTGGAACGAAGCCGGGTCCGGCCTTCGCGCGTGCCCGGCCAATGCTCTTCAGCGATGGCGCCGATGATCGCGAAATGACGAAGGACCGTTGTTGCGGTCGCAGCCGATGCAGACGCGCGGATCCCACGGTAGATCGACGCCGAGCGGCTTCACGCTCAGTGCTTTAAGCGTCACGGAGCCCGTGTGCTCGACTGGAGCCTGGGCCATATGCGCCTCGGACGCCGGCGGGTTCGCGGATGCCGTGGGCATCTCGTTCCCGAGGGTTGCGCAGCACGTCGCGAGCAGGACCAAGCTGCACGTCGACCAACCCGCAATCTTGCGCCGAGACGCCATCGGCTTCCTTCCGCAACCGTGGTCGTTTTTGCTCCTACAACCGGCGGGCGTACAGAGGCCCTAAGCAGTCCTCGCTGTTCAGCCCTCTCGTGCGGTTATCCGGCAACACTGATCTCGGAACACGATTTCGGCTTCTGCTCAGCCCGACCGACCCCCGTTCGACCCGATCTCGGCCAGGAGCTCGCGCCCGCCTGCCGTCAGGAACCACAAGGTACGTGTTTAAGACGGCCGTGCGCGGCCTGGAGGCGGTGGAGTGGATAGCCATGGAGATCCGACCGCGAGAGGGTAGGGGACGGGGGACCGGTGCGACCTCAGAGGCAAACAGCTGACTGATTGCCCGGACCTTAGGGGTCCCAAAGCCTCCTCAGCCACGGGTCCGTCGCGACCGGTGCAGGTTCTTGGCACAGCCAACGCGTTGATAATTCGCCTCCATCAGCTTCCGAACGGCAGCCGGGCATTACCCGCGAGGGGAGGGGCAAAGCAGTGGCTGATCCCGTATTTCCGGACCGGCGACGTCGACCAGCACACCAGGCGAGAGCGCACGGCAAGCGGCGCCCGGTCCGCACATTCCGACGGCGCGGCTTCCCGCGACACGCATCTGCGCTTCGCCGTGCTCAGCAGCCGATCCTGCAGACCGGCATGCAGCGATCCGACATCAAATCCTTGGGTGCATGGGGCACAGTCCAACACTACTTCTGAGTAGTGTTGACGCTGGTGCGTTGACGTCCCACGCGTGCGCTCGCCCAGTGACCGCGCCGGGCAGCTTCGGCTCGCCCAGAGAACCGCATGGGTAGCCCGTTCCCATCGACTGAGAAGTCGGAGCCGGACACGCCCGAAGCCCATCGGCGCCCGGGCAGCGACTTGTGGTTGGTCGTTTTCGATGGCGGCGCTGGTGCAGGTATACCAACGAAAATTCTATTTCTCACGGAACTCGCTTGCGCACGATCCGTTTGTGCCGCGCTGCCGAATGAACGGCGGCGGTGCAAAAGGACGAGGCAGGCGTGACGGCGGGCGTCGACAGGCATGAACTTCGGCAGATCATCGCCGGGTTGAGCGAGGGCGTGATCCTGGTCGAGCCCGACCAGACCATCGCCTATGCCAACGAGGCCGCGCTCGCGATGCACGGCGCCGAAAGTCTCGACGAACTCGGTCAGACCGTCGACGCCTATCGGGAACGTTTCGCCCTGCGCTACCGCAACAACGTCACGCCCAACCACTATCCGATCGAGCGCGTCGTGGCGGGCGAACGGTTCCACGACGTCGTGGTCGAGGTCCGCCGCGCCGACAAGCCCGATCAGGACTTCGTGCACTCCCTGCGCAGCCTCGTGGCCACGGATCGCGAGGGCAATCCGAGCTGCCTGGCGCTGATCCTCAAGGACGTCACCGACCAATTCGAGGCCGAGGAGCGCTTCGAGGCGACGTTCAACGCCAACCCCGCGCCGGCGGTGATCACGCGACTCTCCGATCTGCGCCACGTCAAGGTCAACCACGGCTTCCTGGAGATGACCGGACACACGCGCGATGCCGTCATCGGCCGCAGCGTCTACGAGGTCGATGTCCTGGCCGCGGCCCGGAACCGCGACCTCGCCGTCTCGCGCCTCAACGAGGGCGGCACGATCCCGCAGATGGAGGCCTGTCTCGAACTCCCCGATGGCGGCTCACGCTTCGTCATCGTGGCCGGACAGCCCATCGAGATGGGCGACGAGCCCTGCATGCTCTTCACCTTCGCCGACCTGGATCTGCGCCGGAAGGCGGAGACGGCCTTGCGCCAGAGCGAGGAGCGCTTCGCGAAGGCGTTCCGGATGACGCCGGTGCCGACCGTGCTGGCGCGCGCCGAGGATTTCCACGTCACCGGCGTCAACGAGGCGTTCAGCCGGATTTTCGGACTCGGCGAGGATCGGATCGTCGGGCGCAGCCTCACGGAGGCCGGCTTGTGGGTCTCGGATACGCAGCGCCTGCAATTCGAGGCGGCGCTGGAGCGGCACGGCTACGTCTTCGGCGTGGAGGTCTGCCTGCGCCATGACGGGGGCGGAAACCTCGACTGTTTGGTCTCGGCCGAGCGGGTCAGCATCAACGACTCCGACTTCGTCCTGCTGGTGCTGCAGGACATCACCGCCCGCAAGCACACCGAGCGCGAGCTGTTCGACGCCATCGAGGCGGTCATGGCTGACACATCCTGGTTCAGCCGTGGCCTCATCGAGAAGCTGGCCAATCTGCGCCGTCCCGGGCGGGAGCACGCGGACGGTTCGGTGCCGAACCTCACGGTGCGCGAGCGGCAGATCCTGAACCTGATCTGTTCCGGCCTCGACGACGACGCCATCGCGCGCAAGCTCGGCCTGTCGCGCAACACGGTGCGCAATCACGGCGCCGCGCTCTACCGCAAGCTCGGTATCCACAAGCGCAGCGAGGCTGTGGTCTGGGGCCGCGAGAACGGATTTCCGCTCAACCTCACAGACGCATAAAGATCAACGTACCGGTATATATGAACCATTGATAGCGCATGCTCAGCGCACATCTTCCGGTCATTGAGGGTTTTCTCAGAAACGACGAGGCGCCCGTGACCGACGACAAATCTTCAACTTCCGTCGATCGCCGCAAGGGGTCGATCAAGGAAGCCATCGGGAAGCTTACCGGCGATGTCCGGGCGGAGGCCGAGGGCAAGCGCCAGAAACGCGCTTCCGGTCCGTCGCAACCCGCTGAGACCGAGCCCGGCGGCCGCAAGCGCGGCTGACCGAAACCTGCGGCGCCTCGCGGCGCGGCGCCTCACACGTCCCACAACACATCAGAGGAGTACGACATGGTGGACACCGATCGGATCACGGGCGCGGCCCGGGAACTCGGCGGCAAGGTGCAGGGTGCGGTCGGTGACCTGACCGGCTCGAAGCGGGATTCGCTGGAAGGCCGTGCCCGCGAGGCCGCCGGACAGGCCGAGAACCTCTACGGGCGGGCCAAGGACACCGTGCGCGACACCGGCGACAGAATCCGCGACGCCGCGGGCGACGTCATCGGATCTGGCGATATCGAGGACCGATACGTGCGTGCCGAGCGTTCCGTCCGCCGAGCCGCGGATGAAGCCTACGACTACGCCGAGGACGCCTACGAGCGGGGTGGGCACTACCTGCGCCGCGGCACCCGCGAGGTCAGCCATCAGGTTGCCGAGTACCCGCTCGCCTCTCTGCTCATCGCCGGCCTGGCCGGGTTCGGCCTCGGCCTGCTCGTCAGCGCCAACCGCGACTGAGCCGCGGCTGAGCCGCCACAGATCCACGACCACGAACGATTTACCAACCGGAGTGACAGCGTGACCATCCAGACGACGACCACACCCCTGGCGACCGGAACGGCCCAGGCCGACACGCGGGCCGTGCTGCTCAACGAGGTGTCCTGGGGCGCCATCTTCGCCGGCGCCGTCACAGCCCTCGTGACCCAGGTCATCGTCAACCTCGTCGGCGTCGGGGTCGGCCTCGCCTCGGTCGGCATCACCGCCGCCGACAACCCGTCCGCCTCCGCCGTCTCGATGGGCGCGGGTATCTGGTTCGTGGCCTCGGGCATCCTCGCCTCGCTGGCCGGCGGCCTGATCGCCGGACGGCTCTCGGGCAAGCCGCTGCCTGGCGCGGCCGCCCTGCACGGTCTGGTGTCCTGGGCGGTGACCACCCTCGTGGTGCTGTACCTGCTGACGTCTGCCACCAGCGGGCTGGTCGGCGGGACCTTGAGCACCGTCTCCGGCGCCCTGGGCGGGGCCGGCAACCTCGTGGGCGGCACCGTGCAGACGGCGGCCCAGGCGGCGGCGCCGTCGCTCTCGAAGATCTCGAACCCGCTCGACGGCATCGAGCAGAAGGTGCGGGAGCAGGCCGCCGGCCAGGATCCGCAGGCGGCGCGCGACGCGGCCGTAGCGGCCGTGCGCGCCGTGCTCACCGGTGACCCGGCCCAGAAGGAGCAGGCCAAGACCCGCGCCGCCGACGCGCTGGCCAAGGCCCAGGGCATCGCGCCCGACCAAGCCAAGGCGCAGATCGACGACTACCAGAAGCAGTACGAGCAGGCAGTCGCTACTGCCAAGCAGAAGGCCGAGGCCGCGGCCGTGACGGCCAAGTCGGCCGCCACCCAGGGCGCGTTCTATGCCGCGCTCGCGCTGGTCCTGGGCGCCCTGGCCGCCTTCCTCGGCGGCCGCCTCGGCGCTCCGAAGCCCGCGACCCTGCTCGGCGCCTACGAGGCCCGGCGCGCCTGAGCGCCCTCACCGTTCCAACACCCGTTCATCGACCCCCGCCGGGTGGCGGGGGTCACCACCGGCCGGGGCATCCGGTCTCACGCGAAGCAGGAGTGCACACGATGAGCAGCACCACCGACAAGCTCAAGGGTCTGGCCAACGAGGCGGTTGGCAACGTGAAGCAGGCGGCCGGCAAGGCGACCGGCAACGACAAGCTCGTGGCCGAGGGCAAGGCGCAGGAACTGAAGGGCGAGGCGCAGAAGACGGTCGGCGACGTCAAGGACGGCGCCAAAAACCTCGCCGACAAAATCACCGGCAAGCGCTGAAGTGTGCCCGCGGCGTCGATCCACGCGCCGCCGCGGGCGCCGTCTCTTTCCTCTCAACCGAGCATCATCACGCAGGAGATCCATATGAACCGCGACCAGATCCGCGGCGCGTCCCGCCACCTGAAGGGTCGCGCGCAGACCGCGCTGGGCGGCCTGACCGGCGATCCGGCCCGCCAGGTCCGCGGGGCGGTGAATCAAGTGGCCGGTGGCGCGCAGTACGCCTACGGCCGCGCCCGCGGCCGCGCCGAGACCTTCGCCGACGACGGGCGCCATCTCGCTCACGAGGCGCGGACCCGCGCCGACCACCTGATCGACGACGGACGTCACTTGGTCCGCGGCGTCGGGCGTCGCGGCGCGGATTATGGCCGGCGGGCCATGCGTTCGGTCGATGGCAACCGCACGCGCAGCCTGATGGGCCTCGCCGCGTTAGCCTTCGCGACAGGTTGGCTGGTCCGCCGCACCCGCTGAGAGGAGAAACAATCATGCTGCGCAAAATTCTTGCGGCCTACATCGTGCCGAAGCTCATCGCCTATGTCGGCCGCCGCTACGGCCGCGGGCGCGGGCCCGGCCGGCCGTAAGCGCCGCCTCGTCGGCGCTCCGAGATCGCCGCGGTGAAGCCCTTCGCCGGGCTCCTCCTGCGCTGGGAGTTCATCTTCCTGGCGCTCGCCATCCTGCTCGGCGCGGGCGCCGCGGTGGCCTACTGGGCCTCGCGCGCCACGGTGCTCACGGTCGCGGTCGCGCCGCGCGACGGGACCGAGCCCGCCCTGATCCAGGCCTACGCGGATGCCCTGGCCAAGCGCCACAAGGAAATCCGCCTGCGGATCCTGCCCTTCGACGACGTGCGCGACAGTGCCGAGGCCCTGCGCGACGGCCGCGCCGACCTCGCGGTGGTGCGGCCGGACGTGGACTTACCCGACAACGGGCTGACGCTGGCCATCCTCCGTGATCAGGCGATGATCATCGCGGCGCCGGAAGTCTCGGGGATCGATCGGTTTCCCGATCTCGACCGGAAGCGTCTGGCGATTCTGGCGCACCGGGACGCCGACGAGGCGCTGATCCGCGCGCTTCTCGGCCATTACGGTTTGACGCTGGTCACCATCGATCCCGAGGCCCCGCTGGGGCCCCGCCAGGTCGCCCTGGTGGAGATGGCCGAGGCCGACCTCGCCGCCGCCTTCGCCCGCAAGCGCGTCGACGCCGTGATCTCAGTGATCGCGCCGACCGCGCCGACGGCGCAGCGCATCATCGAGACTGTCCAGGCGGCGAGCCGGAACCGGAAGGTGTCGTTCGTCGACATGGAGAACGCCGACGCGTTCGTCGCCCGCATGCCGCGGCTCCAGGCCGTGACCATGCCGGCCGAGACCTTCGGCGGCAGTCCCAAGGTTCCGGAATCCGATGTCCGGACGGTCGGAGCGTCCTACCGGCTGATGGCGCGCGCGAACCTGCCGCGGTCGGGGGCGGCCGACGTAACCCAGCACCTGTTCGAGCTGCGCAGCGGCATGGCGAACGTGACGCCGGCGGCCGACTACGTCGTGGCGCCCGCCTACGACAGCACGGTCGGCGCGACGAGCGCCCGGCTTCCGATCCATCCGGGGGCGGTCGACTATTTCGAGCGCGAGCAGCAGAGCTTCATCGAGCGCTACGAGACCTGGATCTACCTGCTCGCCTTCCTGGGCGGCGGCATCGGCTCGGCCCTGGCGTGGATCGGCCAGCGCCTGTCCCGCCTGCGCCGCGAGCGCGTCGAGGAGGCGACCGACCGCCTGCTGGCGATCCGGCACGAGGCCCAGAACACGGAGGACCGCGACCGGCTGCACGCCCTGGCGCGGGAGATCGACGACCTGGCCGGGGATATCGCCAAGCACGCCCTGGAGCGCCCGACCGAGGCCCGGACCATGTCGGCCGCGTCCATCGCCATCGACGCGTCCCGCTCGACGGTCAAGCGCGCCATCGCGACCGGTCGGCACGACGACGCGTCGTCATCGGCCGAGGCGGTGGCGGCAAAGATCTCCGCGGCGGCGGAGTAATGGAGCGGCGGTCGGTCGACCGCTGCGTCACCTCGGGCCGGAGAGCCCGTTCAGGGAAGGGCATACGATGAGCAAGGGATACCCCTCGATGACCGCGCTGCTGGGTCTGCTGGCCGTGGCCGGTTACCAGAACCGCGACAAGATTGCCGAATGGCTCGGCTCCCACGGCAAGGAGCCCGGCCGCTCTCCCGTGCCGCAGGTCCCGGCAGGCTCTCCGGGTGCCGGTCCGGCAATCCCGGCCAACCTCGAGCGGCTGCTCGGCGGTGCCGGCGGCGCCGGAGTGGGAGGCCTGATCGCGGGCGGTCTCGGCGAGCTGATCGAGCACTTCACGAAGGGCGGCCACGCCGAGACGGCGCAATCCTGGATCGATCACGGGCCGAACCGAGACATGCCCACCACCGACCTGGAGCGCGCCATCGGTCCCGAAACCCTGGCCGTCCTCGAGCAGCGGACCGGCCTGAGCCGCACGGAACTGCTGACGCGGCTCTCGCGCGATCTTCCCTCGGCCATCGACCGCTACTCGCCGGATGGCCGTCTCCCGGCCCTCGGCTGACGTCACCCCCGGTCGCGGCGACGTCGTTCGCCGCGACGCCCCGGTCACAGTACGCGACAGCGCCTCAGCCTTCCACGGGATGAGACGGGCTTACACCGTTCGCCGGGTTGCGCTGCTCTCCCCGCGCCCGCTTCGTCATTCCGGCGTGCCGACGGCAAGCCCGGGAACCGGAACCGCTGACGGTTCACAGCTTTGGCGCCTAGCGGCTCTGGATCCCGGGTTCCGCTGCGCGGCCCCGGGAAGACTGGGCGGGGGTCGAAGGATCAGCGTTCCCCGACCGAGATGCATGACATCCCCACGACGGCACGCGGGTGGCCTGAATTGTGGTCGTTGCTGAGGGGCGTGGCCTGAAACCGTTGCTGTGATGCCTTCCTCACGCCACGCCGATCTCCGCCTCCACGGTGCGCGCTAATCGACCAGCTCGTCAGCCTTGGCCAGCAGCGAGGGCGAGATCGTGAGCTTCAGTGCGGCGGCCGTGTGCAGGTTGATCACGGTGAGGAAGCGGTCGCTGGCCTGAACGGGCAGATTGCCGGCCGCGGCGCCCCGCAGGATCCGGTCGAGATAGCCGGCCGCCCGCTGGACGTCCTGCACGACGCTGGTCGTATAGGCGGCGAGCCCGCCCATGCGCACCTGCGCCGCGTAGGCGTAGACCGCCGGCAGCTGACAGGAAGCCGCCAGGGCGATGATCTGGGCGCCGTAGACGCCCGTGACGGCGTCGGGCAGCACGATCAGCCCCCCATGGGGCTCCCGCGCGAAGGCCGTCACAGCCTGCTCGATCTCGGCGGCGTCGTGCACGCCCGCAATTTGCGCGACCAGGCCCAGCTCGGGGGCGATCCGGGCGAGTTCGACCGCGTAGCCCGCCAGGCGCGCGGGATAGTCCGGATTGATCAGGGCCAGCGCCCGGGTGACACTCGGGCTGAGTTCCTTCAGGAGCTGCAGCCACTTCCCGACCAGCGTGAAGTCGAAGTTTGTCACGCCGGTGAGGTTGCCGCCCGGGTGTGCCAGGCTGGAGACGAAGCCGGCACCCACCGGATCCTGCAGCATCATGAACACGATCGGCGTGGTTTTCGTCGCCTGCTGGAGCGCGGTGGCGCCGACGACGCCTTGTGCCAGGACGACGTCCGGCTTTCCCGCGAGGATGGCGTCCGTCCCGCGGCGCATCCGGTCCGCGTCGCCGTCGCCGAAGCGCAGGTCGACCGCGAGGTTCTCGCCCCAGATCCAGCCGGTCCGGCGCAGGCTCTCCTTCAAGGTTTCGACGATGACCGGCGTGTCGGGGTGCGTCGCGCCGTAGACCAGCAGGATTCCGAGCCGACGCTGCCCGCCGGCCTGCGCCCGGCCGGCGGCAGGCCACGCGGCGGCGCCGCCCAGGCCGGCGATGACGTCGCGCCGCCTCATGCCTTCGTCTCCTGCCCGCAAGACGGCCGGGGCCCCCGCCCGGGATCGCCAACCGAGGTTCCCATCTTTCGATCATCGAGGCCTGCGGGTCGAGGCGGTCGAGCCGGTCTCAGCGGACTTCGATTCGCGTCCCGCTCGATCCGTTGAGGAGGCGCTTCAGGTGGAAGGCCGCGACGCCGTCGTCGGGACGCAGGCCCACGAGGCCGGCGAAGGCCGGAAGGGCACCGGCTTCGCCCGCTTCGAGCCGGTTGAAGGCCTCTCGGTAGCGGCCCAGCGCGTCGTCGTCGTAAGAGGCCTCGGCCAGCGGCTCGAACGCGCGCAGCGCCTCCTGCTTGCCGCGCAGGAGGAGATCGCCGAGGGGACGGCCGCGGAATTCTCCCGCACGGATCACCACGCTCTCGCTCACGCAGATGCGGGTGCCGAAGGCCTTGTTGGCGTTCTCCAGGCGGGCCGCGGTGTTGATGGTGTCGCCGTAGGCCGTGTAGTCGAAGTAGCGGCCGCCGCCGAAATTCCCCACGATCGCCGGCCCGGCATGGACGCCGATCCGAGTGGCGCCGATCTCGATCCCGCGCTCGCGCCACCGCGCCCGAAAGGCCTCGGCGGTCTGATCCAGGGCCAGGGCGCAGGCCACGGCCCGGGCGGCATGGTCCGGCTGGTCACCCGGCGCCCCGAACAGGACGTGGATGGCGTCGCCGACGATCTTGGCGACCGTGCCCTCGTGGAGGAAGACCAGGTCGGTCATCTCGGCGAAATAGCCGTTCAGGATCTCGGCCAGGAGTGCCGGATCGAGACTCTCGACCAAGCTGGTGAAGCCCGCGATGTCGGTGAAAAGGGAGGCCACGTCGCGCCGGTGGCCGCCGAGTTCGAGGCCCGACGCGTCGCCGGCCAGCTGCTCGGCGAGGTTCGGCGAGAAGTAGCGCGCGAGGGATGCGTGCGCGCGCTCCGCGAGCGTCTGCCGCCGCCGCCCCTCGCGCAGCGCCTCCACGTGCCGGAGGGTCCGCTCGATGGTGGTCTCCAGATCGGCGAAGTCGATGGGCTTCGTCAGGAAGTCGAAGGCGCCGCGGTTCATCGCCGTGCGGATATTGGCCATGTCGCCGTAGGCCGAGACGATGATGGTCGAGGGCCTGTCCGCAAGGTCCTGGAGCTTGGCGAGCAGCGTCAGCCCATCCATGCGCGGCATGTTGATGTCGGACACCACCAGATCGACGTCACGATGCTCGGCGAGGCGCTCCAGCGCCTCGTGCCCGTCATGCGCGAAGACGAACGTCACGAGGTTCTGGCGGATCTGACGGCGGAACTTCTGTGTGATGAGGGCTTCGAGGTCGGGCTCATCATCGACCACCAGGATCTTGGCACTCGGCAGTCCGGGGATCATGCGGACTTCGCGATCGTTGCCAGCCGCCGGTCGATCTCGGCCTTGAGCAGGGCGAAGTCGATGGGCTTGGTGATCAGGTTGGCCGCCCCGGCGGCCCGGACCTTCTCGCGCGTCTCGGCGTCGCCGTAGGCCGTGATCATGATGACCGGCACATCGGGCCGGGCGGCGCGGACGAGCGGGAGTTCCAACCCGGTCATGCCCGGCATGTTGATGTCCGAGAACATCAGGATGAGGCTCGCGCCGTCCGAGGCATTGACGCAGGCGAGCGCCTCCGGCGCCGAGTGGGCGAAGGCCATCTCGAAGCGGCCGGCACGCAGCTCGCGGCGGAACTGCTGTCGGAACAGGTCGGTCACGTCGGGTTCGTCGTCGACGACGAGGATCAGCACGGTCATGGCGGGCTCCCGGACTCGGTCGGGGTGCCCTGCTCCGGCTCGAGTACCTTGGCGCCCCGACGCGGCAGCGTCATCGTGAATTCGGTGAACGCGTTCGGCTCGGTGGTGACGTCGATCGTCCCGCCGTGCTGCTTCACCAGGATGTCGTGGCTCAGGGAGAGGCCGAGACCCGTGCCTTCGCCGGCCGGCTTGGTGGTGAAGAACGGGTCGAACATCCTGGCCTTGACGCCCTCGGGGATGCCGGTCCCGTTGTCGCGCACGCGGATCTCGACGCTGTCGCCGCGGTCCAGCGTGGCGACCGACAGGGTCGGCGCGTAGCCCGGCTCGGCGCCGGCAACCCGCTTCTCGGTCGCGTAGAACCCGTTCGACATCAGGTTCAGAAGCACCCGCGTGACCTCCTGCGGATAGATGTCGGCGATCCCGGCGGCGGGATCATAGTCGCGGACCAGGGTCACGTTGAAGCCGGGCTTGGCCGCCCGGGCCCCGTGATAGGCCAGGTTGAGGCTCTCCTCGACCAGGGCATTGATCTCGACGGGCCTGTGTTCCCCCGATCCGGTTCGCGAGTGCAGCAGCATGTTCTTGACGATCGAGTCGGCGCGCTTCCCGTGCTGGACCACCTTGTCGAGGTTGCTCTTCAGGAGGCCGGCCAGCTCGTCGACCTCCTCGCGGGTCCCAGGGTCGAGCGCTGTGGGCTTGAGCACGTCCTGCAGCTCGTCCACCAGCTCGCTCGAGAGGGACGCGAAGTTATTCACGAAGTTCAGGGGGTTCTTGATCTCGTGGGCGATGCCCGCGGTGAGCTGGCCGAGCGAGGCGAGCTTCTCGGATTGGACGAGGCGGCTCTGCGCTCTCTGGAGATCGTCGAGCGATCTGTTGAGGTCGCGGGTGCGCTCCTCGACCTTCGCTTCCAGGGTCTCGTAAGATTCCTGCACCCGGCTGGCCATGAGGTTGAACCGGCGCGCCAGGGTCTCGATCTCGTCACCGGTCCGGATCTCGATCCGCTCCGACAGGTCGCCGGCGCCGAAGCGCTCCGCGCCGTCCTGCAACTGGCGGATCGGCACGACCATGCGCCGCGCCAGGAAGGTGCCGGCAATCGCCGCCATGAGCACGCCGAGGCCCATCAGGGAGACGGTCTGGATGATGGAGTCGATCAGCGGCTCCATCGCCTCCCGCAGCGACAGCTGCACGAAGACGATCCAGTCGACCCGCGGGATAGTGGCGTGCGCGGCCAGTATCAGCCCGCCGTCGATCCCCCGGGTGATCCCGTAATCCTGATTCCGGGCACTGCCCGGCAGGGCGGCGGCGACCTCGGGGAGGCTGGACAGGTCAGTGTCGCGCAGGACCAAGCTGAGATCGGGATGGGCGATCAGCCGACCGGTCGCCGTGGTCACGAAGGCGTAGCCGTCCGCGCCGTTCCGGATCGCACTGACCACGTCCCAGATCAGTTTCAGGTTGACCTCCGCGACGGTCACGCCCGGATCCCGCCCGGCATGCGCCACCGAGACGGTCATGTACGGCTCCGAGCCGCGCCGGAAATAGACCGGGCCGAACCACGTCTTGTCCTTGATCGCCTCGGTGAAGCGCGGCGCCGTCGCGAAATCCTTGCCGCTCGCGACCACATCGGGCTCGAGCCGCGACACGCGCAGCTGTTCCTTGCCCTGCGGATCGATATAGGCGACCTCGGTGATCGCCGGGGCCTGGCGCAGGAGCCGGATGAAATCGTAGCGCTGCTGCTCCGGCGAGACGCGGCGCCATTCGGCCCGCGTGGTCCAGCCGATCTGGTTCTCGATCTCGGAGAGGAACGCCTCGACGCGCTCGGCGGCGGCCCGCGCCTTCTCACGCTGCACCTCGATGGCGTTCCGGCGCGCCTCCTCGAAATTGAGGGTGAGGTCGACGGCGCCGTTGATGAGCAGGACGAGGGTCACCAGCCCGACGAAGGCCACGGCGAACTTCCCCGACAGCCGCAGTCGCAGCCATCGCGACGTCCTGTTCGCCTCCGGAGGCGCGGCCAAAGTGCGGGCCGCGGTCATTCCACGACCTCGTCCGCCTGCGCGAGGAGCGCCGACGTGATCGCGATGCCCAGGCTCCGCGCGGTCTTGAGATTGACGATGAAGTCGAACTTGGTCGGCGCCTGCACGGGCAGGGTCGCGGGATTGTCGCCGCGGACGATCCGATCGACGTATCCGCCCGCGCGGCGGACCGCCTCGGCCGGATCGGGGCCGTACGACATCAGGCCGCCGCGATGGGCAAAACGCCGGATGGCAAAGACCGTCGGGATCCGGTGGCTTGCGGTGAGCGCGACGATCCGGTCGCCGTTGGCCTCGCTGAAGGTGCCTGGCGCCACGATGAGCCCCGCATCGTTCAGGCTGGCCAGATCCCTGACGACCGGATCGATGGCGGCGGCGGTGTCGACCGTGACGATCGCGGAGCGAACCCCGAGGGCGGTCGCGGCGCCGGTGAAGGACGCCGCGTAGAAATTGGCGCCCGGTCCGCCGCTGCTCGGGTTCGCCAGGAGGGTGACGTGCCGGATCGACGGCACGGCCTCCTTGAGGGCCGCCAGCCACTTCCCGCCCAGGGGCGGCTCGTAGAGGGTGAACCCGGTGATGTTGCCGCCCGGGCGCTGCAGGCTCGCCACGACGCCGAAGCCGACAGGGTCGGACGCGCCCACGAACACGACGGGGATCTCGCGCGTCAGCTCCGAAACGGCCGCGAGCTGGGCGCTGAGATAGGTCAGGATCGCCCGCGGCTTCGCGGCGACGAGTTCCGCCGCGAGGGCACGCGTGCGTGCGCGATCGGCCTCGCCCCAGCGGTCGTCGATTCGCAGATCGGCCTGCCCGTGCTCGCGCAGCGCAGAGCGAAATGCCGCCGCGAGGGCCTGCCCCTCGGCGTCCGCCGCGGCGAAGGGCCAGAGCGCCGCGACATGGCTCGGCGCCTGGGCGTGCGCGGCCATAGGCCGGGCCGCGAGCATCCAGGGCAGCCCAGCGATTACGGTGCGACGCCTCATCCGTTCCGAGCCCGTCCCGCCGCGATCGGCCCTGGCTGCGCGGTGCGGCGCGGCCACTCGGCTCGACCGGGCGCGTTCTGCGACGAGCTTACCGCAGGCTCGGCCTTTCCACCACGCCGAGCCTGGGCGGCGGTTATGGCGGGGTGTCAGCTCGATCCCGCGGCCGGCCACCGGTAGTCGCGGAACTGCTCCCGCAACGCCGTCTTCTGGATCTTGCCCGTCGCCGTGTGGGGGATCTCCTGCACGACGACGATGTCGTCGGGCAGCCACCATTTGGCGATGCGCGGACGCATGTAGTCGAGGAGATCGGCCTTGTCCGGCGTCCGGCCATCCTTCGGCACGATGACGAGCAGCGGGCGCTCATCCCACTTGGCGTGCGCGATGCCGATCACCGCCGCCTCCGCCACATCGGGATGCCCGACCGCGAGATTTTCAAGCTCGATCGAGGAAATCCATTCGCCGCCCGACTTGATCACGTCCTTGGCCCGGTCGGTGACCGTCATGTAGCCGTTCGAATCGATGGTGGCGATGTCGCCGGTGTCGAAGAAGCCGCTCTCGTCGAGGATCGGGTTCGCGTCGCGGAAGTAGGCATTGGCCACCGCTGGGCCGGCCACCTTGAGGCGACCGAATGTCGTGCCATCCCACGGCACATCCCGGCCCGCATCGTCGGTGAGGCGGAACTCCACGCCGAAGGGCGGGAAGCCCTGCTTCACCTTGAGGTCGATGCGTTCCGAGCCCTCCAGATCCGAGACTTCGGGCTTCAATGCGCAGTATGAGCCGATCGGGCTCATCTCTGTCATCCCCCAGGCATGAACCACCGTGACGCCGTAGTCGCGCTCGAAGCGCTCGATCATGGCGCGCGGGCAGGCTGAGCCGCCGATAAGCACGCGCCGCAGGCGGGTCAGTTTCGCCCCCGTGGCGTCGAGGTGCTGGAGCAGTCCCAGCCAGACGGTCGGCACCGCCGCCGTCATGGTGACGCCGGTCTCCTCCAAGAGTGCATGCAGCGATGCGCCGTCGAGACGGGGACCGGGCAGCACCAGCCCGGCACCCGCCATCGGGGCCAGGAAGGCCAGCGACCAGCTGTTGGCGTGAAACAGCGGCACGACCGGCATCGCGACGTCGCTGCTCTTGAGCCCCAGATAATCCGCGCCGTTGTTCACCAGGGCGTGGAGCACGTTCGAGCGGTGCGAGTAGAGCACGCCCTTCGGATTGCCGGTCGTGCCCGACGTGTAGCAGAGGCCCGCGGCAGCATTCTCGTCGAGGCGTGCCCAGGTGAAGTCCGCATCCGCCTCGGCGATCCACTCCTCGTACGGCACGGCGTTGCGCAGGGGCGTCGCGGGCATATGCGCGGCGTCGGTCAGGATGACGAAGCGCTCGATGCTCGGCAGGGCCGGCGCCATCCGCTCGATCAGTGGCAGGAAGGTGAGGTCGAGGAGGAGTATCCGATCTTCCGCGTGGTTGATGATGTAGGTGATCTGCTGTTCGCTCAGGCGCGGATTGACCGTGTGGTAGATCGCGCCGATGCCGGTGATCCCGTACCACGCCTCCAGGTGGCGCCACGTGTTCCAGGCCAGCGTCGCGACCCTGTCACCCGGCCGGATGCCGTCGCGGTCCAGCCGCTTCGCGAGTTGCCGCGCCCGGGCGTGGATCTGCGCGTAGGTCGTGCGATGCATCGGCCCCTCGACGGAGCGGGAGATCACCGCCCGGTTCGGGTGCTGGACCCGGGCATAGTCGATGATGCGGTGGATGAGCAGCGGCCAGTCCTGCATCAGGCCGATCATGGCGCATTCCTCAAGTGATCAATTCTGCTGGCGACCGGTCTTCATGCCGGTTCGGCTCGGGCGCTACGCCCGTCAATGTCGAGCTTAGGCCATTTTCATGCGGCGGGGAGGGGGCGTTCGCGGGCGATGGTGTCGCCGAGCCGCGACCCTCGCCGTGAGAGGCCTCGAAAACGCCGAGTGATGGTCTGACGAACGCGCGGACCTACATCGCGAGATGAGTACGCCGTGCCGGCCCGGATCGGCAGCCGCCGTGTCTAAACGGCACAGGCAATGAAAAACCCGCCGAGTCAGAGACTGAGCGGGCCATGTCCGGTGGCTGGGGGACCTGGATTCGAACCAGGACTAGAGGAGTCAGAGTCCAGCCTGCCGCATTGTGAATGCTCAGCTTTTTCTCCGACCGTGGGAAAAGGCGCTAGTGAAGTATCAAAGGGTTACGAGTAGAAATCCGACCGCGAAACCACCTCCGAAGCGGTCTGGAAAGACGAACGCCGTCCCGGGGGTCGGAGCCCGGAACGGCGCGCATAAGGTTGGCACGGGAGAACCAGCCAGAAGAGAGCATAGGCACAGCCGGCGCCAAGCGGCAACGCGCGACCTCGCGCCCATCGTTGCCCGCGTCTTGGTTGAACATCCGCCAGCGATGATGAGCACCAGCGGCACCGTGCTGTGGGTCCAGTGCACATGGCCAGGGTGCTCGGTAGAGGAAGCTCTGCGGGCCATCGAGTTCGCCGACGAGCTGCATGCCTTTGACTGCATGACGCGCGGGATCTGATCCATGGCAGCCGTCACGCTCCTGCAGAAATGGCAGCTATTGCAGGCGATCCTCGTCGACGCTGAGTTGCCGGCGACGGCGAAGCTGGTAGCCGCACGGCTGCTCTACCATCACAGCTCGCAGACCGGCCGCTGCTCGCCCTCGTATCAAACCGTCGCCGATGGCATCGCGCTACAACGCAGGGCCGTAATTAGGGCTGTGCAGGATTTAGAGGCTCGCGGTTGGCTGATTGTAAGCCGTGTTAAGGGTGGAGATCCGGCGGCGGCTCAGGGGTTCGTGACCAACGGATTTCAGATCAATTTCGACCGTTTGGACGAGTCACTCCTGGTGCACGGCGAGACACTCCCCCCCGGTGCACCGGAAGACACTCCCCCCGGTGTCTCACCAGAAACTCCCCCCAGTGTCCCGCAAGGCACCCCTGGAGTGTCTGGCGAGGCACTCCCCCCAGTGTCCGGTGAGACACCCAACTCAGGGAAAAATACAGGGAAAGGAAACAGGGAAGAGTCTCCCCCTACCCCCTCAGCCTTCGACGTGTGGTGGGAGGCGTACCCCCGGCGCGATGGAAAGATCGCCGCCCGGAAAGCCTTCGATCGAGCGCTGAAGAAGCGGGCTGCAACGGTCGAGGAGTTGATCGCCGGAGCTCGCCGCTACGCCGCGGCCCGGGCTGGCCAGGATCCGAAGTTCACGAAGGTCCCGACGACCTGGCTCAACGGCGGCCATTGGGCCGACGAGCCGGCAATGCCAAGCGGATACCAGCCAGGCCGCACTCCTCCACCAGCAAACGACCGGCCAAGCGCCACAGCCTACCTCATGGCGCGCCGAGCTCGGAGATTGGGCCATGGGTGACCGCAAGCGCCAGACCAGCGATATCGTGCCTTTGGAAAGGCGCGCCATAGATCGTTCGAGCCTGCCGGACCTGCTGAAGGTCGAGCGTGTACTGCGTCAGAACGGGTTGGCAATCGCCCGCACGTACATGCCCTGTTTAAGGGCTACGCCGGCAGATGCTTCGCCAGAGATGCGAGCCTTGTGCGACCAGGCTTGCCGCGAAGCACTCACCGACATGCTCGCTGGCGCCGCGTCTGTACCAACTTTGCGAGAGACCATCGAGGCGGTGGACGACGCACTTGCCGCCGAGCCCGATGAGGGTGTGATCGAGGCTTGCTTGGCTGCCCTAATTGATACCCGGGTGAAGCTGCCTCACAATCTATCGGTCTACCTCGAAGCACTGATCTACGACCTCAAGGACGAGGGCTTTCCGCCTGCCGTTGTGGCCGCTGCCTGCCAGCGGATCCGTCGTGATAGCGTGTTCCTACCGGAGATCAGCGAAGTCCTGGCCACCTGCCGTGAGACGCTGGCGCGCTACCGCGATCGGCAGCGCCATGTCGTCAAGGCTCTTGAGATCCGGCGGGAGGCCGAGCGCTGGCTGGCCGATCTGACGAGCGCGGAGGCCAGCGATGGCGGAGCAGACCGGTGAGGCTTCCGTGATCGACGCACCGTGGCAGCCAATGGAAACCGCGCCGCGAGATCGACGCAGCGACATACGCGCTGAGCGTTGGATCGCCGGCCACGAGAGCCTGGGCACTTGTTGCTGAAGGTCGGAAGGTCCGCTTACCGGCTGTTTGAGCGGCGCTGAATGACCGAACCTGGCCGAAAGCAGCAAGTCTGCTTCCGGGCAGAACGGCTGACGAAGCGGACTAACGGCCTTGCACGTGAAGCTCGCCGCCTGGATCGAGGAGAAGCCGCGATCCGTTTCAATGCGACTACCTGCAAGAAGCGAGCAACTACGTACGCCTCACCCGCGGTCACCGCTCGAGATCGCCATAGTCGTGCTTGTACGCCCCAGGCACGAAACACTCGAATGTCTGGCTCCAACGCTGCCCGGGCCAGAGATAATCGACGCGCTTTTCTGCAGGTCGGTACACGGCTGTGTAGGCTGTGGTGAACGCGGCTTTCCGCGAGTACAGCGGCGGCTCGAAGAAGAGTGCCGTCAGCCCCGTTAACGTGCTGGAAGGATCACCCAGAGCATCGTCAAGCACGCTCTGGCGTAGGAACGACCCTGACGCAGGTGACGCCCGCTCTTGATGGTTCGTGCATGTCCTCAGCCGCGTCACAGTGGGCTCACGCCGGGGTCCGAGGAAGAGCGTGGCATGCTCGCCCGTCCAGTCGAGTAGCGTGACGTTGTGGAGTTGGGTGACCGGGATGCGGCACAAGGCGGCGACGGCCTCGCCGACCGACCCGCACGTCTCCAGCACGTAGCGAAGCATCAGGATGATGGCGAAGCCCAGCCCGCGCCTGGCCATACCGCCGAGCGTACAGCTGGCGACCAGTCCATCGTCGTTCATCCCATCCAGGCAGCCGCCCCAGGGTCGTTGCGCCATCGCGATCACGCGCCGCTGGGACCACGCGGTGAGTTCGATGCGCCCGGTGATGATGGGGAGGGGATAATCGTAGTTGCGAACCAGAGCTGGGCCATCGTCGCCCAGCCACACGGCTTGGCTGCAACCCTGGGGGTGAGGTGCTGGGCGATAGTGGCTGAGCATGCGGTGAGCCAGGTCGTCGTCTCCGACCAGCCCGCACACGTGATCGTACTGCGGAACAAGTTCCGGCATGTGGCGCAGCAGGGCGGCACGGCACTCGGAAGCCGATGGGCGTTCGGCGTTCCCATCTCCGAGATACCATCGCTCGGCTTCGTCCCGCCCCGCCCGGAAGCGTTCGAGCCATGTTGTGCCGGGGCGGTCCTCTCGTTGGGCGGTGAACGTCTTCTCCATGGCGATACACCTGCTTACGAGGGAACCTGAGCTGACGCGCACATACGGCGACTATGTAAGCGCTCCAGGTTTGTGGTGAGAGGTCGACCGATAAGCTGATCTCCCTCGGGCGATAGTCTTAGTGGCTGCGGTCGAGAATGATCGCTTCGACACCAAATCGGCTACCTCGAACGGTCGCGCGAGGAGGCTTGGAGCAGGCAGTGGGCCTTGTCACGGCCGGATCGCCGCTCGGCCGGGGTGTGCGGTTAAGTCCACGTTGAGCCGAAGGGTTTATTCCCTGGTCGAACCGTTGGTGTGGTCTGAGGCGGTCGGACGAGGTCGATGGAACGGTCAGCGCATCCCACGGATACCTCGGCGGCGGTCGATGAGCATGAGGCGGTGATCGAAGCTGCCGAAGAGGCGGTCCTCGAACCCCTGGCGGACTTCCCACACATCGACCTGCGCTCGGGCGTGGAACCGTGGGAGAAGCGCCGCGCCAGCGGTAAGATCCTGCGCTTGGAACTGCCGCACTCAACTCATGCCGCGTTTGATCTCGCCCGCGACCGTCCCGACCCGGTCGCGCTCATCGAGGCGGCCCACCAGGGGCGGCAGTCGCACCTGATCCCGCTGCGGGTCGCCCGCATGGCATCCTCGCCGTTCGCCTTCCTGCGTGGGGCCGCACAGGTCATGGCCTGGGATCTCGCACAGGGACCGCGCGGCGCCATCGACGTGGTGATGAACGGCGATGCCCATATCTCGAACTTCGGCCTGTTTGGCTCACCCCAGGGCGAGGTGGTGCTCGACCTCAACGACTTCGACGAGGTTACGGTCGGGCCGTGGGAGTGGGACCTGAAGCGCCTGTGCGCGAGCATCGAGGTCGCCGCGCGGGATGCCGATGTCCCGCTGGCCGAACGGCGCCAGGCCGCGCTGAGCGCGGTGGCGGGTTATCAGCACACGATGGACGACCTCGCCCCGCGCGGTTCGCTCGACGTCTGGCAGCGCGCGGCGCGCGCCGAGGACCTCGCGTTCGCCGGCATCGAGATCGACGCGCGTTCGCGAGCCGTGGTGCGCAAGGCCGTCGAGAAGGCGCGGCGGAAGAACAACACCAGCTTGCTCGATCGGGTGGGCGAGCGGCGCACGGACGGCGGCTGGCGCTTCCGCGAGGAATCGCCGATCCTCGTCCGCGTCGACGAGGCCACGCGCGAGGCCGTTACCACCGGCCTGGAGCGTTACGCCGAGACGCTGCCGCGCGAGCGGCGGTTCATGCTCAGCCGCTATCACGTGGTCGACGTCGCGCACCGCGTCGTCGGCGTCGGCAGCGTCGGCACCCGCGCCTACGTCGCGCTGTTGTGCGGCAACTCGGATCAGGACGCGCTCTTCCTCCAGGTCAAGGAAGCCGTGCGACCGGCCCACGCGCCGTACGTGCGTGGCATGCCCAAGCCCTATGCCGATCACGAGGGCGAGCGCGTGATCTACGGCCAGCGCCTGCTACAGGCGGTAGGCGATCCGTTGCTGGGCTGGACGAAGATCGAGGGTCGGCCGTTCTACGTGCGGCAGATGAAGAACATGAAGGGCGAGATCCCGGTCGCGCGCATGACGGGCCGGTCGCTGTTGTACTTCTCGCACGCCTACGGCGCGCTGCTGGCCAAGGCCCACGCGCGGACCGGGGATGCGGCGGCGATCGCAGGCTATTTCGGTCATGACGGCCGCGCCGACCTGCGGGTGGCCCTGGCCGATTGGGCGATGGCCTACGGTGATCGGAACGAGGCGGACTATAAGGCGTTCCGGACGGCCATCGCCGCGGGCAAGCTCCGGGCGGCCGACGATCCGCATCTTTGATCCGGTGGATGCGCCGACAAGCCGATCACTCGGACGTCGTGGTCATTTCGGTCCCATCGGCCTGATCCGACCCCGGCCCACCGAGCTGATGCTCGGTGGGATCGGCTCCGTAGAGCGTTTTCAGCAGCGCCGAGAGGTCGGAGAAGGACAATCCGGCCTTCTGGACCACGCGGTCGGCCTGCCCGGCCAACTGGCGGAAGTCGTCCGCCGTGACGTCCTTGGCCGTCAGCACGACGACGGGGATGTCGTACCACTCCGGGCGGGTACGCAGCAGGCGCAGGAAGCCGAAGCCATCCAGTTCCGGCATCATCAGATCGAGCAGGATCAACCGCGGCCGGTGCTCGCCGACCGCCGTCAGGCCGGCCCGACCGTCCGCCGCCGCGGCCACCTGCCAGCCGTCCCGGGTCAGCTGCGAGGCCATCAATGCGCGCAGGTCGGCGTCGTCGTCCACGATCAGCACCGGCCCGGCGTGGGGTTTTGGCCGGAACCGTTCCATCGCTTCCTTCAACTGCGTCCAGTCGACCGGCTTTTGCAGGTAGTCGGTCGCCCCGAGCGAGAACGCCAGGTTCTGCTCGTCGAGCACTGTGACCATGATCACCGGCAGATCGCCCAGCTCCGGGTCGGCGCGCAGGATGCGCAGCACGGTCCATCCGTCCATGCGCGGCATGGTCACGTCGAGCAGGATCGCGCGCGGACGCCGCGTGCGCGCCTGTTCGAGCCCGGCCAGTCCGTCACCCGCCGTCGCGACGTGGAAGCCTTCCCTAGCCAGGAAACGCGCGAGCAGGTCGCGGGTGGCCTGATCGTCGTCGATGACCAAGACCTCACTGCCCGCTATCGACTCGGCCGAGGGTTGCGGCGCCCGCGGGGATCTCGCCTGCGCCTGTCTCTCCTCGCCCTCGGCCACGCTCGCCAGCAGCGTCAGGGTGAAGGTCGTGCCGGCGCCCTCGCG
Source organism: Methylobacterium sp. A49B (assembly GCF_053346215.1). NCBI lineage: Bacteria > Pseudomonadati > Pseudomonadota > Alphaproteobacteria > Hyphomicrobiales > Methylobacteriaceae > Methylobacterium > Methylobacterium sp. A49B. Next base: position 46,898 of record NZ_JBKFBO010000098.1, read on the forward strand.
GCTCTCGACCGCAATGTCGCCGCCGAGCATGTGCGCGAACGCCCGGGTGATCGCCAAGCCCAGCCCCGTGCCGCCGAAGCGCCGTGTGGTCGAGGCGTCGGCCTGGCTGAAGCGCTGAAACAAGCGTGACGCCTGCTCTTCGCTCATGCCGATGCCGGTGTCGGTTACCGCGAACACCAGCCGATCGCCCTCGGCGTCGGTCTGCCGGCGTGCCGTCAGCGTAATTTGCCCGCCGTCCGTGAACTTTGCCGCGTTGCTCAGCAGGTTGATCAGGCACTGGCGCAGCTTGGTCGCGTCCGTGTACGCGCTGCCGAGCCCGTCCGCGATGTCGAGGACCAGGGCGTTGCCCTTCTTCTCCACCAAGGCTTCCACCGTGGCGGCGACGTCGCGCACGGTCGCGGCGACGTCGAGGCTCTCCGGGTACACCTCCATGCGCTCGGCCTCGATCTTCGACAGATCGAGCACGTCATTGATTAACCCGAGCAGGTGGCGCGCGTTCGCCTCGATCTTCTTCATGTCGGGCAGCAGGTCCGCCTGGCCGGCGTCCTCCATCTCCTCCTGCAGCATCTCCGAGTAGCCGATCACCGCCGACAGCGGGGTGCGGAGCTCATGGCTCATGTTGGCCAGGAACTCGGACTTGGCGCGATTGGCCTCCTCGGCGGCGTCCTTCGCCGCCGCGAGGACGTGCTCCGAGCGCTTGCGCGCGTCGATGTCGGACACCACCACGACAGCACCGACGAGCGCGCCGTCGGCCGCCCGCATCGGCGCGCCGGCGAAGCCGATCCAGGCGCGGGCACCATCGCCGCGCTGATAGTCGACTTCCAGCTCGGACTGCGGCTCGCCGGCGCGCACCACTTGGATCAGCGGCCACTCGCTCGGCTCGACCGGCCGGCCATCCTCGTGGAAGCCGACCCAACGCTCAGGCTCGTCGCCGGGTTGCGCGGGCAGTACCCCGTGCCCGAGGATCGTCTCGGCGCGGGCGTTGTGGCCGGTGATCCGTCCGGATCGTGCCTCGGCGATGAGCACGCCCACCGGCAGTGTGTCGAGAACAGTCCGGAGTAGCGCCTCGCCCGCGCGGACTTGGGCTTCGGACTGGACGGCCATGGTCACGTCCGCCACCACGAGGCCGACGCCGGTGGCCACCGCCGACCCTTCATCCTGGCTCAGCGGATAGAAGCTCATGCGGAAATGGCGCGTCCCGCCCGGCGCGCTCTCGCTCGGTACACTCACCGGCACGTCGGCGCTGACGAGGCCGTGGTCGCGCGCCGCCTCCAGTAGCGGGGTGAGCTGGTCTTCCAGCCTCGGGAGAAGCGTCCAGATCGGTGCGCCGAGATCTGCGCCGAAGCCGCGCTCGCTCATCGTCGCCAGCGCGCGGTTCATGTGGCGGATGTTGAACCCGCCGTCGAGGAAGCCGAGCCCGACCGGGGCATTGGCGAGCACGCCCTCGAACAGTCCGCTGCTGCGCTGGCTTTCGCGGCGCCGAACCATCGCGAGGCGGCCCAGAAGCACGATCGCGAGGGTCGCGCACAGCAAGCTGAACGCCGTCAGGGCGGTGTAGCGCAGGCTGTCGCGACGGTCGTTCTCCGCCAACGCCTCTCCGGCGGATCGGTTGGCCGTCGCGGTGGCGGCACGGATCGCGTCCATCAGGCGCTTGCCCGCGCCAGTCTCGATCAGGGCTTCTGCGCTGTCGAACCCCTGGTCACGCCGTGCAGTGACGACCCTGTCGGAGAACACCGTCTCATCGCCGATCAGCTTGCGCACGGGGGCGAGTGCTGCGATCGCAGGATCGGAAGAGCCACCGTCGAGGGTGTCGAGGAAGGCGCCCTCACTGGGGATGCGACCCAGCGCATCGGCATAGGGCTCGAGGTACTCGGGCTTGCCGGTGAGCGCGTAGCCGCGCATGCCGGTCTCCAGATCCTTCATCGTCGAGAGCAAGCGCTCGCTGTGGCTGATCAACTCCCTGCGGTGCAGCCCTTCGCGACGTGCGGCGTCGCCGGCCACGAAGTTCCACCCGACCGCCGTCAAGGCTACGGCGAGCAGGGCGTAAGCGAGCGGCGAACTGGGCAGCCCGGCGAGCGGACGCGCGCCCCGCAGACCTGGACGCTGGATCAGGGGATGGGTGTCGGGCATGCCAGCTACCTACGCCCGCCACGATCGAGCTTGAGCAACTCGTAGCCGGGTTCACACCTGAAGCGCGAGCCCTGGTTTCGAGCCAAAGCCTCTACTTCGATGATCCCGCAAGAGAGCCTGCAAGACCTCGTCGCATCTAGACCCATGGTCGGCGTGGGTGCGAGGCACCCGGTTGAGACTCGTGCTGTCAGGCGCTGAAGCAGGCTAGAGGATCCCCTCGACAGCCACCCGCAGACGCTCCGGTCCGCGCAGGGTCGCCGGGCGACGATAGGGCGGCGGATCCTCGATCAGGTGCGGGGCCTTCAGCCGGCGCGCCAGCGCAGTCAGCGCGGCCTCCGCCTCGAACCGGCCGAGGGGCGCGCCGACGCAGTAGTGCAGGCCGCCGCCGAAACCGAGATGGCGCGTGCCGGTGCGATCGGGATCGAACCGATCCGGGTCAGGGAACGAGGCCGGATCACGGTTGCCGGCGGCCATCATCAGGATGAGCGTCTCATCGGCGGGGATCGTGATACCGGCGATGTCGATGGCGCTGAGCGTCTTGCGGGTGACGAGTTGCACCGGAGGATCGTAGCGCATCACCTCCTCGACCACGCGCGGGGCGCGACTCGGATCGGCGCGCAGGCGCGCCAGCTCGTCCGGGTGGCGCAGCAGCGTGAGCCAAGCGTTGGCGATCAGGTTCACCGCGGTTTCGTGGCCGGCGACCAGGATCAGGATCGCCGTGGAGATCAGATCGAAGTCGCCCATCCGATAGCCATCCTGAGTGACCTGGTTGGCCAACCCCGAGAGCAGGTCATCGCGCGGTCGCTTGCGTTTCTCGGCGATGAGATCGGAGAAGTAGTCCGAGATGCCATCGAAGGCCCGGGCGTTGTCCATGCGGGCCTCGTCGCTGACCACGACACCGGGTTCGACCGCCGTGGCGAGCTGGCTCGACCAATCGCTAAACCGGGCCTCGTCCCCGTCCGGCACCCCGAACAGTTCGCAGATCACCGCGACCGGCAGCGGGTAGGCGACGTCGTGGACGACGTCGATCGCGCGCGCACCGACTTTGCTGTCGAGCATCTCGCCGACGAGCCGCTCCGAGCGGGCTCGCATCGCGTGGATCCGCTCAGGGGTGAACTGGCGCACGGTGGCGGCGCGCAGGAGATCGTGCGCGGGCGGGTCGCGGAACAGGAATGGCTGGTGTCGGTCGGTGATCCGGTCCTTGATCGGGTTGACGAAGTAGTCGGTCACCGGGTTGCCGGTGGACGGGCGCTTGGTCGGCGGCTGGGTCTCGACGCTCAGGCGGGGATCGTTCTGCAGTCGCGTGATGGCGGCGTGGCTTGCCGCCACCCAAACGCTGCGCGCCACCTCGCTCGAAGCCGGGCTCCCCTCGCTCACGTCATCCTGCCTCGAGACCGGGCTCTGACGCAGGCGAGCGTAGAGTGGGTATGGGTTGGCGCGGTTGGCGTAGTCTTTGATCTGCCCGAGGAGGTTGGCGTCGGCCATGTTGTGTCCGCGAACGGGCGTCAGGTCAGGCCCGACGCGAGGATCTTGAGTGGGCCGGCCCGATCGGTCGCGGCCCCCTTTGGTGGAAACGGCGCGTTCTCGGCGATGAGTGCGGCGTAGGCCGGCAGCCAGCGCCCACAATCCACCGACACGGCGGCGATGCACCGTCCCGCCCGGCCGTAGAGGGCGAGGAAGCGTCCTGCAGCCGGATCGCCGTGCGCTATCGTAATGGCGTCGGCACCGTCGGTCAGTCCGACCGACTTGATCGTCACGCTCGCTTGCCCGGACCAGAAGGCGGGCAATGCGGCGTAGCCCCGTTCGGGCTTGTCCCCGGCGAGCACACGTCCGGCATGCATGCCCTGCGCGACCGCGTGCCCCCAATGCTCCACGGCGATGCGGCGCCCGCCGTAGAGCAGGTGCGGGAAGCGGGCGACGTCGCCCGCCGCTGCGATCGCGAGATCGGGCCGTCCATCCACGTTCAGCGCATGACCGTCCGCGTCACAGTCGACGCCCCCCGCGTCGAACGACAGGCCGGATCCAGCCAGCCACCCAGTGTTGCGCACCGCGCCGAGCGCCGTCACCGCGACGTCGGCCTCGATCGCGGTGCCGTCGGCGAGGTGCGCGCGCACGAGCCGGCCGTCCGCATCCTCCAACCATTCGACCTCGGCGCCGAGTCGCAGGTCGACACCACGAACCTTGTGCATGGCGCCGATGATCTCGCCGATATACCGGCCGAGCGCGCGCCCGAGCGGTGCCGGGCCGGGTTGAACCAGGGTCACCGGCAATCCGAGTTGCCGGCAGGCGCTCGCGACCTCACAGCCGATCAGGCCACCGCCGATCACCAGCACGCGCTTCGGCCTGGCGACGAGCGCTGCGCGCAAGGCGACCGCATCGTCCCGGCCCCGCAGGGAATGGACACCGGCGAGCTTGCCCTCGTGCGGGTTCGGCCAAGGCCGGGCGCGGGTGCCAGTGGCGATCAGCAGGCGGTCGTAGGGCAGCGCTGATCCGTCGGCGAGGTGAACCACCTGAGCCGCACGATCGAGGCGCGCAGCCGGACTCCCGAGGCGCCAGTCGACATCACCATCAAGACTGCTCGGCAGGGTCGTCGCATCTGCGGAGATTTCACCGGTCAGGACGTGCTTGGAGAGCGGCGGTCGATCGTAAGGGCGGTAGGGCTCGTCCCCGACGATCGTGAGCGAACCCGTGTAGCCGGCTTGGCGCATAGCCTCGGCCCCACGCAGGGCCGCGAGGCCTGCTCCGACCACCACGATGGCACGTACGGGCGAGTTAGATCCCATCGCGGATGCCCTCACAGCTGTAGCTCTCGACCCGGATTGCCAGAACCGTGCACGCGACGCGAGCACGCTCGATTTCGGCTTGAGACGCGGCGCGGACGGGATCGTAGAAGAGGGCCTCACGTCCCTCGACGCGGACGTGCCTAGAGTCCGTATAGCAGCACCGGACGTGAGCTTGGCTGATGTCGAAGTCTCCGCTGACCCGACGACTGGTTTGCGGGGCGCCTATGAACATGGCATGCCAACCGCAGCCGATCGAGCGAGTTCCTCTGATCGCTAACGAAGGGGGTCACTGGTCGCGAACTTCGGTTTATTAGTAGCGACTAGCTCGACATATTCGTTGCGATTTTTCCTCGGCCCGGGTGGCTGCCCTTGGCCGAAAGCGGCAGGTCCGCTTCGGAGTAGCTCTGCCGCAAAAGCAGACAGTCTCCTACCGACCCTTTGCCGGCCTTGGATAGGTCCGCTCGTCGCCGGTCTGAGTAGCCCTGCGTGATCAAACGCAGTCGAAGATTGCACCTTGTATTTACAATGAACGTGCAGGCTTCCGACGATCCTACAGTCTCCGCATAGGATTGCCGGAGGCTTCAACCCGCGATGCTTGCAGTCCACAACCGAGGCTCGCACGCTGGTGCGTTGAGTCTGCCGATGCAAGGCGTGCGGTGGCTAGTCTGCGGCTGTGACCTCGCTGCCACTGGTCCGCCATATCCACCGAAGTCGCGCTCCAGCCGCCTTGTCCATCCTGCATCTCAACCGTATCCATCGAGCAGAAAAGCAAAGCAAAACAGCAGTTTATAACAGTTTTAAACAACACGGCAGCCACGTCGCAGGTCTCCGCGGCGAGCGCGGGCGGCTGCCTGAATGGGCTCGGGGCTATGAAGATCATCAGCTTTCACCGCACCATGGTGCGCGCAATCGCCCTCGCTGGCGTTTCGCTCGCGGTTCTCGGCGTCGCGATGGACCAAGCCTCCGCGCAGGAGGCGAACACGCCCCGACGGGGCGTCTCAGCGAACGCAGGCAGCGTGCAACTTGACGAATTGAGCGTCGAGAGCCGCGGCGCCGGTGAGCGCTATGGCCCGGTCCCATCCGGTCAGCCAGGTCCCGGTCGACCTGAGAACCCGAACGGGCCGATCGACGGCTTCGTGGCCAAGCGCTCCGTGACCGCCCTGAAGACCAACACTCCGCTGATCGAGACGCCGCAGTCGATCACCGTCGTGGGACGCCAGCAGCTCGACGCCCAGAACGCGCAGAACCTATCCCAGGCGACGCAGTACGTGGCCGGCACCTACGCCAGTCCGTTCGGCTACGACACGCGCTTGGACTACTTCCTCCTACGCGGCTTCGTGGCGAGTGATTACGGCCTCTACTTGAACGGCCTGCAGACGCTGAACTACGGTTTCGGCTACTTCCGCTACGACACCTTCGGACTGGAGCGGGTCGAGGTGCTGCGCGGGCCCGCAGCGGTGCTGTTCGGCGCCGGCCCGATCGGCGGCATCATCAACCAGGTGAGCAAGCGTCCGACCGAGGATCCGTTCGGCTACGTCGAGGTCGGCGGCGGCTCGTATGGCCAGAAGTACGCCGCCTTCGACTTCGGCGGCCCAGTCGACAAGGAGGGGCACTACTTCTATCGCCTGACCGGCTACGGCCGCAACGGCGGCACGCAGATCGACGGCCTCCCGGACGACAGCTACTTCATCGCGCCCGCCTTCACCTACAAGCCGGATGGGGCGACGACCTTCACCGTCCTGACCGCGTTCCAGCACGACAACACGGGCGTGTCGGCGAACTTCCTGCCCTACGCCGGCACCGTGCGCCCCCAGGCGCTCGGCCTGCGCATCCTGCGCTCGACCAACGTCGGAGATCGCGACTTCAACACCTTCCAGCGCGATCAGGCGTTCCTCGGCTACCAGTTCGAGCACGTCTTCAACGACACGTGGTCGTTCCGTCAGAACCTGCGCTACTCGTTCGGCGACAGCTACCAGAACTCGTACATCGGCAACGGCTACGCCTTCGGCGACGCGACGCAGACCCAGCTCGCCCGCTACCAGTTCCTCGTGAAGGACCGGGTCAACATCTTCCAGGTCGACAACCAGGCGGAGGCGCGCTTCTTCGACGGCTACTTCCGCCACGATCTGCTCATGGGCCTGGACTACAAGGACTACCGCCTGAGCGACAATCAGGGCACGAACTTCGGCGCGAACCCGTTCTACTCCGCGCCGGACCTCAACATCCTAGCCCCTGCGTACGGTGGCCCCGCCGGTACGCCGGGTCCCTACCAAGTCAACTTCGATACCTTCAAGCAGCTCGGCCTCTACGGGCAGGATCAGATCAAGCTCACCGATCAATTGACCCTGCTGGTCGGTGTCCGGCAGGACTTCGCCGAAAACCGGATCAACGACAAGCTCACCAATGGCGCTCGGAACGACGGTCGCAATGATACCGCTACCACCTACCGCACGGCGCTGATCTACAACTTCGACTTCGGGCTCGCGCCGTACGTCAGCTACTCGACCTCGTTCCAGCCGCTGATCGGCACCGACATCAACAACCGGACCTTCAGGCCAGAGACGGGCGATCAGATCGAGGGCGGCGTCAAGTTCGAGCCGCCGGGCCAAGGCTACTTCGTCACCGTGGCCGGCTTCGACATCCACCGCCAGAACGTGCTGACGGCGAACCCGACCAACCCGCAGTTCCAGTCGCAGCTCGGCGAGGTGCGCTCGACCGGCTTCGAGGCCCAGCTCACCGCCACCGTGTTCAGCGGCCTCAACGTGTCCGCCTCGTACACGATTTACGGGCTGACCAACGAGAAGAACGGTGATCCCACCCTTATCGGCAAGGTTCCGGTGAACACCCCGGAGAACTTCGCCAACGTGTTCTTCGACTACACCTTCCCGACAGGCGAGCTGCGCGGCTTCGGGTTCGGCGGCGGTGCGCGTTACATCGGTCGGTCCTTCGCGGATCAAGCCAATCTTTTTCACGTGCCTGAATACGTGCTGTTCGACGCGCAGGTTCACTACAACTGGGATCGCTGGCGCTTCCAAGTGAACGCGACCAACATCGCTGATCGGCGCTTCGTCTCGTCCTGTCAGACGGTCAACGCCTGCTTCTACGGTCAGGCGAGACAAGTGTTGGCCAGCATCAGCTATAAGTGGTGAGGAGTCACGCCTGCAGTTCGCCTGCAGCGCGTCGAGCCTGAGGCGCACCGCTCAATCGGTGGTGCGTCGGTTGTCGGATGGTCGGCCCGGCGGCCGCCATTTGCGGTCGATCCTCAGGCCACGTCGACGCGGACGTGATCGCGCCATCGCCACGGGATCGAGGGCGCGGGCTTCCTCGGTCCACCCGGCATCGGACAGCTTCTTCAACATGGCCGACCAGAACGGTCGATGGCGCCATTGACTGAAGCGCCGATAGACGGAGCCGCGTGGACCGTACGCCGCGTGGCAATCCGGCCACCGGCACCCTGTCAGCGATACATGGATGATGCCCGACACGATGCGACGGTCGTCGAGATGGTCGGCGACCGAGTCAGGCATATAGGGCGCGATGACAGCCCACTGCGCGTCGCTGAGCCAGAACAAGCCTTCCTGATCGACCATACGAAGCAGGCCATCTGCGATGCTCTCAGCTCATTAGAATGGCTCCAATGAGATCGCAAGGCTATCGGTGACAATTTGATGGGCTGGGCCTCAGCCAGTCTACATCAGCTTGCGAAACTCTCGGCAAGGCATTCCCAGCACATACAATGTATTTCTCTGAGTTTTACTTCGGTAAATCGACGCAAGCAAGCAGATATTCATCATCGAATCGCAGTCGTAAGCCGCTACGGCGCGCAGCTAATATCGGCTTTCCGGTGACAACTCAAATTCAGCTATCCACCCAACTCGGCCGTTTATTGATCCGGGTGGACGGGACTGGAAATGGCCGAAAGCGGAATGACTGTTTCGGAGTATGCCGGCTGGAAAAGCGGACGTCGTGCCTCGCTATGCGACCGTCCGAATAGGCCACCCTCTTCTGCTGTGTCGTGAGACCGAACGCCCGCCGCTTCAGCCCTTCGCAGCGATAGCGCCGAGTTCCTCCAGGTCGAGGTCGCGTTCGAGGTCGTGAAGCGTCTCGTCGTCGATCTGATGGGCACGGTGCAGGCGAACGAGTTCGGTCCGGCCTGCCGCGACGGCGGCGAGCACGACATCGAAGTGTGCGGCAATGTCCCGGTCACGTTCCTCGTCGCTGCCCGTGAAAGCCGTCGAGATTGTCGCCCGGCGCTGATAGGTGTCGAGCAGGCGCGGGTGCAGCAGCGCGCCGTTCGATGCGTAGGCTTGGCGCTCGACGGCGGCAAGCTGCGCCCGCAACATCGCCGCCTCGGCGGCGAAGAGATCGAGCGGCGGCTTCGCATGCTCGTCCTCTCGCAAGCCCGCCCAGCGGATCACTAGGCCGAGCGTCGTGCCCTGGACGAGCACCGTCGCGAGGATCGCGGCGAAGGCCGTCACCAGCATCAGGTCGCGCCCCGGCATCGTGTCCGGTAGGCTCAGCGCCACCGCGAGCGTGACAACGCCGCGCATGCCCGCCCAACTCATGACCGTGGCCGCTGGCGCGCCTAGCGGCTCGGCTCGACCCCAACCCCGGCGCCTGAATGCTCCGAGGATCGCGTCCGCGCCGAATACCCAGGCAAAGCGCGCGAGCGTCATCGCAAGGATCACCGCCACGACCGGCAGCGCCATGTCGGTCATGATCACCCCGATCCCGCCGACGCGATCTAGCACACCCCGTAGCGACAAGCCGATCAGCAGGAACACCGCGGCCTCGAGCAGGAAGATCAGCACCTGCCAGAACCCGACGCCGCGGAGGCGAACGCTCGCGGTGAAGATGACGTGCTGGTACCAGCCGCACACGAGGCCCGCCGTCACCGTCGCGATGACGCCGGACACGTGCAACGCCTCGCCCGCGAGGTAGCTCGCCCAGCAGACCAGCACAGACGCGGCGATCATCAGGTGGTCGTCGCCGAGACGGCGCAGCAGCAGAACCCAGACCGCGCCGATCGCACCGCCGACGAGGAGGCCGCCACCGACCAGCACCGCGAAGCTACTGACCGCCGCGCCGAGGCTGAACGCACCGGTCAACGTGGCAGCGACGGCGAAGCGGAACAGCACCAACCCGGTCGCGTCGTTGATCAGGCTCTCCCCCTCCAGCAGCGTGCCGAGCCTCCGCGGGAGCTTCACCCGCTGCAGGACCGCACGCGCAGACACCGCGTCCGGCGGCGAGACGATGGCACCGAGCGCGACGCAGGCGGCCCAAGGCAGACCCGGCACGACCAGCTTCGTCACCATGGCAACGGCGGCCGCGGTGAACAGGACTGCGCCGAATGCGAGCGAGGTGATACCCGCGAGGTGGCGGCGGAAGGGCGCGAGCGCGGTGAACCAGGCCCCGTCCATCAGGAGCGGCGGCAGGAAGATCACAAGCACCAGTTCCGGGTCGAGTTCGACGGCGGGCAGACCGGGAATGAACGCCAGCGTCCCACCCCCGACGAGCAACGCCACCGCCGGTGGCAGCGCGAGGCGCTGCGCTGCGTAGTGCAGCACCAGCACCGCCAGAAACATCGCGATGATCAGTTCGAAGGCCTGTAGCGGATGCATGTTCCTACGATCGGCGTTGGCCTAGCGAAGCGGACGGCCTCGATCGGGCATGTGCGCGCGGTGCCCCGATGTCGTTGGCATCGGCCGACGCAGTATCTCCGCCGACGCGCGTCACGCCCGTAGCGCTCCCGGGGTCAGGCCGTCTTCGCGCCGCATGGTCGCGGTGAGATGGCTCTGGCTGGAGAAGCCGCAGGCCAGCGCGACTTCGGACAGCGGCATCGGTCCCTCGACGATCAGAGCGCGAGCATGATCGAGCCGAAGGCGCGTAAGGTATTGGTGCGGGCTCGTGCCGGTCCGTTTGCGGAAGGATCGGAGGAGCTGGCTCGACGACAGGCCGACGACCTGCGCGATCTCCTCCAGCCTCACCCCCTCGGCGAGGTGTGCGTGCATGACGTCGCGCACCTGTCGGAACTGGCGGTCGGACAGGCCGCCGAGATCCTTTGGCGGGCGGGCCACGCCGTACTGCCGGAGCAAGTGAACGCCAAGCAGGTTGAGGAGCGAGTCCAGTTCCAAGCCCTGCATCTTCGGGCCTTCGTCCGACCGCAGGTTCTCCCGGAGCATCTTACCGAGCAACGCGACGCGCCGATCGATCACGGGCAGCGCATCCGCGAAGACGTTGGCGGCGGGAAGGTCGAGGCCGTCCTGCGCCAAGCGATCGAGCCAGGGCTGGGAGAGGGAAAAAGCCGCGACTTCCTTCTCTTCCTGCCATCGAGCCCAGTAGTCGGCTCCCGCCGGTACGATCTCGCAGGAGCCGCTCGCTGCGGAGGCAACCCGTATGCGGCTTCCGCCGAGCCGGGACTCGCGGTTCGCGTAGGGCTTGAAGGAGAAAAGGACGAGGTGGTGCGGGATCGTCTGGCTGATCTCGTCGGCGTTGCGCCGGTTCCACGACGCCGTGCCATAGCCCGCGCTGAGTTGGCGGCCCCAGTTCGGGACGGGCGCCTCGGCCGTAGCGACGTGCGGCGCCTCGGTGCGGACGGCGTCGGACATGGCCAGCCTCATCCCTGCATTCCATCGTTCTACGGTGCGCAAGCGTGATCGCAAAGCCAAGTTCGCGGCTGCCGCGCCTCGATGCGGATTTTTTGATACGGACGCAGACGGTCTGAAAGCCGCATCGGCCACTGCGGACTATTCTCCGATCGTCATCGGGAGAACGGCAATGGCAACCAACGAACTGAGCAAGGACCTCGACGGCAAGGTTGCGGTGGTGCTGGGAGCGGCGCGCAACCAGGGTCGCGCCTATGCCGCGATGCTGGCCCGCAACGGCTGCCGGGGCGTTGCCATCCACTACCACGGCGAGCACTCGCGCGGCGAGGCGGAGCAGACCGCGGCCGAGGTCGAGCACCTCGGTGCCGAGACGCTTCTGATCGGCGGGGACATGACCCAGGTGGCGGAGGTCAAACGGCTCTTCGACGAGGTCGGGTCGAAGTTCGGTCGGCTCGACATCCTGATCAACACCGTCGGCAAGGTCGTCAAGAAGCCCTTCGTCGAGATCACCGAGGAGGACTTCGACACGAGCTTCGCGATCAACACCAAGCAGGCCTTCTTCTGCATGCAGGAGGCGGCGAAGCGGATCGAAGACAACGGCCGGATCATCAACATCAGCACGACGCTGGTCGCTGCCACGACCGGCCTTTACGCCGTCTATGCCGGGTCGAAGGTGCCGCTCGACCACTTCACCCGGGCGCTGGCCAAGGAGATCGGCGCGCGCGGCGTCACCGTGAACACGGTCGCGCCGGGACCGCTGAACACCTCCTTCTTCTACCCGGTCGAGACGGACGACTCGAAGGCGTTCCTGTCGAGCATGAGCCCGGCGAACCGCTTGGGCGAGATCGACGAGATCACTCCGATGGTCGAGTTTCTCGTCGGCTCGGGCGGCAGTTGGACGACGGCACAGACCCTGTTCGTCAACGGCGGCTTCATCGCTCGCTAGGCGGCTCAGACAGCGGAAGCCTACGGACCCTTCCGCTGCCCGAAATCCGATCGGCCAGTGAATGTCCGATTTCGGTCGCTGCGAACTGTAAGTAGATCTGCGGCATTCCACCCGACCTCGCCGTAGCAGCGTGTATCAAGATCTGCGGGAAGCGGACGTCCGTGTCACGGTTGCTTCGACAAGAGTGCGCTTCGCAGAACTAGGATCAGACGTCGCTGGCTTGCTTTCTTTACCAAGCGCCTCGGCGACATGGCGCTCGAGTGCGTCGAGCAGGACGCGCGTCTTGAGCGGCGGGTTGCGGCCACTGGGATAGAGCGCGACGACCGGCGCCTCACCTCCGTCCCACCCTGGGAGCACCTGTTCGAGCCGCCCAGCCATCAGGTCCGCGGCAATGTCGACCTGCGACTTCAGCATGATGCCAAGTCCGGCCAGACCCCAATCGTGCACGGCATCCCCGTCGTCCACCCGCAGCCTTCCAGTCGCCGCGAGGTTAGCTGTCACGCCGTTTGGTCCTCTGAGATGCCACGGCTCGGCGGAGGAGCCGTAGCGCAGGAAGGTATGGCCTAACGCCTCCCCCGGGGTATTAGGGCGACCAGCGGCGTCGAGGTAGCCAGGCGACGCCACCAAGATGCGGCAGTTGTCGGCGAGCTTGCGCATCATCGCCGAGCTATCTGACAGGCCACCGATACGGATCGCCACGTCGAGCCCCTCGCCGACGAGGTCCGTTAGGCGGTCGTCGAGTTCGAGGCAGACCGCGAGGCGCGGATAGCGACGTGTCAAGTCGCCGATCACGGGTACGACGCAGCGGCGCCCGAAGGCAATGGGTGCGCTTACCCGCAGGGTGCCGGCCGGCTCATCGCGGGCACCCGCGAGGCGCTCCTCCCCGCTCTGGATGGCTTCCAGAGCGCGCTCGACGTCGATTAGCAGACGAGATCCCTCCTCGGTCGCGTTGAGGGCACGGGTCGTCCGGTGGATCAGTCGGACGCCGACCCGCCTTTCGAGGGTCGCCAGACGCTTGCTGACGACGGCCAGAGTAACACCGAGCCGCCGCGCCGCCGCGGACAGGCTGCCCTCGGCAAGGATCGCCCGGAATGTCCGCAACTCGTTGAGGTCATCGAGCATCGCATTATCAACTGCGGGACGAGGTATCCTCGCATCATCGCAGGCTACTCGACCTCCGCGCAATGCTCGATGTTCACCCTATGACGAACGCAGCCCACCCCTTCACCCGCCGGGCTCTGCTCGGTAGCGGACTCGCCGCGGCGGCGGCGTCCGCGCTGCCGTCGTCCGTCCAAGCACGGGATTTCACGGAGCCGACCATGGCCGACAACAACACTTTCTGGCCCAACGGCGCCCGCCTCGCGGTCAGCTTCTCGCTGATGTTCGAGGCGGGAGGCCAACCGATCTCGGAGGCGGGTGGCGTAATTCCCGATCCGATCGAGCACGGCCTGCCGGACCTGCCGACCAACGCCTTCTTCCAATATGGCGTCTACGAGGGCATCCCGCGGCTGCTCGACCTGTTCGACCGGCATCAGGTCAAGATGTCGTCCTTCATGATCGGGCAAGCCGTCGAGAAGGCGCCCGATCTCGCCCGCGAGATCGTCCGGCGCGGCCACGAAGCCGCCGCCCACGGACGGACCTGGGAGAACAGTTATGTTCTCGACCCGGAGGCCGAGCGCCGCTTCATCGCCGACAGCGTCGCGGCGATCGAGAACGCCACCGGACAGAGGCCGGTCGGCTGGAACGCCTACTGGATGCGCAACTCGCCCCGCACCCTCGACATCCTGCAAGGGCTCGGCTTCCGCTACCACATCGACGAGCCGAGCCGCGACGAGCCGTTCATCGTCACACTCAAGGGCGGCGACTTCGTCACCGTGCCGTACACATTTCACATGAACGACATCGTGTCGTTCCCTTTCCAGGGTTGGAACCCGGCAGCCTACGAGCAAGCGCTCAAGGACGAGTTCGACCAGCTCTACGAGGAGGGTGCGCACCGGCGGCGCATGATGGTCGTTTCCCTGCACGACCGTATCTCCGGCCACGCCAACCGCGTCCGCGTGCTCGATCGGTTCCTCGCTTACGCCCGCTCGAAGCCCGGCGTTTGGTTCGCGCGCAAGGACGAGATCGCCGACTGGGCGCTGAAGGTACGGGCCGGCACGCCGATCTACGACCGCGGGCCCCCGACGGTGAGCGGCCTGCCGGGCTCGGCAGCCTGAGCGGCCGTCATTTCACGACGTCCTGAACCGAGTGGTCTCGGCGTCCGGCGTCACGGCCGGACTGGTGGTGGCGCAGCGTCCCGACCGAAGCCTTCGACAGGGCCGTAGACCTCAAGACGGACTTCCATAGATGAGCCGTCGGTCCGAATGCCAGCAGGAGAGATCCCATGAGCAACGACCTCACAGGCCAACGCATCCTCGTCGTGGGCGCCGGCGGCGGCATTGGCCGGGCGACGGCGAAAGCCTTCGCACGAGCGGGTGCCGGCGTCGTGGCGGCCGGACGGCCGGGCGCGAGCTTGGACGCCGCCGCGAAGGCCGCCAACGGAGAGTCCGCCGCCCTGGACTTCACCGATGATGCGGCGGTCGAGGCGCTCTTCGCGGGCCATGAGCCATTCGACCATGTCGTCGTGACGGCAGCCTCAACGAAGACTGGACCAGTCGGGAAGCTGCCTCTGACCGATGCCCGCGCATCGATGGACTCGAAGTTCTTCGGTGCCTACCGGATCGCCCGGTCGGCAAAGATCCGCGACAGCGGCTCGCTCACCTTCGTATCGGGTTTCCTCTCGACTAGGCCGAGCGCGACCTCGGTGCTCCAGGGTGCGATCAACGCCGCACTCGAGGCCCTCGCCCGTGGGCTCGCCCTGGAACGAGCACCGGTTCGGGTGAACACGGTCTCTCCAGGCTTGATCGACACGCCGCTCTATGCGGGGATGAGTTCAGAGGAGCGGCAGACGATGTTCGAGGGCGCAGCGAAGCGGTTGCCCGCCCGGCGCGTCGGCCAGCCTGAGGACATCGCCCAGGCCATCCTCTTCGTCGCCACCAACCCCTACGTCACCGGCACCACGGTGACGGTGGATGGCGGCGGCACGATCGCGTGAGGAGGATGACCATGTGTATCGCACTCGCCATGTGTATCGCACTCGCCAAGCTGGGCGTGCCTCTCGATGTTCGACCCGGTCGAGCCACGTCAGCCGGTTGATTGCAACCGGCGGTTTGGGCTCAAGACCCGCGCAGGTCTCCGCCACCGCCACCTCCAACAGGCCAGCGCTCGCCAGCACCAGTCTCACCCGAAGCCGACTTCCCTCGGCCGCGGGCGATGGCTGGAGCGGTCGGACAGGGCGTGCTCGGGGCTTACCACGCTCCGACAGATCGCCGACTAAGCGCGCCGAACCACCATCCCCGACCGAGAAGCTGCCGAGGTCGGCGTTCGTCGTCGGCATTCGAAACTCATTGAGGCTCAAGGCTGCCGCCCCGGCAGCGACAAGTGCGCAGGCCCGACGCCTGCCGTCCGCGATGACCGCCGACGCCAAAGGCGCGCGTTCGGTGCGGGCAGCGCGCCCCGGGGGATCATAGCGGCGGTAGCCGATACGAGTGGCATAGGCCGACCTCTCCCGCCACGGTCGCCATCGTGGCGTCACGGACGGATCGCGACGGGCCTCATCGGTGTCGACGGCATTCCGGCCGGCGCACTGCCGAGCCCGTTCGTGGCCTGCAGCATCCTCGCGCCCGCGGCGACGAAGTCCGCCATCACGCGCAGGTCCGGTGGCTGTCGCGGATCGCGCGCGATGGCAGCGGCCTCTCGCTCCAAGCGGGCATTGCAAGCCGGCGAGGGCATCGCTCCCTTCGGCGTGCAAGAATCATGGCGGGCGCAGGCCGCATCGAGCGCGTCGATCGGCGGCTCTGGCGCATTGTTCCCGGGGCCGCAATAGTTGCCGTAGATCAGCATCTTGGGCTCGCCCAAGGAACCATCGCCCGCGCGGGCAGAACAGACCATGCCGAAGGCAAGCGCCATGAAAAGTGCGACTCTGAGCATCGTTCCGACTGGCTCCTGTTAGACTGTTTTGCACGACCCTTCGCAAAGCGAGTGCTGACGTCCGAGGCCGGATCGGCTTATGCGCAGCCCTCGCACCTTCCTAGCATTCACAGAATGGCGGCTAATTGAGCTTGTTCCGTTGTAAGATCTTATTTCAGCAATAGGCTCGCGATTTTAGCAGCACGTGACCATAATGATGGCATAACATCATCGTTATAGGT
The DNA here is from genome assembly GCF_053346215.1 of Methylobacterium sp. A49B. NCBI lineage: Bacteria > Pseudomonadati > Pseudomonadota > Alphaproteobacteria > Hyphomicrobiales > Methylobacteriaceae > Methylobacterium > Methylobacterium sp. A49B. Next base: position 63,612 of record NZ_JBKFBO010000098.1, read on the forward strand.
ATGTCTAAGCTCGATGTTATGCGTATCTAAAGGCATTGTTTCTCTTGCGAACGGCGCACGAGTGCGCTTAGGAATGAGCAGCCACGGTTCGGCGCCGATTGCAGGACCTAGTCCTGTCTCTCGACCTGAGCGGGCTCAGGCTCCGCTTAGGTCAAGGCCGGCCTGTCGGAACATGCCCCCCGATCCCGACAGGCCGGCCAGCGAACGGTCTCGTGCGAGCTGCCACCTGTCCGCGTGACGTGGCACCGATCTCAGACACCGTGCCGAGACCAACGACGCTCCGTCGACCGGCGACGCCATTGCTTTCACGGGATATCGCTGTCCACGCCGAGGCGGAACGTATCCGCGCTCCGGCTCGGAGCGTCCTGGCCGGACCGGAGCGGATGTTGGCCCGGCGTGAAGGAGGAAATTACGATACCGCGCCGGGCCTCTCGGAGCGATCACGGTCGCGATGTGTCGACGTTCGGCTCAGAAACCGTCCCCCCACCGGCGAACGACAGCCGTGCGGCCGTACGCAAGACCTCACCGAACGCCACGACGGCGTCAGATCGGCGGGTCTGTGCCTCTTCCAGGACGAAGACCGAGTCCGGAAGCTGCGGCAATCCCGCAGCGACACCCAGGGGCGCGGCCTCCGTGAGCTCGGTCCGTGGCGTGCAGGCCGAGACGCCGAGTCCCGCCCGGATCGCGGCCTCGAGGATGGCCAGGGAGGCGCCTGCGAACACGATGCGCCATGTCCTCGACGCTCCGGCCAGGGTCGTCAGCACGGTATCGCGCAGGATGCCGGCCGTCGGCAGGACGAGGGGCACGGGGTCGGCCAACGGCAGCCTCATGTCGGGCCGACCAACCCAGATCGTGGGCTCGGTGGAAATGACGTGCCCGGATTGCCGGTCCGGGTCGCGGCGGGCGACGACCGCGTCGAGCTGGCCATCGTCGAGGGCCTTGCACAGGTCCCGGCTAGGAAGCGCGCACGCTGCCTCGAATCGGAAGCGGGAATGGAGGCGCGCGAACACGGCGAGGACGTTGGGCAGAGCGGTTCGGCCGATCTCCTCGCCGATCCCAATCCGGATCACCGTGTCCTGCGCCGGCTTGCCGAAGTGACGCATCATCTCGGCCCCAAGCCCGGCCATCGCGCGGGCGTAAATCAGCACTGCCTCGCCATCGATCGTCAGCGTGACGCCGGCGGCCGTCCGGTCAAACAGTCGGCGCCCGAGACGCTCCTCCAGTCGCCGGACCTGCTGCGTGACGGCTGGCTGCTGCACGCCGAGCACCGCCGCGGCACGCTGGAAGCTGCCCTGCTCGACCACGCCGACCAAGGTTCGGATCTGGTCCCGGCTGAGGATGCCGTCGAAGGGATCGTTCACCGAGACTGTCCTCGCGCTACACAAGAGATCGGACCGACTGCTGAAGCCAGTCGTCTGCGACTGCTCCAACGTCGGATAAGAGCAGATGGCGTAAAGATGGGCCACGTTCCACTCAATTCCTGCCGAAATCCCCCGGACAACTCTTCAATGGCCGCCTATGGCGGGCCCGCCCTCCGATGATGGCGAACGTCGAGGCATGGATGCGCGGCATGTTGCGCTGGCTGACAGTCCCGCAGTTCATGGATGGTCGCTTCGTCGGCCTGCCCGTGCGCCGCTGGCTGTTTGCGGTGCGGGTCTGGCTCGCCATCCACCTCGCCCTGGGCGTGGCGTTTTGGATCCAGCTCGACGGCGCCGAGAGTGCCGGCGTCATCGCCGCCATGCTCGCCTTGCAGACGCGCGGACAGGTCGTCGAGAAGTCGGTCTGCTGCTTCCTCGGCACGGTCGTCGGCGGCGCAATGTCGATCGTGATCGTTGGGCTGTTCGCGCAGACGCGCGACCTCTACGTGCTTGCCTATTCGGCTTGGCTGGCCGTCTGCGTGTTCGCGGCCGGCTTCCTCGACGGGAACCGCGCCTACGGCGCGGTGGTCTGCGGCTACACCGTGTCGATCGTCGCGGTGATCCACATCGACGATCCGTCCAGCCTGTTCTCAGAGGTCATCAATCGCTGCGCGGCGATCGCCATCGGCATCGCCAGCATCGTCCTCGTCATCGACGTCCTCGCCGGTCCGGACCTCGGACCGGCAATGCTCGCGCGCATCGAGGGCGGCCTCACGACGGCCCGAACCTTCACGGAGAATTTGCTGCGCGTCGGGCCGGACGGGGGCACCGACGCGCGGACCGCGACGCTCATGAGTGCCACGTCCAATCAGCACCTCTTCCTCAACGCCTTGCCGACCGAGGCGGTGTCGGGTTCGGCCCGGGCTGGGGCCGTGCGCGCCGCCCTCGCCGCCCTCGTCGGCGAGATCCGCGCGGCGCGGGCCTTCGCCCTTGCCGGGGCCTGGACCGACGGATCGGATAGGTTCGCGCTCGACGGACTGATTCGGCGGCGGCTCGCCGGCGAGGTGGAGGCCCGGCGCGAGGCGGCCGCCTCAGCCTTCGCGGCGGCGCGCGCCGGCCGGCCGGTCGCCCACGCGCCGCGGATGCCGATCTATCGCTCCCGGGAGAATGCCCTGCGCAACGCATCGCGCGCGTTCCTGGCGAGCGTGCTGACGGGCTACCTCTTCACCCTGACCGGATGGTCGATGACCGCCTTCGCCTGGGCGATGGTGGGCGTCATCGTCTGCCTGTCCTCGAATGCCCCCGATTCGGGCGCGATGACCAAGGGCGCCCTCATCGGCCTGCCGGCCGCCGTCGTGCTCGGCGGGATCACGCAGTTCATCCTGCTCGGCGGCGTCGACGCCTTCCCGTTGCTGATGCTCGGCACCGCCCCCGCGCTCCTCGGGGCCCTGCTGGTGACGTCGAGCCCCAATCCGGCGCTGACCGGCGCCGGCCTGCTCACCGCTGTCTACACTATCGTCGTGATCCAGCCGAGCAATCCGCAGAGCTACGATCCGCAAAGCTACCTCCTGCTCTCCATCCTCCTCGTCCTCGTAGCGCTGTTCTCCTTCGTGCTCGTCCGCGTCCTCCTGCCGACGAGCGACGCGCAGAGGCGGCGATGGGTGCTGGCCGCGATACGCCGCGACATGGACGCGGCCCTGAGCGGCGGGACGCGGACGTGGTCGGCGGACGAAGACCAACTCCTGGACGCCAGCCGTATCGCGACGCTCGCCTCGCTCAAGGCCGACGATGCCTCCGTTCGGGAAACAAATCTTCGCATGGCGTTGCGGATGGGCGACTTGGCCCGGGCGGCGCGCCGTATCCGACGTGCGCTGGAACGCTTGGAGCTTGAGAACAGTGGGGCGGATCCTCGGATGAGCGGTTTCGCCGACTCGGTACGAGCCGCGCTGGGGGATGCCGACGCGCGACGCATGCGGCAGTTCGCAGGAACGTTGGCAGATGCGAGCGAGCCGGCCCGGCTGACGCTGGCCGCCGACATGGCCTGGGCCGCGGACCTCATCGACGTGCCCACCGACGCACGCGCCCCGGGGGGGAAGCGATGAGCCAGACCTTTCCGGAACTCGTCGTGGGTGGCGTACTGATCTCACCATTCGTGACGTACGCGGCCGCAGCGCTCGCGCTTTTCCTGATGCTGCGTCCCGTCCTCGCCCGGATCGGGTTCGAGAGGCTGTTCAGCGCGCCGCCCGTCGCGCTGCTTTCCCTCTACGTCGTGATCCTCGCCTTCCTGATCGTGCTGCTCTGAGCCATGACGACCGACCGAACCATAGCGCCGAACGATCGGACCACACCTCCAGCCGAGCCGAGGCCTTCGCCCGCGGCCGGCGCGCCCCTCCAATGGGCGGAGAACGCACCTCCGAAGCGCGTGGGCCGGACCCAATGGGCCCTCAGGAGCGCGGCGACCATATTGATCCTGGCCGCCGCGACTCTGGGTACGCTGCTGATCTGGAACTACTACGTCACCTCGCCCTGGACGCGCGACGGCAGCGTCCGCGTCCAGGTCGCGAACGTGGCGCCGCAGGTCTCGGGGCAGATCACGGAGGTCCGGGTCGTTGACAACCAGTACGTGAAGAAGGGTGAGGTACTCTACGTCATCGACCCGTTCGATTATCGCGTGAAGCTCAACAGCGCGAAGGCCAGCTTGAAGCAGGCCGCCGCCGATTACCAAGTCAAACGCGAGCAGGCTCAGCGATTGCTGAAGCTCGGCGACGTCGCCACGACGGCGCAGTCGCAGCAGCAGGCCGTAGGAACGGCCGACATGGCCGAGGCGACCTTCCAGCAAGCCCAGCAGGAGCAGGATCAGGCCGAGGTCAACCTGCAACGCACCCAGGTGAAAAGCCCGGTGAACGGGTTCGTGACCAACCTGCTGATGCGAGTCGGCAACTTCGCTCCCGCCGGCACGCCCAACGTCTCGGTGATCGACACGGACTCGTACTGGATCGACGGCTATTTCGAGGAGACGAAGCTCGGCCGCATCTGCGTTGGCGACCGCGCGGAAGCCCAGCTGATGGGGTTCTCGGCCCCGATCCTAGGCCAGGTCGATACCGTCACCCGCGGCATAGCCGTCTCGAACGCGGCATCGAGCACCCAGGGACTGCCGAGCGTGAATGCGGTCTATACATGGGTGAGGCTCGCGCAGCGCGTGCCGGTGCGCATCCGCATCACCGAGGTTCCGCCCGGGGTCCCGCTCGTATCCGGACTCACCGCGACCGTGACGCTGCGGAAGGATCGGTCGGACAAGACGCGGCCCGGCCCGTTGGATGGCATGGTCGCCGGCGTGCGCGAAGTGTTCGCACCGCGGCCGCCTTCGCCCGACTGCATTCCGGCTACGCGTGGGAGCTCCGGTCCCGCCTCCAGCCTTCCCGAGCCGACGGAATCCCCGGCCCAAACCCCGGAACAGATCGATCCAGGCCTGACGCCCGGCTTGACGGCGAAGCCATTGAAACCGTGACCAGGGGGCCAGACCGAAGGGGGCATCGCTGCGTATCAACGCAGACATGGGGCCATTCGATCGCAAGGGCCCGACGGCCGACCCTCCGTGCCCCGGGAAAGTCGATCTGGGACGGGCACAACTCCGCCGGCGACTTCGAGAGTATTCAGTCTCTCGGTCGAGACACGCATTCAACTGATGGGCCGCGGGCCGAGCTGGCCCGTCGTCCTGTCGCGTCCAGCCCCCAAGGATCGAGACTCCCATCCCGGGGAGGATGGCTCGCTTAGGGCCGCTCGCTCAGCAGGCATACCGGTGTCGGGGTCGGCACGCGGCTTCAGATTCCATCGTGGAGAGACTTGAGGGATGAGCACGCGCATCGAGGATCACGCGCTGGTCGGCGATTGCCGTGCGGCCGCCCTGATCGGCCGCGACGGCAGCGTTGCCTGGCTATGCTGTGCCCGCCAGCCTGTGCAGGTGACGTCCTGAGCTCGACACGCCTCGTCATTACCGGCGCAGGCATCTCCGGGATTGATCTCGCAATCCGAGTCGGACGCAACCACGGTCGAGTGGCGGTCACGCTGATCGTCTACGCGTGAGGCGAGAATTACGGCATTGGCACCCGCCATGGCTGCTTTCGGAATGCAGCCGAACCTCGGCAAACGACTGGGTTGGGCGCACAGCCGAACGTCCGGTTCTGCGCGATCAGGCAATTTAACGTAACGTAGTCTGGCCGTTAGCGGAATGGCAGCTTCGAAGGCTGACCGCCGGAAAAGCGGACAGCCTCCTACCGACCCAACTCAGCTGCCGGAGGCGATGTCGTCGTTCCCCCGAAGCGGACGTCCGTCAGCCGTCCGGCAAATTCAGCTCGGGGTGGGCAGCCGAAGTCAGCCATTCGCCTTGAAGCGGACGTACCGCTGGCGACCCGTTCCGGTCGTAAGTTCCTTCCGACAGCGCGACGCAAAGCAGACATCAGGACCGCGCTCGCTCTCAAATGATGGTCGTCGCTTCCGATCTGGTACAGGATGGGATTATAGACATCCTCAAGATATATTACGTTTTCGCGTTCATTTCGGCCGGCTTCATAGTCAAGACAATCAGAGAGCTTAGAACTGCGAGTGGTAGTACGACACAGCCGAAGGCGAGATGTGCGATCCCGAAGGCCCCGCACAACGCACCTGCGGCGAAGGCTGCGACCGCCGGCAAGACGCTTAAAAATCGCGTGCGGGTTAGATCAAAATTCTCAGCGGTACCGAGGGTAAGATCCGTCGCGTCGATGACGGCTTGGCTGACGCTTACCGTCATCACCGTCGTAGGGGCGAGATGACCGAGACAGAGGCGACCTATGCCGTTCTGCACGCCCATTGCGGCGACCGCAAACATGCCTACGGAAATGGCCGGAGTTCCATCTGCTGCACCCAGCGGCGACCAAAGGGCGCCACACAGGCCGAACGCTGCGAGCAGGCCTAGTTCGATGGTTAGGAGCCAGGGCAAAGAATCGCCCCCCTGACGCTTCAGCATCAAGGTCAGAACCCGCGCGCTCGCCACCGCTGCTATGAAGACGGGCAACGCCAGGAGTTTAGCCAGCACACCGGCTGAGGTCGCCACCAACTCGGCACCGATGAGTACGAAATTACCGGTGACGTGGGCGGTGAAGAGCCCAGTCAGCGCGATGAAGGCCGCCGCATCGACAAAGCCGGCGACGAAGGCAAGGGCAGCTCCGATGAAGGTGCTGCTACTCGTGTTCTGAGACCGCACGCGATCTGACCTCGAAATTAATCGGCGAGAGGGGGTTCGGTCATGACAAGCGGTATCCGAGGATTGGCATAGTATTCCGGCCAGCGATGGCAGAAATATAGGACCGCAGTCAGAAGGGTAACGACCGCGAGGAGGAAGGCCAGCGCCTCCGTTATCTGCGTCGTCCATCTTCCGAACGTCGGAATCGCCACGAGACCGCCGACGAAGAGTGTGGTCATAATCACGGGTACGGACATCGGATGCGGCTCGGCGGAGCGGTAAAGCGGGTTTGAACCGAACCCTAAGCCGGCCCGTGCCGGGGCGTTAGCGATATCGGTTATCATGGACTATGATGGGCAACCTGGACATCGCGCTGCTCCGATCGTTTCTGGCGGTTGTGGAGAGCAACAGCTTTACGACCGCAGCGCAGGCGCTCGGGCTGCGGCAATCCACGGTGAGCGGGCACATCGCGCGGCTGGAGCAGGCTCTCGGTCGCCCTGTTCTGGCGCGGGACACGCATCGAGTCGCCCTGACGCTTGATGGTCAAGCCCTGATCGGCTTCGCGCGCGACGTGGTGCAAGCGCAGGACCGGCTGTGCGCCTTCTTCTCGCCCGGTGGCCTGCGCGGCCGCATCCGGCTTGGCGTCTCGGAAGACTATACCCTGTCGGCGCTGGCCCGTGTCCTCGCACGCTTCGCCGACCGGCACGACGCCGTGGATCTGCAGATCACGGTCGGGCTGAGCCGGTCCCTCTATCAGGGTTACGATGCGGGCGAGTTGGATGTGATCTTCTGCAAGCGTCGGCGCGGCGACCCGCGGGGCGCACTGGCCTGGGCCGAACCCCTGATCTGGACAGGACGGCCCGGCTTCGTTCTAGATCTGAACAAGCCCGTGCCTCTGGTGCTGTATCCGCCGCCGTCGATGACCCGCACATTGGCGCTCGACGCGCTCGACGCGGCGGGCCGATCCTGGCGGATTGCCTGCACCAGCGGCAGCTTGATGGGGTTGTGCGCCGCCGTCGAGGCGGGCCTGGGCATCGCGCCACACTCCGCCAAGGTCCTGCCGCCAGGACTGGCCGCGATCCCGGAGACGGCGGGCCTGCCCGCACTCGGCGACGTCGAGTTTGTCGTGCTCGGTCCGGGCCGTCACGACCGCGCGGCCACTGCGCTGCAGGAGGCGATCCTGACTAGCACGGCCGAGCTTCAGGGGAGCGATAGTTCATGACCGTAACGCCCAGATCCTCGGCCCGGCCTTTTTCGCAGCCTCTACCATGCTGTTCATTGACGCGGCGACCGCCCGTCGTTGTCCGCTCTGATGCCGAGGCCCCACATAAGCAGAACTTCTCAAATCCACCCGTTGCGGATCCCGCGAGTGGATACATGCGTGGGACTTTGACCGCCGCGCTGGTCATCAGCCAGTCCGGAGCAGTATGACACCTCGGTCTGTCAGCGTTTCGACTATGCCCGTCCTAAGAGGATCGGCGCCCTCATCGACAATCGCCACCTCGGGCGTTTCCTCCTCGAGCCAACCTTCGGCATCTTCGGCGTCGGCAAATCGCAGGACGTCGTAGCCCTTGTCGCTCAATGAGCAGCAATCCCGGTCTCGCTGATCGGCGCGATCCGACAGGATCAAGGCGAAAGGCCGATATCGGTGCTCCGCCATCATGCAGCCTTCCGCGTCTTCCGCGCCGCAGTCTTGTTCGCGGTCCGCTTCGACGTGGTAGTCGCTCGCGTCGCGCCTGACGGCTTGCGGGCGTTGGGCTTCGCTGGAGAAGGCGATTTCTCAGAGGCGATGCTGCGCTTCAGGGCCTCCATCAGGTTGACGACGTTGCTCGAATTGGGAGCGTCAGCCTTCGCTCGCCCTTTGCCCTTCGACGGCCTCTTCGCCTTGCCCTTCACCAGCGTGATCAGCGCCTCCTCATATCGATCCTCGAACTTGGAGGGGTCGAACTTCTTGGTCGATCGAGCGATCAGCTCCTCGGCCAACGAGCGCATCTCATCCGTCGGCTTACCATCGGGCATGTCCTCGAAGTACGCCGTCGGCGATCGGATCTCGTCCTGGTATCGCAACAGCGTCGCCAGCAACCCTTTGCCGTAGGGCTCGAGCAGCACCACGCGCTCGCGCTTGTAGATGACGATCCGGCCGAGTCCGGCCATACCCTTCTTCTTCATCGCGTCGCGGATCACGGCAAAGGCCTCGCGCGAAACCTTGTCCTCCGCCGCAAGGTAATAAGGCCGGTCCAGGTACCGCTCATCGACCTCGTCGCGCTTGCAGAACGCTTCGATGTTGATCGTATGCGTGCTCTCCAACGCGATCTCATTGAGCTCATCGGGCTCGATCGGCACCAACTCGTCCTTCGCGACCTCACAGCCTTTGATCTGATCGTCTCGATCAACCGGTTCACCGGTGACGGAGTCGACGATGAGCTGCTTGATTCGGTTGCCCGTCTCACGGTTGATGGTGTGACACTTGAGATCGTTCGACGAACTCACGGCCGGATACAGGCCGACGGCGCAGGATACGAGCGAAAGCCGCAGGTGACCCTTCCAATTCGCACGCGCCGCCACTGCCGCCTCCAACATTCGTCGAAGTATTGACGAGTCTTGATGACTCAAGCGGGAGTCAATCCCGGGTTCGGCGACTCAACGAGAGTCCGAATTGACTCGTTCCGCACCTTTTCGACCTGTGGATAACTTCCGAATTGAAGCAGGGTAAAGTCTCCTCCGAGCTCGGATCGGAACTGAAGTCCGCAGCGCCCGGTTTGCTGTAAACCATGGCCAAGCTCCTCCAACGCTATCGTGAGAAGCGGGATTTCGCGATCTCGTCCGAGCCGTCGGGTCGGCGTGGTCGCAAGGGCAAACAGGCGCGCTTTGTGGTGCAGAAGCACGATGCGCGGCGGCTTCATTACGACCTGCGGCTCGAAGTTGATGGCGTGCTGAAGAGCTGGGCGGTCACGCGCGGACCGAGCCTGGTGCCCGCAGATAAACGCCTCGCCGTCCAGACCGAGGATCATCCCATCGAGTACCTCCAATGGGAGGGCGCCATTCCGAAAGGCCAGTACGGCGGCGGCACCATGATCGTCTGGGATACTGGACGCTGGGATCCGGTCGGGGACATCGCGGTCGGGCTGGCGAAAGGACACCTCGAGTTCGTCCTCCACGGCGAGCGGCTCAAAGGCCGTTGGCACCTCGTGCGGATGAAGGGTCGCGGCAAAGAGACGAAGGAACCTTGGCTGCTGCTGAAGGCCGAGGACGAGCATTCGCGTGTTAGGAGCGACGCCGACATCCTCGAGGAACACGACACCTCGGTTTTGTCTGGCCGCACCAACAGCGAATTGGCCTCGAGCGGATCAGTCAGAGCCGATCACGAGGCCCGTGCTCGAGTCAGAGCCACTCGAGTCACGAAGCCGACGGCACCGCCATCACCGCGCGGTCGAAAGGCTATCCTTCCACCCTTCGTTGAACCGGCGCTGGCGACCCTGGTCGAGGCCGCGCCGAGTGGCCCCGGGTGGTTGTTCGAGATCAAGCACGACGGCTACCGGATGCAGGCTCGCATCGACGGTGGTTCCGTCAAGCTGCTCACGCGCTCCGGGCTCGACTGGACCGCCAAGTTCAAGCCGATCTCGGCGGCTTTGAAGGCGCTCAAGCTGCCTTCGGCGCTGATCGACGGGGAGATCGTCGTCGAGACGGAGAGCGGCGTGTCGAGCTTCTCGGCGCTGCAGCAGGCGCTCACGTCAGGCGATATCGGTTCGGCGGTCTTCTACGCTTTCGATCTCCTCTACCTGGACGGGAAGGATGTGCGCGCCTTGCCGCTCATCGAGCGCAAAGATCTACTGCTGCAAAGCCTCGACGACGTGGACCCGAAGGGTCGCATCCGGTTCAGCGAGCATCTCGTCGATGACGGCGCAGCCATGGCACGCCACGCCTGCAAGCTCGGGTTGGAGGGCATCATCGCCAAGCGCGCGGATGCAGCCTACCGCTCAGGGCGGAGTGATCTATGGCGCAAGGTGAAGTGCACGCAATCCGAGGAGTTCGTGATCGCCGGCTACATGCCCTCGACCTCGGCACCCCGATCCGTCGGTTCGTTGATCCTCGGGGCCTACGAGGATGGGATTCTCACCCACGTCGGACGGGTCGGAACTGGATTTAGCGATACAGTCGCGCGCAATCTCTGGATGCAGCTCGACCAGATGCGGATCAAGGATCCGCCGTTCAGCACGGAGCTGCCACCCTTGGCTCGGCGCAACGCCAAATGGGTCAATCCGCGGCTCGTCTGCGAGGTGACCTTCCGTGGATGGACAGCCGACGCCCAGTTGCGCCATGCTTCGTTCAAGACACTCCGACCCGACGTACGACCGGATGAGGTGGTGCGGGAGCGAGCGGTGAAGCGCCCTACGAGCCGAGCGAAGGCCGCACCGATCGAGAGCGTGACGCTGACGCATCCCGATCGGATCCTGTGGCCCGATGTTGGCCTGACCAAGGAGGGCCTCGCCGCCTACTACACCGACATCGCCGAGCACATCCTGCCCCATGTCGTCGATCGACCACTCTCCCTGGTTCGATGCCCTGACGGAGTCGGCTCCTGCTTTTACCAGAAGCATGGCTGGGCCGGGATGGATGATCGGCACATTCATCTCGTCGAAGTCGGTGGCGAACAGGTGGTGGTGATCCGCAACCGTGAAGGTCTTCTTGCCCTGGTTCAGGCGAGCGTCCTCGAGATCCATCCCTGGGGTGCGGCCGCCGCGGATCCGGATCAGCCAGATCGCCTGATCTTCGACTTGGATCCCGGTGAAGGCGTCGGCTGGACCAATCTCGTGGCGGGCGCGGTAGAGGTGCGCGAGCGCCTCGAGAAACGGGGGCTTCTCTCCTTCGTCAAGACCACCGGTGGCAAGGGCCTGCACGTCGTCACTCCGGTCAAGCCGCAGATGACTTGGGCCGAGGCGAAGGCGTTTACGAAGCGTGTCGCGTCCGAAATGGCGAAGGATTCACCGGATCGCTACGTCGCGACGATCTCGAAGCAAGCCCGAGATGGCCGGATCTTCGTAGACTATCTGCGCAATCAACGGGGTGCGACCGCCGTCGCAGCCTTCTCGACCCGTGCTCGCCCAGGTGCACCTGTGTCCGTGCCTGTCACCTGGGACGAACTTCCCTCTCTTGGTTCCGGTGCGCGCTTCAGCGTCGCAAGCGTGCCAAGCCGGATCGCTGCCTTGAAGCGAGATCCATGGGCCGAGTTCGCGCGTGCAGCCCGTACGCTCAAGATAAGCAAGAAGCCCGCTAGAACGGCTGGATAAAATCCCCGGAATGGCCACTCAAGTCTGATTTTGGTTAGCTTAGGTGGGCAAATCTCATCAAGCCCGATACTCGAGCTTTCTGAAAGCGGACGGATCGCTTTCGACCCAACATAGCCGCTCAGCTCGCCATCGGTGAGCCCCAATAGCAGACAGACGAGAGGACGGTAGTCCGCAGCTCCGGCAGTCAATGCATGCATTGCGCGCCCCATGCCTACTAGTAATTTTGTACTAGAAGCACCGTATATTCCGGATGATGCCGTTACTATCGATAGTTGTATCGATAAAAAAGTTGCATCTTAACGTCGGATATCGATTTATGTCAGTCTTTCTCACCGAATTTTGATGACCCTATCTTGGGAGATTATTATGCATTGCCGAATGATGTTGAGGGGCTAAGACAAAAACAAGAGACACGCCATGATCGGACTGCGCAACCTCGAAGCTCATGCAACCCTCGATGCAATTGGATCGTCGCAGGCGATTATTGAGTTCCGGCCCGATGGAACCATCCTCACGGCGAACCCCAATTTCCTGCTCGCCGTCGGCTACACCTTGGCGGAGGTACAAGGGCAGCATCACAGCCTGTTTGTAGAGCCGAATCACCGGGAGACCGCTGAGTATCGCGCGTTTTGGGACGCCCTACGGTGTGGAACCTATCGCTCTTCCGAGTTCAAGCGCATCGCCAAAGGCGGCCGCGAGATCTGGATCCAGGCCAGCTACAACCCCGTTCGAGACAGATCGGGTCGCGTCTCGAAGGTCGTCAAGATCGCCACCGACATCACCTCGCAAAAGGCACACAGCCTCGATCTCGACGGACAAATGTCCGCTCTGCACCGCTCGCAGGCGGTGATCGCCTTCACGCCCGATGGCACCATCCTCGATGCCAACTTCAACTTCCTCTCGACGATGGGCTACTCGCTCGGTGAGGTGAAGGGTCACCACCACAGCCTATTCGTAGACGAGACGGAGCGATCGAGCGAAGGCTACCGGAGCCTTTGGGCATCGCTGGCACGCGGCGAGTTCCAATCAGCCGAATTCCAGCGGGTCGCCAAAGGCGGACGCACGGTCTTCATCCAAGCTACCTACAACCCGGTCACAGGTGCCGATGGACAGGTGGTCAAGGTTGTGAAGTTCGCAACTGACATCACAGCGCAGGTACACGAGCGCCGGCGCCGGGCCGAGGCTCAACGGGCGATCGGCGTCGATCTGGACGCGATTGGGATGGCGGTCGAGCATGTGACGCAGCAGACGGCCGAGGCGGTCGGCACGGTTGGGCAAGTCTCCAACGACATCCAGTGCGTTGCCTCGGGCGCGGAGCAGCTGTCAGCCTCGGTCAGTGAGATCAGCCAGCAGGTCAGCCACGCAGCACGCATGGCCGGCGAGGCGGTCGAGCAGGCTCGTCGCACCGGCGGCATCGTCAAGGGCCTAAGCGGTCAGGCGGCGCAGATCGGCGAGGTAGTGTTGATGATCCAGGGCATCGCCTCGCAGACGAACCTGCTGGCCCTCAATGCCACCATCGAGGCCGCCCGCGCGGGCGCGGCCGGCAAGGGCTTCGCGGTGGTGGCCGCCGAGGTGAAGGCGCTGGCCGAGCAGACCGCCAAGGCCACCGACCAGATCCGCGGGCAGATCAGCGCGACCCAGATGGCCACACGCGAAGCGGTGGGTGCGATCGGTTCGATCCAGGGCACGATCCGGGCGCTGGACGAGGTCTCGGCCGCGATCGCAGCGGCGGTTGAAGAGCAGTCTACCGTCACGCGGGAAATGTCGGGCAGCATGCACACGGCCGCGCACGGGGTAGCGACGATCGCCGGCGGCATGGAGGCTATCGCCCGGGCGAGTGAGCAGGTTGATGCCGCCACGCGCCAAGTTCGTGATGCGGCGCGCGCTGTCGGCTGAACACGTGTCCAGAATGCCAAGCCAACAACACCGGCATCACGGCAAGAGCTAAGATCAAGGACCTGTCCGCTTCGTTGTATCAGTTGCTCAGAAGCGGACAGTCGACAAACCACCCTGATCGGCCTTTCTAGGCCGGCCTGACTTCGCCTTTGATCTCAATTCAGGCCGTCTGAAAAAGCCGACAGAGGCGGCCTCTCGCTGAAATCACCGGAAGATTTGTACATCTAGAAGGTGCAATTCAGGTTGTATCAAATGCGATTGAAATTGCTATCAGCATGTATTGTTGGACGGTGCACTCTTCCGTACGGCACCGATGATAGCTCCACTTGCGATCTAAGCTCACCCATCAATAGAAGTCTAGGACGCTCAAAAAATGCTCACCCGTCTCCTCACCTCGCTATGCCTCCAGACCTTGCGCTCGCCGGTCTGCGGATGGGTGGTGCGGACGATGGTTATCTGGGCGTCTAGAGAAGCGTCACCCCGCGGCAAGGCCGCCCACGGCGGCGCTGGCAAGATGGTCCCAGTCCGGTAGTCAATTGGTCGGCCGGAGCGCGGTTCAAGCCGCGCGGGCGAGATCACCCTCGATGGCGACGAGCGCCCGCTCCAGCGCCGCGAAGCAAGCTGGATCGAACGCCGCTCCAAGGTCCGCGCGCATGATGCCGAGCGCCTTTTCAAGCGACATAGCTGCGCGGTAAGGCCGGTCGGCGGTGAGCGCATCGAACACATCGGCTACCGAGACGATGCGGGTCTCGGGCGCGATTGCATCGCCAGCGAGCCCGCGTGGATAGCCCCTGCCGTCCAACCGCTCATGATGACCGCCGCCTATGCTGGCCATCTCATGGAACACCGCGACGCGGGCCAAGATAGTCTCGGACAGAGATGCGTGGTTGCGCATATCGCGCCACTCCGCCTCGTCCAGCTTGCCGTTCTTGTCGAGGATCGCGTTCGAGACCCCGAGCTTGCCGACATCGTGGAGGAGCGCAGCTCGCTTGAGCCACCGGCGTCGTTCCGGCGGGTAGCCGAGTTCAGCCGCGATCATGTCGGCGTAGACCGCGACGCGCTCGGAGTGGCCAGAGGTGAACGGACTTTTGGCGTCGATGATCTGTGCGAAGGCACGGGCGATGTCGTCGAGGTAATCCTCGTCCACCACGATCGGGCTGGCCGGCGCCAACGCGAACACCGCTTCTTCGACCTCTTCCGAGGCCAGGGTGTCCCAGAACCCAGCTTCGGAGGCAATTTTCTCGAAGCAGGCGACGACCTGAGGATCGAACCATGTGCCCGAGCGCGCCCGGACCTCGGCTATCGCGGCCGCGGGGCCGGCTGCGGTGTGGAACACGTCGACGACCTGGGCGAGAAGCGCCACACGTGCGTAGAGCGGGATCGCGGGGCCGGCGAGGCGGTCCGGCCGACCGCTGCCGTTCCAATGCTCGTCGAGCGCGTGGATGGCTTCGCAGACGCTCGCCGGGAAGCGAAGCTGACGGGCAATCTGCGCGCCGCGCTGGCAGCGCGTCTGGATAAGGTCGTCGACGATCGTGCCGCCGTTCTGCAGGATGTTGAGCACAGCGCGGAAGCGTTCGGCGAGGCCTGCCTTGAGACCCGTGTGAGAAAAGACGAAGCCGAGCACCTGGGGCATGCTGTCGCTCACCGTCTTGAAGTCACGCTTGAAGCTGAGGTCGTCGGAGAGATAAAGCTCGCAGATGCGCGCGGCGTTGCTGGAGCAACCGAGGTCCTTCAACATCACCGTGTGGTAGAGTTCCCAGAGCTGCAGATCCGGAAGGCCTAGCTCACGACCGATGTGGAAGCCGATCCAAGTCGCGCGGACGCAATGGCCGACGGGCTGACCCTCCGTGAGGTCGAGGGCGTGGCTCAGTGCACCGAGAATTTCCGAGAGCTGGATCGTCGTGGCTTCCACTTCGCCGCTTGACACGATCCGCATCGTTCTCGTCCAGTCTCTTGCCTTATAGGCCTCTATAGGCGGCGATACTGCCAGCAGAGCCTGACCAAAACGTTGCGCGT
>NZ_JBKFBO010000099.1:0-41717 GCF_053346215.1 Methylobacterium sp. A49B
GGCCTGGGCGGCGAGCTGCGCCGCGGCCGCGCCGCTGATGGTCGAGGCCGCCGCCTGATCGAGCCGGGCCGTGAAGGCGAGGCTCGGTCCAAGCGCGGCGGTGGACTGTCCGGCGAGCTCGGGGGCCGCCGGTAGGGTCAGCGTTCCGGTGACGACGAGGCCGCCTGTGGCCAGCACCCGGGTCGCGGCCTGGAAGGTCGTCGAGGCCGCGATGGTGAGCGCCGCCTGTGCCGAGACGCCCGCGCCCGCCGCCAGGGCGGCGGCGGCATTGGCGCCGAGGGTGCCGGCGTGGGTCGATCCCGCGACCGCGGTGAGCGCAGCGGACGTGCTCGCCGTGGCGGAGCCCGCCACACCCGTGCCGGACGAGGCGGCGAGCGCGGCGAGCGCGGCCGTCCCGGTCCGGGCGGTAGCGACCTGGAGGGCGGACGCCGCGAGCGCCACGGCCGCCGTGTAGGCCTGCGCCCCGTCGGTGCGCAGGTCGGTGCCCAGCACCGCGGCGAGCGCCGCCGCGGCGACCGCCACGGCCTGCGCCTGCGCGCTCTGACCCTCGGCCTGCGCAAGCGCCACCGCGCCCGCGTAGAGCCCGACCGCGGCCCCGGAGAGGCTTAAGGAAGCCGGCAGCGGCGCGGAGACCGCGACCGAACCGGAGCCTGAGGTTTGCGCCAGCGCCTGCGCCGCGAGGCTCGCCGCCGCGCTGTAGGCCTGCGCGCCGCCCGTGGAGGCCTGCGCGCCCACCACCTCGAGGAACGCCGCGGCGCTGGCGAGGATGGCCGACGATGTGGCCGCCGCGGCTGGGAGCTGGGCGAGGCCGGCCGATCCGACCGCGGTGATCTGGGCGGCCCCGGCGTGCGCGGGCGACGCCTGGAGCGAGGCTGCCCCAGCCAATGCGCCCTGGCCGGCCGCAGCCGTCACGGCCGAGGCCGCGAGCGCCATCGAGGAGGCGTAGGCCGCCCCGCCGGTGCTCGCCGCCGCGGCCAGCGCCATCGCGAGCGCGGCCCCTTGGGCGGCCGTGATCGCGCTGGTGTCGGTGAGCCCGGCAGCCCCGGCGAGGGTGAGGGCCGAGGCAGCCGTGAGGCCACCCGACCCGGACTGCCCGGCCAGGGCCGCGAGGGTGAGCACGGCGGCGGCCGAGGTCTGCGCCGCGCCGGCGATCCCGGCGACCTCCGCGAGCGCCGCGGTGACGGCCGCGGTGACGCTGGGCGACCCGGCGAGCGCCGCGGCGGCGGCGAGCGGGACGGACGCGCCGTAGACCGCACCGCCCAAAGCCGTGACGCCCGGAGTGGCGGCGAGCGCCGCGGCGCTGACGCCGGACAGCAGCGCGGTCACACCCTGCGAAGGCGTGAGCCCGAGCGCCATGGTGGCGGTGTAGGTCGTACCGCCCGTGCCGCCGCCGCTCGTCGCCACGGTCGGCGCTGCGGAGGCGTAGGGGTGGCCGGCGGGAAGGAGGGCCTGCAGGCCGTTGTTCCAGGCGAGATAGCCCTGGAGCTTCGCTTCATCCGCCGCGGACAGCGCGCCGGTGCTGACATACTCCCGGATCGCCGTCGTGCCGAAGCGGGTGATCCGCCCGCCGATGAGCAATGGACCGGCCGGCGTGCTCAGCGTCGCCGTCTTGTTCGCGACGTCCGTGCCGTTGACGTTTCCGACCTCGACGCCGCCGGCCGTGTAGCGCGCCCCGAGGAGGTTCGTGGACGTACCGAGCGCGCCGAGCAGAACGTCGCTGCTGTAGTCGAAGATACAGGCATTGTTGCTGCTGGCGGGGACGTTGAAGGCAAACCCCCACGCCTGCGAAGAGCTTTCCGCGCCCCAGAACGACACCACCGCGTCGCTGCCGGACAGCGCGCGCCCGACCGCGTACGTCGTGCGCGGCGCCGTCCCCGTCAGCGGGTAGTTCTGCGCCGTCGCCAGGACGTTGCTGTTGAAGACGACTTCGCCGGTCGCGCTGTTGTAGGTCGGATTGCTCGGGGACGACCACGGGAGCGCGTGGAAACCGTTCGGCCCGTTGTCCGCCCACTTGGTGACGACCCCGCCCGTGATGGTCACGGTCGAGGCAACGTTTCCGTTCAGCCAGACGAAAGCCGGATCAGCCGGGAGGTCGCTCGGGAGCCAGGGACGAAAGCTCGGATCCGTGGCCGTCAAGGTGAAGGTGGTGGCCGGGGACGTGTTGCCGGCCGGATCCGTGGCGGTGAGCTGGACCGTGTAGGTGTTGCTGCCGCCCGAGACGTAGGTCTGCGGCTGCGGAGTGAGCACGCCCGTGGAGGTGTTGAGGCTGAACCCGGCGGCGTTCGTGCCGGCGACGATGGCCCAGGACGCGACGGTCTCGTTGGCCGCGAGCTGTATCGGGGTGACGGTCGAGCCGTCGCCCCTCTGTGACCCGCTGGTGGTCGTGATCGTCGGCGGGGTGGTGTCTTCGTAGAACTCCACGGACACCGAGCGATACGCACCGCTGGTGACGGTCTTGGTCTTGGCGGTCCACGATGAAACGGTGGCCGCGCTGTCGTAGACGCCGAGGCCGCCGGCCGTGCCCACCGACGTGCGGCGGGTCATGCTGGTGGGTGCGGTCGAGGCGAGCGTGGTGTCGGTCTTGGAACCGATGGCGCCGAACACCCACGAGCCGTTCGTGCCGTTCTGCAGCGTCAGGGCCGGGACCGAGGCCGAGGTCGAGGTCGCGCCTGTGGCCGCGCCCGCGCCGACCTTCCAGGCATTCGCGCCACTGGTCGAGCGGTACTGTGAGACGCCGACCTGTGTGGCGTTGGTCCAGGTGCCGGACGTCGTTTCCGTGCCGTCCGCGATCCTGTAGGCGGCCACCAGGGCGTTGGTGGTGCCGCCGCCGGTGGCCCCAGAGATCGCCGTCCAGCCGGACGGGATCGTGGCCGCGGTGGCGCTGGCGTTGCGGTAGGCGACCGCGATGAGGAGATCGCCGGCCTGGATGCCCGAGAGGGCGACCGACGTGCTGGCGGCCGAGAACGCCGCGACGCTGGAAATCGACACGCGCGGCGGTCCTCGTGCTCGGCGATGCGGGCGGGTCTCAGCGCAGGGCGGCGAGCGCGAAGGGCACGGGGGTCGAGGGGGCGGCGAGGGTTAAGCCGAAGCCACTCGAAGATCAGCTCCCGCCCCAAGTCCGCCGGCTGCGCATGAACAAGTTCGTGGCACCCGTCGCCCCAGGAGACGCGAAAGTGCCGTTTGATCCCGTCACGAAGCTGGCGGTATTTCGTCCGGACGCAGTCACGGCATTGTACGCGTACGAACCGCTGAATGCCTGCGCCGGCGAGAACCATGGGCCGGATGCACTTGTCGCAGACGATGCGATATTCTCGACTTGATCCGTCGGAACGCCGATGTTGTGGCTAAATGGGTACGTCGTGCTATTGGCCAGAGAGCCAATGATCGCGGAAACGTACCGGCCCTGATACGCGTACGCGATGGCCGAGGTGACCGCCGAGGCCGAGGTAACCGCCTCTCCGATGTAGACGCGGTTGCACTTCACCGCCGCCGAGCCGTTGCCGAGCCACCCCTGCATCGCCTGGATGTCGAAGGTGAACTGGCCGTTGACCGTCGAGATCGCGCCGCCGAACTGGTAGATCGGGAACAGGGCCCCGGAACCGAACCCGGCAGTGGCGACCGCGGCCGATACGAAGTCGTAGAACAGCGCGAGCGTCGAGGACGCAGCCAGCGTCAGGCTCGGGTTCGCCGTGATCAGCGCCACGAGGTTGACGGCGCCGACGTTGCTAAACCCGGCCGCCGCGCTGATCGCCAGCGGCGAGGCCGCGGCGAGCCCTTGGAAGGCCAACGTGAGCGAGGCCGAGGTCGCCGGCAGGAAGCTCGGCACGCCAGAGGCAGCCGGCCCGGAGAGCACCGTCTGCCGCACCGGAGTGAACGCGATCGCCAAGTTGGCCTGCGCCGCGGCCGGGTTGGACGCGAGTTCGGACAGGCTGTTGGCGGCGAGCAGCGCGCCCACCACGGAGCCGGGGGCGGCGATCTGGGTCCACTTCGTGGCATCGAAGCTCGCGCCCGAGGTGTGGGCGGTCGAGCAGACGTAGCAGCCGCCGCCGTTGGTCACGACGTCGGCGGGAGCGGTGGCGGAGTAGGCAATTGACGCCGCCCAGGCCACGGGCTGCGTCTTCCACGGCTGGAGGCCGCCCGGGGCGATCGGCGCCCACTTGCCAGCCGCGAGGTCGGCCGCGAACGTGCCGGCAAGGTGCGAGGCCGTGCAAACGTAGGCCGTGCCGCCGACATACACGGTGGTGGCAGGCGCCGACGCCACGCAGATCAGGCTCGGCGCCCAGGCCACGATCGGGGCCCACGGGGTCAAGCCGGTCGCCCCGACGGGTCCCTGCGGGATCGTCAGGTCGAGGGTCTGGGCGGGCGAGGTGCCGTTGACCTGCGCCAGCGCCTGCGAGCCGGGCGCGCCGGTCGTGACGGTGCCGATGGTCAGGACGTTGGCGGGGCCGGGCGCGCCGCCGAGCGGGATGGGATCGCCGACGAGTTCGATGGCCACGGCTGCCCCTCAATCCTGCAGTGAAGCGACGGCGGCGTGCCGGATCAGCCCGTAGAAGGCGGTCACGGTCAGGCCGGTGGCGAGGTCGGTGGCGAGGAGGTCGAACGGGTACTCGCCGACCGGGCAGCGGGCCATCGTGGCCTTGAGCACCCGCATGGCGAGGGTGCCGTCGCTCGTGCCCGCCACGATGGTGGCGGCCGAGCCGTCGGCCGGGGCCGATGACGCGGTGAGCGTCCGCGTCGCCGCGCCCTTCGAGGCCCGCGCGTCGAGGTCGAAGCGCAGGCCGGAGATGTCGAGCGGGCCCGGCAGCACCGAGACCGCGAAGGCGTCACCGACCGCGTAGGGGGTCGCGCCGGGCGCGAGCGTGAAGGTCAGGCCGCCCGCGTAGAGGGCCGAGCCGACCACCCCCTGGGCGGTCACGACACCGAGCGGGTCGGTGACGGTGAAGCGCGCCAGGCCGCCGATGACCGAGGTGACCTGCGCGACGTGCGGCCCGAGCCGCGTGCCGACGCTCACCGAGGCGAGCGCCAGGGAGCCGTTGCCGACGTTGCCGGGGATCGCGGTCACCCCGCCCTGGCTGGCCAGGCCGAGGATCGGCAGGCCGTCGAGCCAGTCGGTGTTCTGGCTCGTGCGGAACACGATCCGCCGCGGCCGGATGAGGGCGAGGTTCGACACGGGGCAGCGACCTCACGCGGGCATGAAAAAGCCGCCCGGAGGCGGCGTGGGACCTACGGGCGCGCGTCGGATCAGCCGTTCGGCGGCCAAGCCGCCGCGTCGATCTGCGCGGCGGTCGTCACGGTCGGCGGGCTGGCATTGATCGCGGCGTCGAGGTCGTCCTCGGCCGCGAAGGCCGCCTGGACGTGCGCGCCGACCGCGAGCGCCAGCGCCTTCACCTGGTCGGCCGAGAGCGTGACCCAGCCGGACGAGGCCTTGAAGCGGACGGAGCCGGCGCCTGACGCGGTGACGTAGGCGAAGGCGTTGCCGATCATCGCCTGGCTGTCGCGGTCGGTGGCGACGCTGGCCCCGCCCACGACGATGCCGCCGGTCTCGACCGCGAACCGCTTGGCCGCTGCGTAGGCAGTGAGTTCGGCGATCGCCGCGGCGGCGGCCTTCTCGGCGTAGCCCTTCGGGTACGGCTTGGGATATCCCGCCGGCGCGTTGTCTTCGTCGGTGGCGATCGGCAGGCGCATGACCCAACCGGCCCGCGGATCGTCGTCGGTCTTGATCGTCTCGATCGACCAGATGCCGTCGTTCTGCGCCCTGGACAGATCGATGAGGATAGCCTCCGCGTAGGAGGCTGCGAAGGTCAGCGGGGCCGAAGCCTCAGGAGCTGCGTCGGACATCAGGCGGGGACCTCCGAGACGTTGAGGTACGAGGGGGCGCCCGTGCCCGGGTGCGAGCCCGAGCCGGCGAAGTCGGCCCCGTCAGGGTGGACGATGGTGTTCCAGGCGGTGGTATCGCTCCGCCCAAGCAGCGCCTGCAGGTTCACCGTGCCGGCCGGCACGCTGGCGAGCCGGAAGAGAGCGGCGCCCGGGATGCTGACGGCGCCGGCGCCCGAGAGGTTGACCGCCCCGGACAGCCCCTGCGTATCCACGCGCGTGCCGTCGGTCAGGCGCACGCTGGTCGCGCCCGCGCCGCCGACCGTAGGGACATACGTCGCGAAGAAGGCCTCGATCTTGAGGACCGTGGCCCCGGTTCCGCTCGCCGGCCCCTTCTTGACGTAGGGGTTGCCGTTGGCATCGAGGAAGTTGGCGATCGCCGTGTAGAAGTTGGCACCGTTGCCCGAGAGGTTGAGCCGGGTGCTGTTGGTCAGCCGGGTGGAATTGGTCGGGATGCCGTTGGCCGAGACGTAGTTCCCGATGACCGTGTTGCTGGCGGCCGAGGCGTTGTCGCTGGCGACCGCCGTGCCGAGCCGGAGGTTGCCCGAGGCGTCGATCTCGCCTTCCAGCACCGCGGTGCCCACAAGGTCGCCGACCGCCGGGTTGTTGCCCGAGCGGGTCTTGATCGCGATCGCCGGCAGGCCGTTGACCTGGAAGGCCGGGTTGGTCGAGGTGTTGGCGACGTTCG
Source organism: Methylobacterium sp. A49B (assembly GCF_053346215.1). NCBI lineage: Bacteria > Pseudomonadati > Pseudomonadota > Alphaproteobacteria > Hyphomicrobiales > Methylobacteriaceae > Methylobacterium > Methylobacterium sp. A49B. The sequence goes on from NZ_JBKFBO010000099.1 coordinate 6,563, forward strand.
AGGCGCCGGGCACCTTGAACCGGAAGCGCATGCCCTCGACGAGGCCGGTGTAAAGCGGCTGAGGCGCGATCGCGATGGCGTCGGGCGAGCCCGATGCGGCGAAGCGGTTGAGCAGGCCCGACCGGATCGCCTTGAGCATCTGCGTCAGGTCGGCGTTGGTCGGCGCGTCGAGCCCCATCACCTTGCCGGCAGCGATGATGGCAGCGATCTCGCGCTGCGGGTTCTCGACAGCGCCGGGCGGTACGCGCGAGCCCTGCGTGCCGGCCGCGACGTTCTTGCCGATGAAGGAGGCGTTTGCATCCGACGAGCCGGACGGCGGTGTGTAGAGCATCGAACTCTCCGGTGGACGTGCGGGCGCGATCGCCCTGCGGCGCGAGCCGGGGCGTCGAAGGTCAGGGCGGCGGGGGTTGCGCGGACCGGTCAGGCCGCGAGCGAATAGGAGAAGTGCAGCTGCGTGTGCGGCGGGCTAGCGTCGTTCAGCGCGCACTCCAGGTCGGTCGCGGGCACGAACCCTTCGAGGGGATCGTAGTCGCACTGGCCGTCGTCGCAGGTGAACCACGTCTCGCCGGGCGAGCCGACGTGGACGATCCAGTGCTTCCACACCGTCTCATCCGACAGCTCATCCCCGAACGCGGGATCGGCTGGAAGCACGAAGCCCTCGATCGGGTCGCCGTCGTCGCCGACCGCGCCGTCATCGCAGAGGAAGTACGTCTCCTGGATCGCGTCGCCGACGCACTCGGACACGTCGCACAGGAACTGGGTCGGCTCCTCGATCGTGACCGGGTAGCCGAGGCTGTAGGCGAGGCAGACGAAGTAGGCCGGCGACTGGCCCCCTAAGCTCGCGAACTTCGCCCGCACCGCCGCCTGCCGCACGGGCAGGCCGCCGGTGCCCGAGCTGCAGGGTCCCGGCAGGCCGAGTTCCCGCTCCCAGTCGGGCAGCGTGTAGGAGATCGCCGACGGCAGGGCCTGTGTGGCCGCCATCCAGTCGAGGCCGAGGTGGTCGGCCGCGAACGCCGCGATCGCCCGCCAGAACGTGCGCTGGACCGGCGAGGCGCCTTTGCCGTCACCGGCCTCGTCCGTGCCCCAGGCCGGCCCGCGCGGGGTCAGCGCGAGGATCTGCGGCAGGAGGTCGTCGGCCGATGGCTGTGCCTCCAGGTCGAGGACCGAGGGCGGCGTCGTCGGGAAGCTGTAGCAGGGCCAGCCCGGCAGCGCGTCGGGCAGGGCGGGCACGTCGCTCATCGGGCCCTCTCAGGTCAGGCGGCGTAGGCGATCGAGCGGAGCACCGGCATCTGGCCGGCGGTGAACCACTGGTCGCCGGGACTGGCGAGCCCGTGGCTGTCCTCGCCAGTCGCCCGGGAGATCGCCTCGTTGAGCCACGAGGCGGAGAACCGGAACGGGGTCGAGGGCTTGCCGGGCTGGGCCCGATCCGAATAGGTCGCGGCGATCTCGGCCTCGATCGAGGCGCGCACGTCGCCGGTGTCCGGGGTCAGGCCGGAGATGACGATGTCCTGCGGCACGCTCACCGGCGCCGACACGAAGGCGCGCGCCGTGATCGGGCGCCGGATCGGGTCGTCGAGGTAGGCCTGCGCGATCGCCACCTGGCCCGCGGTCGGGATGCCGTTGGGCTGATCCGACACCGTGAACTGCACCCACACCGAGCGGGCGTCGTTCTGGAAGCTGTCGACGAACACTTGGCGAGCAGTCGGCACGGCGGCCATCAGCCACTCGGCGTAGTCCGGGGCAGAGCCGCCCATCGGCGGGTTGGCCTTGCGGAACAGCACGCGCGCGCGGAAGGCCTCGATGTCCTCCTCGTCGGCGCCGCCCGAGAGGCCGGTGCCGTCGCTGGCCGTGTCGACCGTGATGGTCAGCGGCGCGCCCGCAGGCGCGTCGGCGGGGTCGAGCAGCGCGAGGCTGGTGCCTGCCTCGGTGTTGCCGAGCGCGCTGGGGCTGTCCGCCTCCAGGTCGAAGGAGACAGTCCCGCCCGAGGGGGTCGCGTCGGTGAGCACGTTGAACACCACGCCGTCGGCGCGCGCGTACTGCAGGCCGGCGGGGATTGGCACGGTCGCGGTCGAGCCGCCCGAGCCGGAGCCCAGGGCCGGGGAAGCGGGGTCCAGCGTCAGGCCCAGCTCGAACCCGTGCCGGATGAGCCAGAGCCGGTCGGCCGTCGAGGCGAAAATCTGCTTGACCAGCCACCGGCGGCGCAGCTCGAGGCCTTGGCCGACGAGCGCCAGGACCTTCGCCAGCACCGTGAAGGTGTTGGCCCAAACGCTCGCGATCGCGCCGTCGATCGACTGCGTGATGTACTTGCGCGCGGCCTGCGACAGTTCTTTCAGCGAGCGTACACTATAGCCCGCCATCGGCTCGCCTCCAGAGGATGTCGAATTTGTCCGCGTAGACCTGACTGCCGTCGCGGGCGTACAGGCCGATCGCCAGCGCCACCCGGCCGTTGGCCTTGTCGACCGTAGCCGTGGCCGAGACCTTCACCACCGCGCCCTGGCGGATCAGCGGCTTCAGCGCGCGCTGCACCTCCGCCTCGATCTGGGCGCCCGTGGCGTCGCGCAACACGCTGCGCCGGAACAGCCAGAGCAGCGAGCCGAGAGGCGCCTCGCCGGCGGCCGTATCGATGTCGAAGCCGTCGCCGGGCCAGCCGCGGCGGTCGCCGCGGTGCTCGAACCGGAGGTCCTGGTCCTCGGCGCGACAGTCGGAAAACAACAGCAGCAGCACCGCGGTGCGCAGCGGATTGGCCGACACAAAGCCACCGGCCGGCCCATCGTCGCCGCCCGCCGAGATCGCGAAATCGCCGACCGTGCCGTTCCAGACGATGTCCCACGGCAATAGGCTCACGCCCGCGTCCGCGAGCGGGGTCAGGGTCAGCTGCATGGATGGGCCTCAGCCGATGCGCGCGTAAACGAAGGGCGAGGGCCCGCTCTCGGTCATGACCCGGGCGTACGAGCCGGTCTTGCCGTCTCCGCCGAGATAGACCTTCTTGCCGGAGACGTGGGCGTTCTCCTTCGCTTCGATGGCGACCGTCTTGCCCGTCATCTTCTGCGGGGCATCCTTGGCGTCGTGCCAGATCCCGTCCTTGCCGAGGTAGCGAGAGACGTTGCCCTTGTCGTCGTAGATCGTGGTCTGCCCGGGCTTCTGGTCGCGCGGGCGATAGTCCTGGTGCTCCAGCCCGAGGATCGCGACGAGGCCGCGCTCGCCCGAGCCGGCGACGCCGATGCCGTGCGAGCCGACCGGCGCGTTCGAGGCGAGTCCGTGCTGGCGCACGATGTGGTGGCCGTCGAACTCCTCGCCCGGATAGCCGTAGCCCTTGCCGGTCTGAAGCTCGCCCCGGTCATCGGTCTCCTGCAGCTCGAACCGGAAGAGGTTGGTGCGGCTCACTCCTCACCCTCCCCCTCGTCGTCGATGCCGCCGCCCGGGTCGAACACGCCGTCGGACTTGTCGCTCGCCTCCTTGCCGCCGGCCGCCTTCGGGTCGACGAAGGTGAGGTAGGCGACCGTGCCCTCCTGACCGCCCTGGCGGAGGTTCGCCGTCTGGAGCGCGTAGTCCCCGTCGATGTCCTCGGGTTCGTTGACGATCGCCATCAGGCGGCCGGGCTCCCAGAGCTGGCCGGCCTCGTCGCGCCAGCTCGCGACCTTCACGGTGATCGTCGTGCCGAAGGAGGCGCGGCGCAGGCGCTCCCAGCGCAGGCGCTTCTTCAGTTCCTTCTTGGTCCAGTCCCCCTCGGGGATGATGAGGTACGGGCGGTTGCGCTTGACGCTCGGGTCCCGCTCCGTCTCCTCCTGCCGGAGGTTGTCCTTGCCGACGCCCTTGGCGCGCTGACCGCGGGCGACGTAGTGCGAGAACTTGTCTCCGCACTTGATCTTGACGTCCATCTCCTCGACCGGCGACTGCCCGAGGATGAGCGCGCCGGCGTGCCGCTTGGTGCCGGCGCGGGTAATGTTGATCGAGCCGTCCGGCTGCCCCGCGAGCATCAGCCCGAGGCGGCGCGCCTCCCGCTCAAGCGTCTGGAAAATCGTATCGTGCGGCTGGCGCTGGACCTTAGGGATCTTGGTCAGCTGCTGGTCGGTCTTGAACCCGCACCGGACCTCGTCGAGCTCCTTGGCGATGTCGAGGAGCGTCTTGTTCTCGAACCGCCCGGTCTTGTGCTTGACCGGATGGCAGTCGACGGCGTCGGCGGCCTTCGACTTGCCCTCAATCGTGACTTCCTTGGTCTTGGCGTACTTCGCGCCGTAGCCCGTGATATTGCCTGCACAGAGCAGGTCGCCGCGGCCGGGCCGGGTGCGCCCGCCGACCGCCGAGGTGCGGATCTCGACCGCGCTGCCGTGGCGCAGGCGCTTGGCCTCGTCGCTCCACGAGGGGTTCGTCGCCCCGAGGTTGAACGAGATCTCGGCCGACTCCTGGCTCCGGTTCACCGAGACGTCCTGCCAGCCGATCATCACCTGGCCGTCGACGGTCAGGGTGACGATCTCCTCGACGAAGGGCATCAGCGGCGACCCGGCGACACGGCCTCGATGGTGGCCGGCATGTGGAAGGGGGTTCCGACGCCGTTGCGGTCCATCAGCTCGGCGGCCCGCTCCGGATCGGCGTAGAGCGACCAAGCGAGGGCGGCGGCCGGAAACGAGCGCGCGGCGTCGACGCGGATCACCGGCTGGAGCGTGGCGGCCTCCTGAACGAGGTAGGCCGAGGTCTCCCGCGCGGCGGTGTCGAGGATCGCCAGCGCCTCCTGGCCGAGCGCCGCCGCGATGCGGTCGGCGGCGCCGTCGTAGGCGGCGCGGATGCGCAGGCGGGCTGCGCCGGCCGATTGCTGATCGGCGAAGCCGGTCCCGGCCTCCGCCACGAAGGCTTCGCCCAGGCACGCCATCTCGACCGCGACGCAGGTCGCGCGCGCCAGGCTGTAGGCCTGCGTCAGGATCGGCGACGCAGAGGTCGGCGCACAGCCCTGCGTCGCGCTGGCGGCCGCGTACAGGCCGGCCGCGGCGTCGGCCGGCTCGCAGGCCCGGGCAATCGCCTGGACTGTCCCCACGAGGCTCCTGGCGATCGTCGCGACGTCGGCCGGGGCGATGACGCGGGGTGCCAAGGTCCGGGCGATCCGCCGGCAGGTCGCGCGCGCGGCCTGCGCGTCGGCCGCCGGCGTCGGCAGGGTCCGTGCGAGATTGTCGACGACGCCGGAGAGCGCCACGGCGGCTGCGGCCGCGCCGGCGATCGCCGAGGACGGGGGCGCGGCCATGGCGGCTCCGTAAGCGGATCAGAGGGAGGGCACGAACCCGGCGAGCTCGTCGGGCACGAAGGCGCCGATCGCGTCGGACACGGCGTCGGCGAGGCCATCAAGCGCGGAGGCCGCGATGCGGTCGCCGAGCTGCAGGAGGCCGAAGCTCCCGGCTCCGTCGAAGCCGCCGCTCGCGCCGTCGTCGCCGGAGGCCTCGATGAACTCCAGGTCGATCTCGACGAAGCCGAGCCGGTCCTTCTTGTGGGAGGGCGCACAGCCCGTGCACCGGACCTCCTGCGGCCCGAAGAACGGCAGCACGAGGCTGAACGCGCCCTCCGTCGAGCAGGCCCCGATCAGCGCCTGGACGTCGCTGTCGGCCTGGTCGTTGGCGATGTAGGCCTTGATCCGGAATTCCCGGGGCAGGCGCCCCATGTCCTCCGTGTCGTGGGTCTCGGCCTTCGAGTACTCGTGGACGGCGACGCGCCGCCCGGTCTTGGGCAGCGCCTCCTCGTCGACCTGGAACGGCACCCCCGCGAAGGAGGCGCCGCGCAGGGTCATCCAGTTGCGCATGACGCCCTCCGATCGCGCTCTCGGCTACTGGACGGCGCCCGGGGTCGAGGCCGCGCCCGGCATGGACACAGCGCCCGGGCGGGCCCCGGACGAGGTGAGCGGCATCTTCGCGGTCTGGCTCGCGACTGCGCCCGCGATCTTGGCCGTGAGCATGTCGCTGTTGAGCTCGACGATGACCCGCTGCGGGTTGAGTGTGATCGTCGCCTCGCCGCTGACCGGCGGCAGCTCGGGCACCTTCGCGGTGATCTGATCGGGCATCACCTTGGCCTCGATCGGCTTGCCGCCATTGGCCGCGGTGGTGGCCGCGCTGACCACCTGCTCCAGCGTGTTGCGCAATGTGGCGGCGAGGCCGCCCGGATCACCGCCCAGCTCCGCCGGTCTCGCCGGCGGCAGCGGTACGGTCGTCGCCGGCAGGCCCGAACCGGGTGCGGGCGTCGGATCCGTCGGCGGCCGCAGCGCCCGCAGGCGCTCTTCCGCCGTCCGGATCTGCCCTTCCAGCTCAGCCTTGCGGGCAGGATCGCCGCCGCCGATGCCCGGAAGGCCCAGGTCGGACAAGCCGTCGGCCTCGGATTTCAGCGCCTCGAGCTGCTGGCGATACCGAGCCAGGGCCGCGGTGGCCGCGTCGATCGAGGAGGCGGTGTTCGCGCGCGGTGCATCGATCAACGAGGCGACGCCCTCCGCCGCCCGGGAGCCCGGCTGGGCCGCGCCCGGCGGGAGCGAGGGCGTGCGATCCGCCTTCGCCAGACCATCGAGTCCGGGAAGGACGTCGCCCGGCTTCATGGCGATGTCGGGCTTGCCGCCGTGGACGAGCGCCTTGTCGTTGTCGGCCGCGAACACGAGCGGCGCTGTGACCGCGAGCGCGGCCGCCGCGATCGTGCCGACCGTGAGCGTGCCGATCGCCAGGGAGGCGACGGTGGCGGCAGACGCGCCGCCGCTCAGCGCGCCGTAGGTCAGACCGGTCGCCGTTCCGGTCAGCACCGCGCCACCGGCGATCGTCGCCGCCTTGCCACCGATCCAACCCGCTGCCGCGCCCGCCGCCAGCACCGACTTCGGCAGCTCAGCGATCGCCTGCTGGAAGTCGGCCTTCATCGTGTCGAAGCGCGTGATGAACGGGTCGATCGCCTGACCGACCGACGACTCCATGTTGAGCCGCGTGCCCACTACTCGGGTCGAGGCGCCATAGTAGCCGGCGTTGATCTTGCGCCCGATGTCGCCGGCGAAGCCTTCCGGCGTGTGCTTCAGCTTCTCGACATACTCGTCGAACAGCGCCGCCTTGCGGGCCAGCGCCATGATCTTGCCGCCGTGCTTGTCCGTGAAGAAGGCGTTGGCCTGCGACAGCGTTGGGTTGGAATTTAGGAAGTCGTGGAACAAGCGCTCGGTATCGACGCTCTCGATCATGTTGGACCATAGGCCGCCGAACACCTTTGCCAGCGCCTTCTGATCCGTGACCTTCATCTTCCCTTTTTTGTTTTTCTCGAAGCTCGACCCGGCGATGTCGGTTGCGCCCTCGATGAATTTCTGCTGATCACCGAAGATGTCTGGGTTGTTGATCAGGTCATCCATCCGCTGCTTTTGTGCGGCGGTGAAGCCCTTGCCGAATTTCTGCTTGAACGCGCCCTCGACGATCTCGGGGCGGTTGCCGAGCGGCATCGTCACGTAGTCGTTGTAGTTCAGCCCCATCGCGGCGAGCGCGCCGAGCCCCTTGTTGGTGGGCGACACGAGCTTCGAGGCGGCGGCGCGCGTCGCGACACCGGCCTCTGAGCCGGCGAAGCCCGAACGGCGCAGCAGGGCGAAGATCGCGCCCATCGTCTCGTTGTGCAGACCGGCCCCCGAGCCGGAGGGCCCGCCGAACTTGAAGGCCTCCTTGACGTCCTCGTTGTCGAGGCCGCCGATCTTGGCGAGCTTCACAGCCTGGTCGACGTTCTTGCGCATGGTCTTGAGCGCGGACGCCGGATCCTCGACGTCCTGATTGGTCGAGAAGACGATGCCCTCCATCGTCTTGGCCGCGTCCGGGAGGGTCGAGCCCATCGCCTGCGCATAGTTGACGATCTCGTTGATGAACGGCTCGACGAACTCTTTCTTGACGCCGCGCTGTGCGAGGTCGAGCTGGGCGTGCATCACTTGGAGGTCGTTGAACTGCGTCGTGCCGCCCAGGTGCCGCCCTTGGAGCTGGCGGCTCTTCAGCTCGTCGTCCGTGAGGTCGGCGACCGCCTGCTGCTTGCGGCTCAGGAAGTCGAATTCCTTGTAGGTGTGGAGCGTCGCGTCCGTGCCCTCGTGGATCTTGTGGCCGAGATAGACGCCGGCGCCCCCGAGCATGGTCGAACGGGCCTCGCGCACGGCGGTGCGCCGCGCCTCCAGGGCCTCCAGCTTCTCGTTCGCGGCCTGCTCCTGCTGCTCGCGGTGTGCGCGGCCGGCGACGCCCATGCCTTCCGTCACGCGGCGGCTCTGCGCGATCCGCGCGGCCGTGCGACTGCCCGCGGCGCCCATGCCGGCGGTCAGGCGGCCCTCGGCTTGCGCCACAGCCTCCTGACGCAGGATGGCGGCGTTGGCACCCTCGATCGCGGCCTTCAACCTGTGCTGCTCGGCCACGAGCTTGCCGACCGACGACCCGGAACCAGTCAGCTCGGTCCGGACGCCCTTGAGTGCCGACGCCTGGCTTTCGTAGGCGGAGGAGGCCGCCTTCACGGCGCGTTGCGCCGTGCTGAACTGGCGCTCCAGGTCAGCGACGTTCCGGCGCGCATTCGCCATCTCTTGGGCGATGCCGCCGCTCTTCGAGAACGAGCGTATGCCGTCGAAGGCGGTCGCCGCCTTGCGGGCCGCGTCCAGCTCCTTGGCGATGCGCGAGACGTCGGCCTGCGTGCTGCGGAAGGCTGTGCGCGCCTGCGCGAACGAGCCCTGCGCGCCCCTGAGGCGCTCAAGGTCGCGCATGCCCTTCGCCGCGCCGTCGATCTCCTTGCCGAGGCGCGCGACCTCGGTGGAGACCTTCGCGCCCTTGCCGACCTCCTTGAATTTCTTCTGCAGCCCATCGAGGACCTTGGAGAGCCGGTCCTCGCCGCTGATGACGGCCTTGGCTTCGATGATGCGGCCCATCTATCGACGCCTTCTGGCTTCCTGCTGCTTGCGCTTCTCAGCCTGGATCACCGCCCGGCTGAACCAGTAGATCAGCCGGTCGATGCGCAGGTCCTCGACCTCCGCGAAGGACTTTTCGAGGACGAGGGCTACGTCGTCGGCGAGCTCGGAGAGGCCGCGCTGTCCTCGGCGGCGGCCTGGAAAAAACCCAGGATCGCCTTGCGAACCTCTCGCGCCACCAGGAAGTCGGACTGCTCCAGGAGCAACGTATCGGGTTCGACCACCAGGGCGTTGATGTACGCCTTGATCGTCTCAGGCTTCTCGATCGAGAACAGCGCACCCTCCTCGCTCTGCCCGATCGAGTAGGGCTCGCCGCCGCAGTCGAGGTAGTCCGAGAACGTCGGCCGGCGGATCACGACCTCGGTGATCGGCCCCTTGTGGCCGGGCAGCGGCTCCGGCAGCGGGATGCGGACGGTCTTGGACATGGGCGTCACCTGTGGTTGCATGGGCCCGTCACAGGAGAGAGCCGGATGCTGCGGGTAGGAATGGCGGTCGCGCTGGTCGGGTGCGCGACCGTGGTGCGAGCGGCGATGCCGGGCGAGCTGCAGACGGAGATGATAGCGTGCGAGAGCCGGGACCTGATGGTCCGGGCGCTGGAGCTGATCGACCAGAAGGACAACGCCGCCGCCGACGAGCTCTGGCGCCGGGGACGCCTCGCCGGGTCGTGCCGCGTCTTCTACAAGGGCGACAAGATCATCCTGGAAGTCCGCGAGATGACTTCAGGCCTGTCGAAGATCCACAAGCCGGGCGAGCCGAGCGCCTACTGGATCGTCAACTACGCAGTCGATCCGCGCCGGTAACGCGAGGGTCAGGTGACCTGATAGTTCGCCGCCGCGCACTCGATCTTCAGCCCGGAGACCTCGCCGCTCTCCGTGTCGATCGACGGGTCGCCCGACCACGAGGCGTCGGTGTACAGGTGGGTGCGCTTCGCGTCGGTCTCGACGAAGGTGACGTTGAGGTCCTGCAGCATCATGTCCTCGTCCCAGACGAGGCCGACGCCGCGGTCGAAGGTCAGCTCCAGCGAGGGGAGCTTCGGCTTCACCATCGAGGATTTCGTGCCGTCCTGATTGGCCACGTTCTCGCGTGTGGCCCCGGCCGGGCTGATCGTCGCCTTGGCGCGCCCGCTGTAGGACTGGCCGTTGATGTCGAGCGTGAACCGCCCGCCCTTGTTGCCGGACATGGCTGTGGTCTCCGGAGCGCGCTCACGGGCGCGGCGCTGTGGCTGGGAAGGCGTCGGATGCGGCGGGACCCGCGGACGGCCTCAGGGCGCGTCCGCGGGCCTCTCAGCGGCTACTGGAGCGCGGCGTTGCCGTCGGTGAGCTCGGGGAAGATCGTGATGTTGGCCGCGAACACGGTGAACTGGTTCGACACGTCGGTCGGCAGATAGGCGTTCACCCGGTTCGGATCGCTCGAACGCTCGACGATCAGGTACTTGGCGAAGAGTTCGACCTTCTCGACCAAACAGGCCACGTTGCAGAGCGCCGTGTAGGCGTGGATCAGCGTCGTGCGGATCTGGGTCGGCGTCACCACCCCCTGGACCCCGTTCGGGTTGACGTCCTTGAGGACGGACCGCGGATAGGTCGAGGTGACCATCAGGCGGAGGTAGCGCTTCACGTAGGCAGCGATCGCCATCGTCTCGATGCCGAGGAAGGTGATGTCGGCCGAGCCGTACGCGTTCGTCTGGTAGGTCGTGAGCAGGCGGTCGATCGCCACCGTGCCGTCGGCGTTCACGACGAGGGCCGAGATGCCGTTGTGGTACAGGCTGTCGCGGTCGGACAGCGCCCAGCGGTCGGACAGCGCCTTCGGGGGCCGCAGGCCCTGGACCACAACGGTCTGCAGCGGCCGGGCGATCTCGACGGCATCCGTGAGCGCGCGGCCCAGGTTCTTCGAGAACGCGGTGAGCCCGCCGACGCCGGCCACGATCGACCACAGCGGGTGCGGGTGGTTCAGCACGCCGAGGATGGTGGTGTGGCGGTCGTTGCGCGCAGCACCCAGCGTGGTCTGCGCCGACAAGTTGCCGTTGTTGGCGGTGATGTAGTGCCCGTCGAGGCCCACCGTCGGCGACCACCGGCCCGACCCGGCGTCGGAGAGGAAGTCGCGGGCGGCGTTCAGCTGCGCGACCGACGCGTAGGGCCCGCAGATCCAGTCGAACTGCGTGGAGGCGAGCGCCGCGAAGGCCGCCGCCATGTCGACCTCACCGGTGCCGCCCGACATCGCCGTGATGGTCACGGTCAGGCCGGGCACCTCGATCTCGTCGCCGTCGAGGCCGGCCTCGATGCGGATGCCGAGGCCCTCGGAGCCGACGTGGTTGGCTGTGAGCGTCACCGTGCCGGTCGTGGCCGCGGCCGTGACGGGCGCCCCCATGCGGCGGTTGAACCGGGTGTAGCCGGCGTTGATCTTGGCGGCGAGGTTGGTCGCCACGGTCGCGGCGGTGTCGCCCACCGCCACCGGAACCGAGTAGCGCTCGCCGGCGACGTAGCGCACGAGCGTGCCGGACTGGGTCGCGGTGCCGGTGATGGCAATGGTGCCGGTCGCGGCCGCGCCGCCGGCCGGATCACCGACGTTCATCACCCACAGCTCGCCGGTCGGGTTGCCGGCGCGCGCCCAGGCGATCATGTCGGCGAGCATCGAGCCCTTGCCGGCCAGGTAGTTCGGATCGGCCGATCCGATGTTCTGCGGCTTGAGCGCCACCAGCGGCGAGCTCGCCAGCGCGCGACCCATCAGGATCTGGCGCGACAGGCCCGAGTAGGGCGGCACGCCGGCGTTCACCTCGGCGTAGAACAGCGGCACCCGGATATCGCCGGGCATGTTGTTGAAGGCGACGGCCATGTCCGGGCTCGCTCCAAAAGAAAAGGCCGCCCGGAGGGACGGCCGTGAGGCGGGAGGGGTGAGGGATCAGGGCCGCGGGCGGCCGGGGGCGTCAGGCGTCGGGGTGCGCCCCGTGCGCGGGCTCGGCCTCGACGGTCGCCGGCGACTCCGCTGCGGCGACGGGCTCGTCCTGCGCATCGGAGACCGTGATCTCCTCGCGCATCGCCATGCCGGCCCAGTACGGGGTCCACGGAACGGTCCGACCCTCGGGCGGCAGGAACTGGCCGCGCTCCGGATCCGGGATCGATGCCCTGGGATCGATCGGGGCGACGTGCTTGAGCATCGAGGAGCCTCAGGGCGATGGGATGGTGGCGGTGACCGCGATGGTGCGGCCGGCGGCGAGGTCGGCGGCCCGGTCCGGCGCGTCGTCCGCGTCGAGGACCTGCGGGGCCAGGATCATGTCGGCGCCGGTGAATGGCGCAGGCTCGACCGGGACAGGGAGCGGCGAAAGGCGGCTCACCAGGAGGTCGCAGGTCGAGCGGACGGAGCCGGCCGGGTCGCTCGCCTCGGCGATCGTACGCAGCGGCTCCGGCAGGAGCGCGTAGGGCCCGGTCGGCACGTCGAAGGCATCCGCGTCCTCCGGCGTGAACAGTTCGACGCGCAAGGTCACGAGGTGCACGGCGAATTTCTCGCCGGTCTGGTCGGTGGCGAACCGCGAGCAAGCGACGGTCGGCACCCGCTTGACGACGGTACGCAGCAGCTGCGCGGCGGTCGTCTCGCCCCGGGTCAGGATCTCGATCGCCCGCTCCTCAATGAGATCGAGGTCGGCTTCGAGCTCGCGATCGGTGGCGGCGTAGCCGATGGCTTCGAACGGATCCCCGCCTTCGACGCTGACCTGTCCGACCGCGTTCATCGCGATCTCCAGGACCAGATCGCAGGCCAGCCCGAACGGGGCGCCGCCGTTCTGGTGCGACCACGCCTCACCCTTCGTTTCCTCGGAGGTGAGGAGGATGGTCGGCACGGGCTCGCGATGATCGAAATTCGCGATGCGCGAGTCGTAGACGCGCCCCTGGACCATCGCGTCGATGACCGGGTCGCTGTTGAGCGCCTCGATCGCCTGAAGGCGCAGGGCGGTGCGCATCAGGCTCATCGGAGTGGATCCTGTCGGCGCTCGCCCTCGGCGAGGTAGATCCAGGCACGCACCGGCGCTTCGGGCAGGTACCCCTGGACCGTGAACACGGTGCCGGTGCTCATCCGGCGGATGATGTCGCCGATCTGCGGCCGCTGCGGCAGCGCTGCCTGAGCGACGTCGATCATCGGGCGCTCCGCGGAGATCCCGTGCGAGGCGCTGTCGGCCATGCGCCGCCCGTGGGCGTGCAGCACCGCGCCTGCATCGACGAAGGTGCCCGAGAACGCTAGCGCCGCGCGGAAGGAGCTCGACACCGGGCGCCCATTGACGTCGCCCCGGCCCGACGGGCCAGGCAGATCCGGCGCGGCCTGCGGTTCGAGGATGAAGCCCTCGCTGAAGGCGGCCTCAAGGTCGCCCTGGCGCGCGAGCCACTCGTCCTCGAACGGCATCCGTCAACCTCAGGCCGACTGCGAGGCGGCGCCCTTGGCGGGGGCTGCAGCCTTCTCGGTCTCGGCCGGCTTGTACTCCTCGGCCATCTTGGCCGCGATCAGGGCGTCGGCCTCGTCGGCATCGAGCTCCGCGGGCGTGCCGGGCGGAACCGCCTTCACCACGTACTTGCCGCCGGCAACCGCGCCGTTGGCGTCGATCTTGAAAGGCTCGTGTCCCTTGCCGGGCAGGTGAAGCGTTACGTTCGCGACGATGGTCTTGGTCGCCATGGGGCGCCTCCGAAAATTGATGGGGGATCGGTCCGGCGGCGGGCCGGTGGGCGACGCGGCGCCCGGCGAGCTGGGCCGGCGAGAAGCCGGCCCGGAGGCGATTACGCGACGGTCGCGGCCAGGGAGGCGTTGATCCAGCCGAACAGCGGCAGCGGCGCGGAAGCCATGTTCTGCAGCGTGGCGGCGGGCTCCTCGACGTCCCAAACCTTCGGGAAGCGCGGCATGGCCTTGAAGCCGGCGCGGCGATCGCGCACGGCGCCGTAGGTCTTGATGCCCTGGAGCGCGTCGATGTTGGCCAGGATGACGGTGTTGTTCGGCATGAACTGCTGGATATTGCCGGCGTCGTCCTCGTAGAGCTCCTGGTACTGCCAGAAGTCGAACTCGGGCAGCGAGCCGAGGAACGCGACCTCCTGGCCGACCGCGCCGCCGGTGGTCTTGCCCGCGAGGTCGATGTTACCGGCGGTCTGCCGGTACGAGTTCATGACCTTCGTGACGGTCGCCGAGTTGATCAGCATGTCGCCGGCCAGCGGGTCGAGCAGCACGGTGCGCGGCTTGAAGCCGGACACCCGCTGGACCTGGGTCGACCAGGCGCGGATGTTCTGGAGAGGATCGACGCCGGTCTGGCCCCAGCGCAGCGCGCCCGTCAGCGCCACGGTGAGGCTGGGATCGCGGCCCATGCTGAGTGTCTTGGACGGATACTTCGGCCCCTGACACACCACGGAGCCGGAGAGCAGGAGCTGCAGCGCCATCCAGATCTCGGTCCGGGTGATCGCGTCGTCCTGCAGCAGCATGTTGTCGAGGATGGTGAGGTCGAAGCGCTGCTCCGGGGTCAACTCGCCGAGCAGACGCTCCCCGACGCGGCGCTTGAGCGCCTTGAACGGCTCGACGACGTGCTTCGGCCGCACGGTGGGCGGCGTGAAGCTCTTCGTGGCGTAGCCGCGCGAGGGCAGGATCTGGCCCTCGACGGTGTCGGAGACGAACGCGGCCAGACGCCGGGCGCGCTGCACCTGGTCGAAGAACACCTCCTCGGAGTCGAACTGCTGGAAGAACTTGAAGAAGGTGTCGAGGATGAACCGGCTCGGCCGGTCGAGGACGCCGAAGGCGCCGAGCAGCTGGGCGGTGGAGTTGACGTCGAGCGCCATGATCGCGGGCTCCAAGAAAAAGGGCCCGCGAGGGGCCCTGAGGATTGCCGGGAAGGGTGGGTGGGATCAGCCGAGGACGCCGGCCGAGCGGACGTAGATCTTCGAGCCGGCGGCGCGCAGGGCGGCCTCCAGGGTCGCGGCGGTCCAGCTCGCGTCGAAGGTCATCTTCTCGGCGACGAACTCGCCGTCGTCGTAGCCGGAGCAGACGACGTCGGCCGCCGAAGCATCGATGTCGAAGGCCAGCACGATCGCCGGCACCTGAGAGCCGTCGCCCGCGGTCTTGACGCTGGTGACGTATTTGTCGGTCGAGGTCACCCGGCCGAGCACAGTGCCGCGCTTGAGCACGGCGCCGGAGGCATTGGCGCCCGAGGCGACGGTGATCTGCCGATCACGCTGGCTGACGCCGCAGCGCAGCGAGGTCGGGTCGTACATGGCGTAGTCGGTCATCGCGGCGCTCCGGCTGCGGGAGGGAGGGTGAGGCCGTCAGGCCGGTTCAGCGCAGGCCGAGCAGGGCCTTGGCTTCGGCGGCGCCGCGTTCGGCAGCCGACATCTTCGACGGATCCGCGCCGCCCTCGGTGCCCAGCTCGACACGGCGCTCGCCGGCCATGTCGGCGGCGAGGTTCGGCTTCTCCGGCGCCGCGGCGGCGGCCTTCGGCGCCTTGGTGAGCGCGGCGACCGCGGCCTCGGCCGGCAGGTCGCTGTCGAAGGCGAAGTGCTGGGCGAGGTCTTCGCGACCCTTCGACTCGTCGGAGCCGAGGATCGCCTTGATGCGGGTCTTCGCGGCGGTCGCACCGGCGCTCTCACCGGCGGTACGGCCTGCAGTTTCACCCTCCGCCCGGCCCTCGGCGCGAGCGGTGGAAACGGCGGCGTCGAGGGCCTCCTGCGTGATCATGGTCTCGTCCTGTTCCAAGGGGTTGAGCTCGGCCACGAAGGCGGCCACGGCGTCTTCAAGCGAGCCGACATCGTCGGCGAGGCCGTTGGCCTTCGCTTCGTCGGCCGAGAAACAGAGGGCTTCGGTCGCTCGGACCGCCTTCTCTTTCAGGCCGCGGTTGCGTGCCACGGTGGACACGAACACGTCGTAGAGCCCGTCGATGCGGGCCTGGATCCGCTGCTGCACCGCTTCCGGGAGCGGAGCGTAGGGATTGCCGTCGACCTTGTGGGCGCCGGCGTGGATGAAGGTGATCTTGAGACCGGCGTCCTTCATCGCCTCCGACACGTCGACATGCGCGGTGACGACGCCGATCGAGCCGACGCCGCCGGTGCGGGCGACCCAGATCTTGTCGGCGGCGGACGCGATCGAGTAGGCCGCCGAGTAGGCGGCCTCGTGTGCGAAGGCGCGGATCGGCTTCTTGCCGCGGGCGGCGTAGATCACGTCCACGAGGTCGAAGTTGCCCGCGACCTCGCCGCCGGGGCTGTCGCACAGGAAGGCGATGCCCTTGACGTTGTCGTCGGCGAGACCGCGCTCCAGCGCCTTCCGGATGTACACGTACCCGGTCGCGTACGAACCGTAGGCCATGCTGAAGTCGTGCAGCAGGACGCCCTTCACGGGGATCTGCAGCACGCCGTCGACTACGACGTAGGGGCGGTAGTACGAGCGCCAGGATCCGGCCTCCGGCCAGAAGTCGTCGCCGGCGACCGCCGACTCACGCAGGATCTCGGTGACCTTCGGGTCGGCCATGACGACCCGAAGGCAGGCCTCGAAGCGGTCACGGCGCTCTGCGGCGACGAGCGTCGGCTCGCCGGCAAAGCGGGCCAGCAACGGGTTGGGCATCAGCGCTCTTCCTTGGTGGCGTCGAGCTTCCTCGACTGCTCGTCTCGGGAGGCCTGCTGTCCGCCGGCGGGCTGCGCGCGCAGCGCGGCCTCCGGCTCGATGCCGAGGTCACGCAGGCGCTTGCGCTCGCGGGCGATCTGCTGGACGTCCTCTTCCCAGTCGACGCCCTGCTCGGCGCCCTCGCGCTCACGCGTGGACATCAGCGCGTCGACGCGCTCGATCGAGGCGTAGGCCTCCTTGAGCGGGTCGACCCAGCCGCGGGCGGGTCCGATCCACTTCGCGGCGCAGTAGGCCGCCTTCTTCGCCCGGAAATCCGGGGCGCCCTTCGGCGCCTTCACGATGCCGCGGTCGAGCGCCTCCTCCAGCCACGCCGCGTAGATCGGCTGCATGAACTGGGCGGCGAAGTGGTCCTTGCGGGCGGTGAAGCCGCGCCAGACTTCCAGGAGGGCGGCGCGGGCGGACGAGTAGTTCACCTGCCCCCAGTCGTTTGAGAGCTGCTCGTAGGTCAGCCCCATCGCCGAGGCGACGTTGCGCAGCGAGGCACGGGTGAAGTGCTCGAAGACGCTGTTGGGGTGCGTCGGGTTGGTGAGCGTGACCTTCTCGCCGGGCGCCGTGAAATTGACCTTCACCCCGCCCAACCGCATCGGGGCGGCTTCGTGGAAGCCAAGGCGCATCTGCTGGTAGGCCGACAGCTCCTCGCTGCCCTGCTTGTCGTCCATGAGCTGCGCGAGCTGCTCGTGGTCGTACGGGCTCTCGATGAAAGCCGCCATGATGGCGTTGAGCACGGCCGCCTGCATCTCGGCCTCGTCGTAGCGGCCGAGCATCTTCAATCGCTTGACGATCGGTGCCAGGGGCGAGGTGCCCCGCACCTGCCCGGCACGCTCGGCCTCGAACGCGTGGACGATGATGCGGCGCCCGAAGCTCGTCTCGCGAGCGACGCGCTCCCAGCGCCACGGCTGCATGCCGAGATAGTAGTCCCCGGGGTGTGTGACCCGGATGTGGTAGGCCACCGGCACGCCGTCCCCATCCATCTCGACGCCCTGGCGGAGCTTGGTCTGCTCCATGCCGTCGGACGGGTTCGACAGGCGGTCGGGATCGATGACCTGCACGGCGGTCGCGAACGGACCGCCGCGCGGTCGCCACAGGATCGCGGCGAGCGCCTCGCCGTCCAGCACCCGGTGCCGGAACGCGAGTGCCAAGAGGCCGCCCATGCCGGTGCGCCGCCCCACATCGCACCAACAATCCGGGTCGTCGACGTAGTCCCGCCAGGAGGCCTCGATGTCCGAGGCAAACTCGTCGGCCGCGTCGTAGTCGACGCCGCCCTTGGCCGTGCGCAGGCCGAGCGAGCGGGCGTTCGGCTTGGCCGATAGGCGCCAACCGGAGCCGACGATCGCATCGACCTGACGAGTGACGCCGCCCGAGGCCCAGCCGTCGTTGCGCGCGAGGTCGTGCACGCGCGCGATCATCGTGTCGCGTTCGCCGAACAGCGCGGACGCGCCCGACGGATTGCGCGGGTTCCACGCCTCCAGGTCGGTATCCCGACGTGAGGCCGCCTGGAACGAGCTCGCGAGCTCCCGGCCGGAGGCGCGCATGCGCACCACCGGCTCGCCGTCCGGGCCCAGGATGCGGATCTGGCTCATCCGCCGAAGACCACCCGACGGCCAGGCGTGCGCCGCAGGGTCGCCTGCGTGAGCGGTACGCCGAGCGCCGCTTCGAGGCGGCCGATGTAGGCGAGCAGCTGCGCGGGGTCGGCGGCCTTGTAGACCATCTCCCGCTCGTAGTGGCGGAGCTTCACCAGCCCGCCACGGGTCATCAGGGTGTGGTAGGCCGCGCGCGCCTCGTCGAGCATCGCCTGCGTGGCCATGAGATCATCCCGATCGGTTGAGGGCGTTGGCGAGAGCGGCGATGCCGCCGAACCGGGGGCGGGCGGCCGACGAGGTCGGTTCGACAGGAGCGGCAGCTGCGGCCGGTGCCGCGGGCGCTGCCGGCGTGGCGGGTGTCGCCGGCGGAGACGGTGCGGCGGTAGCGGGGAGCAGGCACTCCCGCTCCGCCTCTAGCTTGTCCCAGCGCCGGTCCGGCATGCCGCGCAGTCCGAGCCGGTTGGCCGCGGTCTCCGCCTGCAGGTGTGTGTCCAGCGCCTCGTTGGCCTGGCCCGAGTCCTTCGCCCACCGGTAGACGACGAACCCAAACCGCTTCACCGCCTCGCGGCGCTCGGCGGTCAGCTGCTGGAAGTACGTGTCCTCCAGACCCCGCGGGAAATGGACGAAGCCCGGCTCGGCCGGGTCCGTCTTCGCGAGGTTGCGGTAGAGCGCCATCTTCAGCACGGACGAGCCGAAGTTGAAGAAGCGCTTCGAATACTTGAGCGGCTTGCCGGCGGCGTTGCGCTCCTTGCGGACCTGCTCCAGGACCGGCGAGGTGTCCCGGTTGGCGCCGCGCACCATGATCACGCGCGCGGCCGGATGCGTGCCGGCCCAGCCCCAGACGTCCTCGGTCCAGGCGTTGCCGTCGATCGCCGCGAGATCGATCCCGATCTGACGCCCGACCGCGTTCGGCCATGTCTGCTGCAGCAGCTCGTCGAGGAGCCGGCGCGTGCCGGGCTCGCTGATATGGCCCGGCGTGACGCCGTACTGGATCACCCAGCGCCGGCCGTTGCGCCCGAAGGCGACGGCCTGCCACTCGACCCGGTCGTCCTGGCAGTCGATGCCGAGCGTGACCAGAAGACCGCCCTTCGGGATCGTCCCGCAGGCGTAGTCCGCGGCGGCGGCTCGGTCGCGCAGGCCCTCCCACGGGGGCGCCTCGCTCTGTGCGCGGAAGGCCTGCCCGACCGTGTCGTTGAGGAAGACGCGCTCGGCCTCGGGGTCGCCCTTGGCTCGGAACCACTCGAAGGCGATCTGCGCCCAGGATTGCAGGAAGCTGTAGGCCGACCAGACGTAGAACGAGCGGTGGATCCGCTTCATCTTCGGGTTGGCCGCGCGCCATTCGTGGCCCGCGAGCATCTGGGCTCGGTGATGCTCCTCGATGGCCGCGCCGCAATCGGGCGCGGTGCAGATGAAGAACGCCCGGTCCGGATGCTCCTCGTCGAGGTGCGGGAGCATGTTCTCCCATTCGAGCGTCTGCATGTGCCCGCAGTGCGGGCACGGCACGAACAGGCGCTCCTGGCTCCCGGCCTCGTAGTTCTTCGTGATCCGGCAGCCCGGCATCACCAGCGGGGTCGAGATCTTGAAGATCTTGGCGAAGGTCACCCCGCGCGAGCGCGAGTCCGCCTGGACCTCCGGGTCGCCGGCGGAGTTGACCTCCCACTTCGCCAGATCGTCCTGGACTTGGCGGGGGATCGTCACCTGCGAGAGCGAGGCGGGCGAGTTGGCGCCCGAGATCAGGATCGAGCCGAGCCCGTCGGCGCGTTCCTTGTAGAGGACCGAATTGCCGCCCTCTCGGCTCTTCTCCGGGAAGATCGCCTTGAGCGAAGTGGTCCCACGCAGCATCGGCGTGAGCTTCATCTTCGACCAGCGTTCGGCGTTGTTGTCCGTCGGGTGGACGTACATGAAATCGCACGGATCCATGTCCATCGTCCCGCCGGTGAAGACGTTGGCGAGGACGGTGCCGCCGAGCTGAGCCGACTTGGCCAGCGTGACGATCCGACAGGGGTCCGCGGGCGAGAGTGCGCCCAGGATCTCGTTGAAGTACGAGAACCGCTCGGGGTTGTAGCGTCCGACCTCCTGGCTCTCCCGCTTGGAGAACTCGATGTTGTTCACGGCCCAGGCGAGGTAGTCGACCTGCGCCGGCGGCTTCAGCGCGGCGGCGATCGCGTCCCATGCCGCGCGTTCGGCGTTGGCCAGGACCGTCATCACTCAATCCATCAGGTCGAGGACCGGCTCTGCTCGGCCAGCGTCTGCGCATGCTTGGTGGCTGCGCTGGCGGCCTGCTCGCGCACCTTGCGGAACTGCTCGTTCAGGGCGTGGGTGACGTCCCGCGCCTCCAGCTCGAACTGGCCGGCGAGCGCCGTGGCGATGGCGGGCAGCATGCCCTCGAAGATGCGCAGCATCTGGCCGGCGATCTTGCCCATCTCGGCGCGCATCACGGCGCTCTCGGTGTAGCGGCCCTCGCTCGCCGCCTCCTCGATCGCGTCCAGGCGGTTCGAGCGCTCGGCCGCTTCGAGCTTGGCGAGCTTCAGCTTTCGGTCGACGTCGTCGCTCGTCCCGTCGGGCGACCAGCCGCCGTAGGGATCCCGTCCGTCGCCCTCGTCCGCACCCTCAGCTGGCGCCGGGGTGCTCCTCGGGCCGGTGAGGCGCGTCTGCAGCCCGTTTCCAAGCGCCTGGCCGACGTCCCGGCGCAGGTTGACCTGCTGCAGCGCGACCTCGACCCGGATCCGGGCCGACCGGCCCTCGCCAACGAGGCCGGAGCCGCTGATCTTGCCCTCGTCGATCCACTGCGTGATCCGACCGGGAGAAACGCGGGCGATCCGGGCGAACTCGCTCTTCGAGACGACCTGTTCGGGGTTCGACATGGCGCTCCCCGGCCTCGCAGGAGCCTCCGGCTTTTTAGGACGGCCCGTCGGCGCTTTTGAGCCCGATTTTAGGGGGCTAAAAAGCGGTCCAGAGGCGATATCCGAGCGAAAACAGCGATTTGGGCGCCGCCGCCGGTCGATTTTAGCCCTAAATTTTAGGCTTTCCGAAGCGGCTCAGACTGGCGCGATGCCGGGGTATCCCGCCCGCAGAACCGGTCGACCCCAGGGAGGACCCTGAACAGGGGGGGGTGGGGTCACCCGCCCAGGATGCGCCCGAGTTCGCGCTCCAGACGTGCTGGTAGGTCCGCGGCCGCAGTGCTGTTGAAGGCCGCGGCCGACGCGCCCTGAACCATCTCGTCGGGTATGAAGAGGCCGGACTTCACCACCGTGAAACGGTCCATGCGCCGGGTCTGCGAGCCGGCCCGCATGTTGCCGGTGATGCTGCCGGCCCGCTCGAAGACCTGCCCGTTCCAGTTCGACTTCACCACCCGGTGTGGCCACCAGCCGGCCTTCATGAAGCTGCCCTGCCAGACCGACCGGACATTCCATGGTGCCGCGCTGACGCCGGCGCGCGTCTCGCGGGCGCCGAAATACTTCAGGCGGATGTTCCCGCCGTGCGACTTGATCGTGTAGGTCAGCGACCCTGCACTCGCCTTGTTCTCTCGCAATGCCTTGACGATGGTCCGTCGCTTCAGCCCCGTCTGAGGGACGAGAGCGCGGACCATCTGGGTCTTGGCCTTGGCGCCGGTGTGGTTGATGGCGCGAGCGAGGGCGAGCGGCGCGCCCTTGCCTGCCGCGCCGATCTGGTTACCGAGGCGGGCGAGCGCCGAGGCGTCCAGGGTGACGAACAGGCCGCCGCTCATCGCCTACCATGCGCCGGGCCATCGCCTCGACGTCCTCGACAGTGGTGCGGCCGATGAGGCCGGCGGCGCCACGAACGGCAGCGAGATCGCCCCGGGCCGCGGCGCGGAGGCCTTGGCCGAGAGCGGTACGGCGTTCGCCGCAGCGGCAGCCCATGGTCAGCAGCTCTGCATCGGCTGCGGCACGTCCCGGTGCTGCTGCACCAAGCGCATCTGCGGCCGCTCGATGGTCAGTTCGGTGCAATCGTCCAGCACGAGCGCCGTGACGTCGGTCACGCCAGAGTCGCGGCACATGCGGATCAGGTCGTCCTGCCACCTCGCGACAGTCGCCGCCGGAAGCTTCCGGCGGGTGCGCAGCACCAGGATGTCGCCGTGCCGGACCTCGAGGCGGTCCAACTGGCGGTCGAGGTCTTCAGCCAAGGTGTTCACCGGACGATGCGGGCGTGCGCGCCCTGGCGGTTGACGTGGGTGACGACGCCGGACCTCAGAGGAAGCCGGCGCCCGCGTTCTTCCGGAACAGGTCGCCGTCCTCAATGTAGCCGGCCGTCGTCTCAAGCTTGGCGTGCCGCATGTGGTTGGCGGTCAGGCGCAGATCGGCGCCTTCGTCGCCCGCCGTCGTCGCGAAGCCGCGCCGGGGCGAGTGGCCGCCGAACTCATCCGGATCGAGGCCGGCCGCGGCGCAGCGAGCCTTGAGGATGCGGGCGAACTGGCCGCCGGTCAGGCGGTGCGGCGAGAGGCGGCCGCGATCGCAGCCGCGGAACACCGGGCCGTCCGCGATCTGCGCCGCCGCGAGCCACGCTGCGACGGCGGCCGGGATCTTGAGCTTGCCGTCGAGGACGGCCACCGAGTGGCCCTCGCCCGACTGATCGGTCTTGCTGCGCCGCAGGCGGACCATCAGCCCGCGCCGGTGCCGTTCGAGATCGGCGACGTCCAGGGCCACGAGCTCGGAGCGCCGGAGTGCCGCACCGAAGCACAGCAGGATCAGCGCCCGGTCGCGCACGGCGACGAGGTCCTGGCCGCGGATCTTGCGGATCACCTGCGCGACCAGGTCGGCGGTCAGAGCCCGCTTTTTCTTGCGGGCCCGGCCGACCGTGTTGCGGATGCCCACCAGGATCTGGCGGACCTCCTCGCGGGCGGTCGGGCTGTCGTGGCCATACGCGCGGTGGACGCTGGCGATCGCGGCGGCCCGCCGGTCGATCGTCGAGACCGATCGCCCGAGCCCCACGAGGTGGGTCAGGTAGCGGCCGACCGTCCTACCGGAAGCCGGTAGTCCATCGAGCCCGTGCGCGTCGCACCAGCCCGTGAAATCGCGCCAGTCGGCGTTGTAGGCCCGTCGCGTCGCCGAGGCCTTGGAGGCCGCGGCGAACCGGGAAGCAGCCTCGTCGAGCTCGTCTGGGACGTAGGGGACCAGCGCGCCGACCGAGGTCGGCACGGGAAGGTTATCGTGCATCCGCGGCGACCCCATTCGGATGCACGGGAAGGGACATTATCGTGCGGCCGCGCAGGGCGCCCGCGCGAGGTCGATCGGCCGATTTTTGGCCAGTCGAACCGGGTCAATTCAAGCTTGCGGGCAGCGTTCGGCCACCGCCTCCAGCCGCCGGCAGGCGGTGTCGAAGTGGCGCGGATCGGCCTCGATACCGAGGTACGGCAGCCCGAGCTCGGCGCAGGCCTCGCCGATCGGCGACGAGCCCATGAACGGATCCAGCACCGGACCGTCGATGATCGCGAGGAGGTCACGCATCAGCGACACGGGCTTGGCCGCCATGTGCAGCTTCGCCTTGGGAACAGACGCTCTGTAGGCGCCGGGTGCCACGCGGCCGACCGACGCGCGGTGGCCGTTGGTGCCCCAGACCAGGAACTCGGCCTGATTGCGGTATCGGCCGAGTTGGGGCCGCACCGCTTCCGTCTTGTCCCAGGGCACGATGCCCCGCCAGAGGAGGCCTGCGACCTGCATTGCGTCCGTCGTCACCGGCAGCTGACGCCAGTCGGTGAAGGCGGCCAGGATCGCGCCCGGGCGCATGCCGAGCCGGGCCCGGTGCATCCATAGGCCGGTCCAGGCCAGGAACGAGCGCTGGTCGCGGTTGTCGCCGACGAACTCGGCCTGGAGGTGCCGGTACTCGCTCGACTGGTACTTCTGGCTCGGCGCGCGGATGCGGTCGCCGGCGTGAAGGCCGCCGCTCGAATAGGGCGGGTCGGTCAACACGCCGCCGATCGACCCGGGCACCAAGGCCGCGAGGACGTCGAACAGGCTGTCAGCCCGGATCAGCGTGGCCGACCCGATGCAGACGGTCTCCGGGAAGGAGAAGCGCAAGACCCCGCACCGATCGCTCGATGCGGGGTCTGCGGGCGCGCCGGGAGCTGGCGCGGCACGGTGCGACGGCTGTGTGGCCGCCTCGGAATGGTGTTCGGGCATAACCTGTTGCAGGGTGCCCCGGCCGCTCGAGCGGTGGCGGGGTGGTCGCCGATCCGTTTCCGGAGCGGCTGTCTGCGGTCATGCGTGTCCCAAGCACGCGGTTCGAGGTATCGCGAGTACCTCGGCTCCCGCCTCTTTTCAGAGCAGGATCAGTCTAGGCCGATCGGGTCGGCTCTACCAGCGCCCGGGCGAAGCCCAGGGCGAACCGGCGGTACCAGGCCCGAAACACGGTCAGGCCCCCATCAGCGTCAGCCACGCGTCCGCGATCGCGAACGGCAGCTGGGTGTTGGCCTCGATCCAGATCTCCGCCGTGCAGCGGTAGACGTCCAGCAGCGACCAGAGGTCGAGGCGGTGGCGCGGCTCAGAGCGCATCGTCACCCACCAGGTCCTCGACGATGCGATCGCGCTCCTCGTCCGACTCAGCGAGCTGGTAGAGGTGCACTTCGTTGGCGCGGTCCGACCGGGCCCAGTCCAGGGCTTCCCACATCGCGCCGCGATGGCCGGCGCCGACGATGCGGGCAAGGCCGCCCTCACCGCGGCGGACCGCCAGGAACACGGCGCCGGGCGCGTCGGATGAGACGGCCTGGTCGAGCGAGAAGACTGCGACGACGTAGCGGCGTCCGGAGACACCACGCCACGCGGACAGGGCGACGGCCGACGAGCGGGTCGCGCGCAGGCGCTCCTCACGCACCTCGGGGCGGGTCGAGCGATCGGACCGGATCCGGCTGAGTTCGTTCGACCACGCGAGGCGGCGACGCGAGCTCATGGCCGTCCGCCGCACACCACCTTGGTGTAGCGGCCATCGCCGAGCAGCTCCTCACGCGCGACGGTCGTTTGACCGGTCATCATGCAGGCGAAGACGGACGGCACCTTGATGGTGGCGACGTTGAGCGCGGTCTCGCGCGTGCACTCGGGCTGCGCAGTCGAGGCGGCGCACACCAGGATCAGGGCGAAGACCGTGTTCATGCGGCGTGCCCCAGATTGATGGCCGCGACCAGGACGCAGGCGGCGAGCGCGAAGTGGAGAGCGCCGATCAGCAGCACGTCGCGGAACGACAGCGCGGCCGAGCGGCAGGGATGGTGGGCGTCGATGCCGGCGACGGCGAGCAGGAGCACCAGCGCCACCGCGATGAAGGGCAGTGGCGCCAAGCGCTCGATCAGCTCGGGCATGTCAGCGTCGTGAGCTCTTGCCCGGAAACAGGACGATGCCGAGCAACAGCACCAGGGCGATCACCAGGACCTGCGCGGTCAGCGGCGACAGGCAGAGCGGCGGGACGAAGGGGGCGACGTGCTCGGGCGCGGGGACGTCGAGGATGAGGCCGTCCATGGGAGGCCTACGGACGCAGGCGCAGGAGCGCCGGGCCGCGCGCCTCGGCGAGCGCGATGGCGTGGGCGCGTGCTTCCTCGACGAAGGGCTCGCGGAACACGGGCAGCTCGGTGCCGCCGGCGATCGCCACCTCGTCGTTCTCGGTGGGCGCGCAGACGACGCGCAC
Organism: Methylobacterium sp. A49B; assembly: GCF_053346215.1. Taxonomy (NCBI): domain Bacteria; kingdom Pseudomonadati; phylum Pseudomonadota; class Alphaproteobacteria; order Hyphomicrobiales; family Methylobacteriaceae; genus Methylobacterium; species Methylobacterium sp. A49B. The sequence continues at coordinate 32,309 of NZ_JBKFBO010000099.1, forward strand.
GTCCCGAGCCATGACGTCGCCCAGGCGGCGGACGATCAGGTCCCGGATCGGGCCGATGGCGCTGTGGGCGTGGACGACGACGAGGGCCCCCGACTTCGGGAGCGCGTCGATCATGCGATAGGTGGCGGCGACCCGCCGGCGCTGGGAAGCGGTCAAAGGGCGGCGGCTCCGGAGACGGGAAGGGTGCGGGCGGCCTCGCCAATGACGGCATCGCGCACGGTGCGGTAGCCGTACTGAACGGTCGCGCCGGGGAGGCGGACCATGCGCCAGTACGGGCTGCGCTCGTGCTTCTGCGCTTCGACGATCACGACCTCGGTTGGACCGTAGGCGCGTGAATACGAGCCGGCCGGGCCGCCACCGTTGTCGTTGGAGGCGGGCATCAGGCGAAGATGCTTCCAAGCGAACCTTCGAGGCTCACCCGGATCTGCAGGTTGCGGGCGCGGAAGCGCATGTCCGGCGTGGCGCAGTCGCAGCGGAGGATCGCCGCGCACAGGTCGAGGAGCGCGGAGCGCTGGGCGGGCATCATCAGACGATCCCGAGGCGCTTGTGGGTGATCCGACGCCAACCCTTGGTGGGGTGCAGCACGTGGATCGCGTCCTCGCCGTACTGGATCGCGGCGATGCGCTTCGGGGCGATCGCGTTCCACGCGGCATCGACCCGTGCCCGGTAGGCCTCGGTCAGGTTCATCTGGCGCTTCCAAAGAAAAACCCCGCCGGAGCGGGGTCGGGCGTCTCAGGTGAGACGAGGGGTCAGGGGCGCTTCGCCAAGACCGCGGCGCGTCGGCGATCCTGGTGGCGGGCGATCGCAGACGGTGCCGGAGGCCTCTCGCGGCGCTGGCCGCACATGTCGCGGTCGAACCGGTAGAGTGCGGTGCGCAGCTCGTCCCGGGCGATCATGAAATGCTCGGCCGTGAAGCGGTGGTCCGGCATGCGGATCCGGTCGGCGAGCGTACGGAGCTCGGCGACGCGCTCGGCCATGTCGCGCTGGGTCACCGCGGCGATCCGATCATCGCGGGCGATCCTAGCAGGAGAGTGGAGGGAGCTGAATACGAGTGCGCCCCGCGACCGTTTCCGGCCCAGGGCGCACCTCTGCAACAGACCTATGTGTACGGGATCAGCCGCCCAGCCGTCAAGCTAGGCAGCGTCTTAATCTGAGGCTTCCTGAGCTCGCTCGCGAGAGGCGACTTCGTTAAGGAGTTTTTTCTCGCCTCGCCCGAGCGGTCGCCGCTGCTTATTCTGTAAGGCGAGGTCGTGAATAGAAGCAAGACGGGTTAAGTCGGTGTCGTTCGTCTCGAATGCCACAAACTTTATAAATGCAACGCTATAACAACAAGCAAAATCTTCAATGCTTTGCCTACTTCCGTCAAAATTTTGCAATACATGAACTATAATAGTGCGCTTCCATGCTTCTATGTTGTCGTTTAAGGCGTTTCTAATATGTTTTCGCTGCAAAAATCCAATTCTAGATTGTAGGATTTCTTGTAAAAAAACCCAATTGTACATTTCCTCCAATATATATAGCTTAAACCCCGCTAGATCCGTTATATCGCTTGCTCCACTTCCAGATACGTCGTCGTCATGATCAAGTCTTAGGCGAAGATACTCACTAAATAATTTGTGTACATGTTCATTAGAATTGTGCCTTGCTGTTGTCCGCCAGGCGAACCAGGCTACTAAACCAGCGGCGACTCCTACGAGCAATGCGAATATAGATATAAGGTTCGTTGCCGACGCGGTGGCAAACCATGCGGGATCGACATCATTGGGTGGATTAATGAACTGAAGCCTTAGCATAATAAAAATCCTCCAGCGCTGTGCTGCAAGATTTTATTATGCCAATGGACGGGCACGCGCGAGGCTGAAGGCGAACACGAAACTGGTATAGCCGGGCTCAGCTTCTGGAATGTGGAGCTACCTCATGCTGCGCTCTCCTTTGCAGCCGGTGCAGCATCGTTGGCCGCGGCTGGCGCAGCGCGCTCGGGCCGCTCCGGCGGCAGGTAGCCCCACAGGCTCGCCAAGGCGCCGAGGCCACGGCGCAATCGATCCAGGGCGACGGCGGAGGCAGCGTGCTCCTTGCCGTAGCCGAACGCCCGGCCGGTCTCGACGAGGGTCTGCTCCTCAATGATGATCGCACGCACCGCGATCCACGCGTCCCGATCCATGGCGCCCTCGGCGATCCGGATCGCGCGGCGGTGCTTCTCCATCGTCTCCGTGATCGGCGTGCGCGAGGACGGATGGCCGCCTCCGGAGCCGTTGAGATCGTTGGCCGCGAACCCGGACAGCCCGGCCATGTGGTGATGGTCGCGCAGCTTGTCGCCGGCCTGGAAGAGGTTGTGGTTGCGGTCCGGGCTTACCGGGTCTAGCTGGTCCCGGGCGGCGAGGCGATCTAGCGGCGCCTGCGACAGTCGGACGACGCCGTCGAACCCGATGAAGCCGCGCGGCGGGTTGATCACCTGCAGGCGGCCGGTGCCGAGCTGGATCGTGGTCTTCAGGCCGGCCCGCGACAGGCGTTCGGGCGTCGGATCGTTGTCGCGGCCGAGCGTCTCGACCTGCATCTTGGATGACCCCGCGCCTGCGAGGGTGATGGAAGGCGACTTACGACCACGTCCCACGGCGGATCCCCAATGCTGTGCAGCTTCAGCGCGAAGCAGCAACCCGCCTGTGGTCCAGCGCCCGTTTCCGCATCGTCAAGAGGAAACTTGACCGCTGCGGCATTTTCGATGGATCGCGGCCGAACATAGATCAGCGTCGGCCGTCGACGCGGTTCTTCTCGGCGGCGATCTTCTGGCAAGCCCGGATCCGCGTGCGATCGAACTTGCTGCGATACCAGCCCCGCGCCGAGCAGTACTCGGAAATCGAGCCGCCGACCTCACCCTCTGTAGCGATCGCCCGGGCCCAGAGCAGCAGGATCTTCCGTTCCTCCGACCGGTCACCGAGTACGGTGCCGGTGAAAGCCAGGATGTCGAAGGTGGCGCTGGGCTGACTGTCGATGGCGCTGCGGAGCGTGTTGCCGCGGGGCGCATAGATCGGCGTGAACGGCATCGCCCGAAACGCGGCCTTCAGCCAGCCCTCGACGTCGGCACAGGTGAACGGTTCGCGAGGGGGATCAGGACCTTCCGGACGGGACGACATCACACACGGAAACGCGGCCCAAACCGCCGCTTGTCGTTCCTAGCATGTTCCCGGTCATGAAAGCGTGGCCGTTGCGACAACATGCGCCGGCGATGTTCTGTATCGGACGGTGCGATCCCAGACCGAATGCTGCAGCGGAGAAGATCCGTTCAGTCCCACCGGTCGATCCGGTAGCAGGCCGTGCCGGTCGCGTCCGTGACGCGGATGCGGTGCCGACCATCCCCGCGGCCGACGACGAGGCCGTTCGCGTCCGACTCCTCGCGTCCTTGGATCTGCCGCGTCCTGCTGTAGGCCTCCACCACCGCCCGGATGCCGTGCAGATCCGACCGCAGGGTCTCCGGGAATAGGCAGAGCCCGGGCTCGCGCTGGTCGCGGGCACCCGCGAGCACGAGGAGCGCGTTCTTGCCCTGGTGCGGGAACGCGTCCTCGTCCGCCCAGAGCGACGGCTGCAGGACCGCGGCGGCGACGTCAACCCAGGCCCCGCGCGGCAGGCCCCACTCCTCTGGTGAGGAGCCGCCGTGATAGACGTACCAGGAGACGGGATTGCGGGCCTCAGCTCGGTCCCACTGAAGGATCGGCGGCGCGTCCGGGTGCAGCGCCGTGACGAGCCCGCACAGGTTCATGTTCGGCTCGGTGAAGACCGCCATCCGCCGTGCGGTCGGCAGCACCGTGCGGGCGAACTTCACCCACGTGATCGCCTGGGCCGGCATGTCGAGCGGCGGTGGCGCGGCGTCGCCTTTCGCCGCGAGGTGGCCGAACACGCCGCCGCGGCCGGCCGCCTCCGGCTCAGGCGTCGGCCGCCACAGCGCCGGGATCTCGGCGAGCCGGGCGTAGCGGCGGTGCAGCGCCGGCTCCAGGCCGAGCTCGGCCACCAGCTTCTCGGCCTGCGCGATCGTGCCCGCCTTCGGCGCGGCCTGCGGGCGCTGGTACAGCAGCGGGTGCATCTTGGCGTCGAAGCGCCGCTTGACGTTCCCGAACGGCATCCCGGCGGCGATGTCGTCCAACAGCGTGCCAACCATGGCGCCGCGCGGCGTGCAGAAGCCGGGCGGTGCTGTCGCGATTGCCCGCCAGATCAGGTTATCCCGCAGTGGCCCGCGCGTGGCCGCCGGCCCCTTCAGGTGACCGATCGCGTCGTGCAGGTCGAGCAGGAAGGTCGCCGGCCCGATCACCTTCTCAGCGCGATAGAGCGCCTCGGCCTTGAGGAGCGTCAGCGCGCGAGCCACCGTGTCCCGGTCGAACTCGCCGAGCGCGCGGGACAGCGTGCGGAAGTCCTCGCGGCGGGCCGCCATCGCCTGTCGGGCGGTCAGGGTGCCGGGCAGGTAGCGGGATCCCGCCTCGGGCCGCACGGCGAAGTGCGTCCAGCCGCCAGCCTCAGGACTCCCCCAGACCGCATCGCTCGCGAGGAACGGGGCGGTGATCGGCGCCGCCCGCACGGCCTTGGCCATCGCCACCACGGCCGCGCGGTACGGCTCAGGGGCGCTCTCCGGCTCCCATAGCGCAGGGGCGACGGTGCCGCGCGCGTCGATCGCTGCGAGGCCGCCGAAGCGCTTGAGGAATGTCCGGCAGCACGAGCAGGTGTGATACTGGCGCTGCTCCGGCGGCAGGTGCTCCAGGTAGACCGCGAAGAGGTCGCCGGCGTCCGTGGCGAACAGGCGGCGCGGATCGGCGGAGGCCAGCGCATCGTAGCGCACCTGCATCGTCCGGACGAGGACGTCGAAGGTGTCGGGTCCCGATCCGGTCCCGGTGCTCACGGTCTGCATGATCCCTCCCGCCTTCCGGCTATCGGTGCGCGCCTACTTCCCGACATTCATCATCGGCATCGTGCCGCCCGGCACCATCGTGGTCGGCAACTTGCCGTCCCAGCGCTCGGCCTGCGTCAGCGCCACGAGGCCGGGGTTCGAGCCGAGCGCTTCGGCTCGCGCCCGGATCGCGCTGGCTTCCGCGTCACCTCGCAGCTTGGTCGCGTCGGCCTCTGCCTGCGCGCGCTGCCGGATCGCGTTGGCTTCCGCACCCGCCTTCGTGCCGACGATCTCGGCCTGGACCTTCTCGCGCAGGGCGTTCTGCTTGAGCCGGTCGACCTCGACGGAGGCCTGCATCCGCTGCTCGATCGAACGCATGTACTCCGGCGAGAACTGGATGTCCTCGATCTGCACGGCCTCGATGACGATGGGCGCGTTCATGCCGCCGATCGCCTCGTGGATGGCGGCCGCCATCTTGGCGTTGAGCTGCACCCGCTCCTGCACCGCCGTCACGGCGTCAAACTGGCCGAACACGTTCTTGGACTGCTCCAGCACCTTCGGCTCGACTACGCGGTCTTCGAGGTTCGCGGTCGAGGTGAACCGGCTGTAGACCTCGGACACCCGATCGGTCGGGACGTGGTAGAGCACGGACAGCTTCATCACCGCCGGCTGCTGGTCGCGCGAGTAGGCCTCCATCTTGTCGAACTCGACGCGATGGGACTCGACGCTGATCGACACGGCCGACTGCACGAACGGCAGCTTCCAGTGCAGGCCAGGATCGGCCTCGCCGACCACGGCGCCGTTGGTGAGCAGCACCACGCGCTCGCGCTGGTCGACCGTATAGAACGAGCCGCCGACGATGGAGAGGGCGACGAGGCCCGCGATGCCGATGAGGCCGAGCCTGCCGTAGTTCAATTTCTTCGCTCCCTTCTGCGTCGGACCGCGATCACCCATCTGTCGTTCCAGTTGTGTGCCTTTGGCCATCGGCCCCTCATCGCATCCACACGACGCTGCCGTCCGCGTCTACTGTACAGCGCGACTGGTGCCATTCGATGTCGTTTGAGGGCCCAACCGCGCGGCGCATAGATTGCGATGCACGGCATCGCCCGGAACGCCGTTATCAGCCGGCGCCCGACGTCGGCGCAGGACGCGTGCTCACGAAAGGGCTCGAGACCTTCTGGGCGGGCGAGCATCAATCGCGGTGGAGCGGCCGAAAGCGCCGCCGGTCGTTCCTTGCATGTTCTTGGATCAAGCGCGGTTGCCAGGATACCGCTCATGCGCGTTCAGTGTTGCCGCACGGCTCAATCGAAGCTCGAACACAATGCCAGAATAATCGCTGCAGCACGCGTCGATTGAGACAAGGTGATGGATACCTAAAGCTCGATTTGCATCATTTCGGGCATCGCAAGTTGGATCAGGAGCACGCCTTGCCATTGGGTAAAACGATTTCATTGTAGGTGGATTTTACCGCTTGACCGCCGCGGGTCGGCCAGGGGACGCTGGCTTTGAACGTGAACTGGTTATTGGCGCCACCCACAAGCCGCATAATATTGCTTCCGAATAAAGCTGGATACGGCACGCTCACTTCGGCCAAGACGTAGCGCATTCCGGCGAGCTGGAAGCCCTCCGGCACCTTCAGATCTGTTGCCGCGCCGACGGCCCGTGCTGTGCCGTTGCTCGTCGCGTAACTGGAGCACACTCGAGGCAGCTGCCCTGAACCGTCCGCTGCGACGCCGAGCGCGCTGATCACGATCTGAGCTGTGCTGTTCGGATAGGGCGTCAGAACAAGTTTGGCTGACGCGAAGATGTCGCTCAACGTCGCCGCCGCCATCGGTGTCTGCGTGTCTCCCTGGGAGGTGATGTCCGCTAAAGTACGCGCCAGAAGTGTCACTTTACGATAGTGATCGAACGCGCGGCCAAATTCCGTGATGCCAAACAATAGCGTCAGCATTACCGGCAGGATTAGCGCGAACTCGATGGCTGAGACACCGTAGGTGTCGTCACGCAGGTCGGACAACCTGCGGATGTAACGGATCCTGTCGGGCATTGGCCATCTCATGGGTCAGCACCCCTGTCCCGACGAGGTGTCATAGGGTTCCGTACGAAAAACGGCCGTCGACTGAAGTAGCCGCGCCCCATCACCGAAGCCGGGCAGACCGGCATAGAGGAAGCTAAAAGCGACGCGGTATTTGACTGCGGCGGTGAAGACAACGATCGCTCCCGGCTGCGCGCAAGCGTAGCTGGTCCCGAAACCGGTGGACCAATCTTTCGTCATCGTATCGAGCGGTGTCGGCACGCTGCCGGCCGCGAAGGAAGTACTCAACGCGATGTTGAGCTTGAGTGAACTGCAATCGAATGCCGTCGCGACCTGTGCAGTGTTGGTGCCGCACATGGACGCTTTCATTGCGGAGAGCAGTTTGCTGCTGTCCGTCTGGCCTGTATTCGCCTTCTGGAATTGACCCGTGTAGATTTTTCGGCCGGCGCGCTGGAGAGCATCATCGAGGTTTCGCGCCGTCCAGACCAGCAGGGCGGTTTGGAGGATCACCGCAAGCAGACTCAGGAACGGCGTTGCGATCAGGGCAAACTCGACAGCGGCCGCACCATCTTCCTTCCGGATGAGGTGGTTTGCTGCCAAACGCAATCGCGCTCGGATCGAGTGAAGCTGATCTCTGCAGCGGGATGGCATTTACAGCCCCAGAATGATACTGTTGAAGAGATGAACGATTGAACTCGGATTACTCAACAATCCTGAGCTTCTTATCAGCTACCTTGATCAAGGTTGGGCATGAGACGATAACGCGGATGTCGTCGTAATCCCGATCACTGCCAGCGTTGGGTGGGCGGTCCTCCCAACCGTAATACATGTACTTGCCATCGCTGCAGCTCGCAGTCGACGTCGCTGGATCGTGGGTCGTGTGGCTGTTCGGCAGGATCCCACCGTCGGATTTGCTCTTGCAGGCGCTGAGGCTATCGCAGACGATCGTCTCCAAGATCGGGTTCGAGACCATGTTCACAGTCGTCAGGCTGCCGGTCGTATTAACGCGATAGCCCTTCATGCTCATTGACTGAACCCGCAGCCCGGTATCGATAGTCGTGTCAGTGTAGTATTCATAAGTTTCCTGGCTTGGATCGTTCCAGATCGATTTATTGCTTCGGGCGTTGCGCACGTTGTGCAGCATGTAGCTCGGAGCCTCGTTGGCGCCGCAGGTGGGTAGAGCGGCCTTCGAGTAGTCGGTCGGAGGAGTGCCGTTGTCGGCGATCGCGACCAAGCCGCGTCGGCCCTTATCGGCTTCTGCCTGACGCTTGGGATCGGACGAATAGCAGTACATGTAGATGCGGTTGTAATCCGCTGCTTCGGGCGACAGCTGGCTGAAAGTCGGCGGACTGGTCTGGTAGACCGGCGCGACTCGGTTGACGGTGGTCGCGGTGCCGACGACGAGTTGTCGGGGCATGCCTGGCAGGAGATGGAGCAAGTTCGTCTTGACTGTCGTCGAAATTGTCACCCGGTAGTTTGCGCCATCGATCCAGCTTCCGTTCACCTGATACCCGCCGGTCGTGCCAGCGGTGCCCAAGCGAGAGGTGAGCTGAGCACTTGCGAGACGTAGCCCCTCGGTGGCTGCTGCGACTGTGTCCGCGTTGGCGACGAGCAGCGCGGTTGCATCGGCGATGCTGGACTCGACCGCCCGGATGCGCACGGCATTGCCGTAGTCGATGACGAGGCCGCCCGCGCCCAGGAGCAGCGGCAGGCTGAGCCCGAAGATCATCACGACGTTGCCGCTTTGATCATCAGCGAAGGGACGAAGCCAGCGCGACAGGCTTCCACGCATGTGAGATCTCCCAACGCGCGTCCCACCATTCACCAGCGAGCGCAGACGGTGCGGGATCACGTTGGCGTTACAATATTAATTCCAGGTTGTTGCCGTTATTTAGACGATCATATTGAAGCATTAGGTGCGCTTCCCAGTTTTGGTATGGTTAATGAAAACTAAATGTTGGTCTGCTGTCAGCTTGTCTGGGTTCCTGCAAAACGGGCGGCATACGGCCTGACGTCCTTTGGAACTCTGAGGCTAAGACGTCAGCCCGCCCCCACCGCCGCCCGCCGCTTCGCCTGTGCCCCCGGCACGCCCAGCCCGATCGCCTTCGCGATCTTCGAGCGCTGCGCGGCGTAGCTCGGCGCGATCATCGGGTAGTCCGCCGGCAGGCCGTATCGCTCGCAGTACGTCGCCGGCGTGAGGCCGTGGGCGGTGAGATGCCTCCGGATCGTCTTGTAGGACCGGCCGTCGATGAAGCTGACGATGCCGTCCTGCTGGATCGACTTGCGGATCTGAGCAGGCGTCGGGCGGTCGATCGCCGCCTCGTGCGGGGTCGGGACGGCGATCGTCACGGGCAGCCCCTGCAGTGCCACCAGCCCGTCGCGGACCGTGCGCATCAGCCCAGGCAGCGTCTCGGGTGCCACGGCCTGGCGGCCGACGTAGGCCGCCACGATGCCGGCGGTGAGGTCGAGGATGGGGTCGAGGGTCTCAGGCATGGTGCTCTCCT
>NZ_JBKFBO010000100.1:0-252504 GCF_053346215.1 Methylobacterium sp. A49B
ATCCTCGCCGCGGTTGCGGGCCGCGCGCTCGGCGGCGTCGCGGGCGCTGGTGCGCGGGCCCGTGCGGGCGCGGCCGTCGGCCTGGGCCTTGCCGCCCCTGAACTTGCTGGCGCTGGACTTGCCGGCCTGAGGCTTGCGCCCCGTCGGCCCGCCGCTTCTGGGAGGTCGTATCGTCATGCTTCCGCCGGCACCCGTCTCCGCGTCGGACGGAGCGTCCGGGCGCATGGGCCGCGGCGTCGCGGACGTCCGGACCGATGGGATTGCCCGGCTGTAGCATCGCCCGCGCCGAGCGGCAAAGGCGGTGGGCCGGCCCGGTCCGTCAGGGCTCCGCGCGCCACGCGTCGCGGAGGCGGGCCTTCAGGCCGGCGGGGAAGAGGTCGGGACCGCCCGGCACGTCGAGCCCGTCCAGATCGCACCACCGCGCCACGCAGGCGGTGCCGGAATCCTCGTGGAACACGAAGCGCTCCTGCCCGTCGAACCGCCCCGGCGGCAGGGCGACGGGGAACAGGAACAGCACCTCGTGTCCGACCTGCCCCTCGTGCGTGAAGATGTTCTCCATGACGCGGGGGCCGCCGAGCACCGAGACGGTGACGCCGAGCTCCTCCCGGAACTCCCGGATCAGGGCGTCCTCGACCCGCTCGCCGAACGCGACGCTGCCGCCGAGCGGCCGGACGCCTTTCAGCCGCCCGTCATCCGCGCGGACCTCGGCCACGAGCAGGCTGTTGCCGCGCCGGGGCAGGCCCAGCGCCTTCACGCGAATCTCCGCAGGGGGCCGCCAGACCGTCATCCCGCACGGGCTAGCCCGTCGTCGGCGAGGCCGCAACGGACCGGCGCACAGCGCGCCGATCCACGGCAACAACGGGACACACGGTTGACGCCCGCCCCCGCTACGGCCAAGCTGTGCTCGACGGTTCCCCTCGGGGATCAAAAGGGAACGCGGTGAGGGGTTCGCCCCGAAGCCGCGGCTGCCCCCGCAACTGTAAGCGGCGAGCCCTTCACCACCACGTCACTGGGTCACCCCGGGAAGACGGTGCGAGGGCGGCGACCCGCGAGCCAGGAGACCTGCCGTCAGCCGTGGTCACACGCGAAACGCGCCGGGCGGGGTGTCCTGGCGGGTGTCGAGGCGACGCCAGTCCCGAGGGGAGGCGGCCGCCGAGGCCTCGTTCGCGGTGACGTGCCACAGCAAGCGCGCCCGCGACGCCGTTCCCCATGCCCATCTCCGCCGTCCCGAACCCCTCGAGCCCTGTCGCAGGACGCCGTCGCGCGCCCGCACAGGCAGAGGCTACCAGACAGCGAGCACATTGTAATGTTATTACAATGCTTGTAGGACGCGGGGGCCGGCGCGCGCCGCGCACGGACCGCTTTCCCCATGTCTCCATCGACCCATCGCTCCTGCCTCGGCGGGCGGGCCCCGCTCTGCGGCGTTCTCCTCGCGCTCCTCGCCAGTCCGGCCGCCGCACAGGAGGTGGTCACGCTGGATGAGCTGTCGGTCGCGGGCGCGGGCGGCGACCCGAGCCGCCTCCCGCCGAACGGGCTCAACCTGCGCACGCCTGACCGGACCGCGAGCCGCCTCGGCCTGACGCCGCTGGAGACGCCGGCCAGCCTCGACATCGTGTCGGGCGAGACCGCGCGGCTGCGCGGCCAGGACACGATCGCCGAGGCCGTGACCCAGGACGCGACCGGCATCACCACCATCGCGGCGCCCGGCAACGGCAACGGCGCGTTCACGTCCCGCGGCTTCGCCGGCCCGAACTCGATCCAGCAGCTCTACGACGGCACGCGCTTCTACGTCGGCGCCAACACCGTGACCTTCCCGTTCGACACGTGGAACGTCGAGCGGATCGAGGTGCTGCGCGGGCCGTCCTCGGTGCTCTACGGCGACGGCGCCATCGGCGGCGTCATCAACGTGGTGCCCAAGAAGCCGGTCTTCGTGCCGATCAACGCCGCCCGCGCGGTGATCGGCACCGACGGGGTCGCGCGGCTCGCCCTCGATTCCGGCGGCCCGCTGGGCCAGGCTGAGTACGGCGACACCTTCGCGTACCGCCTCAACGTCAGCGGCAACCGCGCCGACGGCTGGATGCGGCCGGAGGGCGATTTCCGTAACCTCGCGGTCTCCGCCGCCCTGCTGTTCCGGCCGAGCGCCGACCTCGCCTTCACCCTGAGCCACGATCTCGGCTACCAGGAGCCCGCCCGCTACTGGGGCACCCCGCTGGTCGAGGGACGGATCCCGGATCTCATCCGGTTCAACAACTACAACGTCCGCGACGCGAAGATCACCTGGGCCGACAACTGGACCCAGCTCAAGACCGAGTGGTCCCCCTCGGCCGACATCACGATCCGCAACACCGCCTACCGGCTGACCAGCCGGCGCCACTGGCTCGACGTCGAGCAGTACAGCTACAACCGCGGCACCGGGCTCGTGGACCGGGGCGACTACCTGGAGATCTACCACAGTCAGGAGCAGGTCGGAGACCGTCTCGACGCCACGTTCCGAGGCGACCTGTTCGGCCTGCGCAACCAGTTCGTGGCCGGTTTCGACGTGAATCACATCGACTTCCGCCACACAAACAACTTCTACTTCGACCAGACCACGAGCGTGCCGCTCACCGGCTACGATCCGGGCCTGTTCCCGCAGAACGGGCGAGCCCGTCCGGCCTACGCCACGCAGACGAGCCAGGCCTCGGTCTTCGCCGAGGACCGGGTGATCCTGTCGGACAGGCTCTCGTTCCTCACCGGCGTGCGCCTCGACGTGCCGACGTTGAACCGCGAGGACCTGCAGACGGGATCGCGGTTCGAGAAAACCTACCGGGCGCTCGGCTACCGGTTCGGCCTCGTCTACAACCCGACGCCGGACACCGCGCTCTACGCCCAGTACAGCTTCGCCACCGACCCGGTGAACAGTCTGATCACGCTGTCGCAGTCGCTGGCGGGGTTCAAGCTGGCGACCGGCGATCAGGTCGAGATCGGCGCCAAGGGGCTCGCCTTCGACGGCGCCCTCGAATGGACCGTCGCGGGCTACCGGATCGTCAAGGACAACCTGATCTCGGCGATCCCGGGCCAGCCGACGCTGTCCACGCAGGTGGGAAGCCAGTCCTCGCAGGGCTTCGAGCTCGCGCTCGGCTGGCGCTTCGCGCCGGACTGGCGGCTCGACGGCAACCTCGCGCTCCTCCACGCGCAGTACGACCGGTTCGACCAGACGGTGAACGGCGCCACCGTCTCGTACGCCGGCAACCAGCCGATCGACGTGCCCGAGCGCGTGGCCAATCTCTGGCTGACCTGGGACGTCACCCGCGACTGGACCGCGCGGGTCGGACTGCAGAACGTCGGGCAGGTCTACAGCGACTTCGGCAACACCGCGCGTCGCCCCGCCTACAACCTCGTCAACGCGGTCCTGGACCATCAGGTGACGGCGGATTCGCGCCTGTCCGTGCGGGTCTACAACCTGTTCGACAAGGTCTATGCGATCTCGGGCAACGCCGTGAACGGGGTCGGGACCAACTGGCTGCTCGGGCGCCCGCGCTCGGTCGAGGTCGCCTACACGGTGACGTGGTGAGCCTGCCGCGCCGGCTCGGCAAGGCGGGACGGCGCTGGCTGCTCCTGTTCCACCGCTGGGCCGGGATCGCCGCGGGGCTGTTCTTCGCGCTGTGGATCGGCTCCGGGCTGGTGATGCTCTACGTGCCGTTCCCGGCGCTCACCGAGGCCGAGCGGCTGTCGCGGCTCGCCCCGATCGCCTGGGATCAGGTCGCGGTCGCGCCGGACGCGGCGCTGCGGGCCGGCGGGCTCGCCGGCGTGCCGGCCGCCTTCGGCCTGGAGATGCGGGGCGGGGAGCCCGTCTACCGGGTCGCCGACCGCGGCGGCACGCGGGCCACGGTCTCGGCGCGGACCGGCGCGCGGCTCGGGCCGGTGACGCCCGAAGACGCGCTGCGTCTCGCGGCCGATGGGATGCCGGACGCGCGCGTCGCGCCGGTCGAGCGCGACCAGTGGACCGTCACGGCCCGGTACGACCCGCTCCGCCCCTTCCTGAAGGTCGCCCTCGGCGACCCGGCGGGGACCGAGCTCTACGTCTCGCGGGTCACCGGCGCGATCGCTCTCGACACGACCCGGTCGGAGCGGGCCTGGAACTGGGTCGGCGCCGTGACGCACTGGATCTACCTCACGCCGCTGCGCGCCCGGGCGGAGCTGTGGCGGACGGTCCTGCTGTGGCTGTCGGGCCTCGCCGCCCTGGGGGCGCTGACCGGGCTGGCGATCGGGATCTGGCGCCTGCGCCTCCGGCGGCGCTACGCGGGCGGGGCCGTCACGCCCTATCGCGGGCTCGCCCGCTGGCACCACCTGTTCGGCCTCGCCGGCGGGATCGGGCTCAGCACCTTCATCCTCAGCGGCTGGATCTCGATGAACCCGAACCGCTGGTTCGCGTCGACCGCGGCGCCCGCCGCCATCCGCGCCGCCTATGCCGGACAGCCGCAGGGCCTCGGCCTCACCGCCGAGGCCCTGCGCGGCTTCGCCGGCCCCGGGACGCGAGCGCTGCGCTTCGCCGCGATCGGCGGCTCGTGGTGGATCATCGCCGACGGCCCGGCCGGCGCTTCGGCGCGGCGCGCGGATGACGGCGCGGCGCTCGACGCGGCCGCGATCGCGCGGGCCGCCGGCCCGGCGCTGCCCGGCGGCCTGCGGGCGGTCGCGGAGATGACCGCCTACGACCTCTACTGGTATCCGCACGGCTCCGATCCGCGGCCGCTCCCGGTGCTCCGGCTGCGGTTCGGCGACCCGAACGCCACCTGGCTCCACGTCGATCCCCGGGACGGGACCATCCTCCAGCGCCTGGACCGCTCGGGCCGGATCAACCGATGGCTATTCGACGCGGCGCACCGCCTCGACCTGCCAGGGCTCACCGGCAGTCGCCCGCTCCACGATGCGGCCCAGTGGATCCTGAACCTCCTGGCCGCCGGGATCGCCGTGACGGGGATGGTCGCGGGCTGGCGCAGGCTGCGCCGCGGCCTGCCGGCCCCGAAACCTCGATGACCGACGCGGCCCTCAGAACCGCGCCGTCAGGAACCACCGCACGTTCCGCCCCGGCAGCAGGATCTCGTCCTTCTTGAACGAGGTCGAGTTGCGGATGTCGTCGTTCAGCAGGTTGCGGCCTTGGACGCCGAGGGTGATCGCGCTCGCCCCGTAGACCGCGGGATCGACGACCTTGGTATAGCTCAGCTCGGCGCGCAGGTCGTCGTAGCCGGGGGTCGGCGTCTCGTACACGGCCGTGGCGTCGTGGCTGAAGGCGTGGAGCAGGTTCACCCGCGCGAACCACCCGTCGGCCCGCAGGTAGACGCCGCCGCCGAGCCGGTAGGGCGGGATGCGCGGCACGTTCGTGCCGTTGTCGAACTGGGCGCGGACGAAGTCGAACTGCGCCTCGACGCCGGCGAAGCCGTTGCCCACCGGCACGAGGTCGTACTGGCCGATCATCTCGGCGCCGTAGAAGGTCGCGTTCTGCTGCTGGTAGACGATCTGCCGGTTGTCGGTGCCGACGCCGCAGGAGGCGAAGTCGTCGTCGCAGGTCAGGCCCGTGTAGTTCCGGTAGATGAAGCCGGTGTAGCGGGTGAAGTAGCCGGTGGCGTCCAGGCGGAACGGCCCCTCGGCCCGCCGGATGCTGGCCTCGACGGTCCGGGCGCGCTCCTTCTTGAGGTTCGGGTTGCCGATCTCGAAGGTCGCGGTGGCGTCGTGCGGGCCCTGCGAGAACAGCTCGTAGCCCGTGGGCCCACGCTCGACATAGGAGCCGGTGAGGCTGGCCACGAAGCCGTAGGGCAGGTCCTGCAGGGCGCCGATGCTGGCGCTCTTCGGGGCGAAGCGCCGGGTCCGCGCGTACTGGAACGGCTCCTGGCCGTCGACCGGCACGTAGTCGGCGGGGAACTGGGCGGCCGTGCTCGACAGCCGGTCGACCTCGTAGCGCCCGGCCGCCTGTAGTCTCGTACCCGGGCGCAGCTCCAGCTCCTCGAACAGGTAGACCGCATTGGCACGGGACTCGGTTTTCGGCAGGAACGACTCGAGCTGCGTGTTGATCACGCGCCGGTCGGACTGAAAGCCGAGAGCGCCGGTCAACTTGCCGAACTCCGTGAAGACCGGAACATGCTGGAGTTCCAGGCGGCCTTCCGCCTCGCGGTTCTTGAAGATCGCCTGGATACCCTCGATCCCGTCCTCGCCGATGCCGACCTCGTTGTGGCGGTAAACCGAGTAACCAGCCCAGTAGCGGATCACCTCGAACGGGCCGTCGAGCGGGCGGTACTCGCCGCGCGACAGGACCCGGTCCTGGTTCGGGGTGAGGCGGGTGCGGTCCTGCTCGGCCACGCCGCCGGGAATCGCGTAGACCGCGTCGTAGTGGCTGAAGGAGATGCCCATGAAGCCGCGGTCGCCGATCGCCGAGATGCCGACCGCGCCGCCCTGCGACTCGTTGTACGAGTTGCGCTGGATCCCGCCGGGGATCGCGTAGCTGTCGTTGGCGGTCTTGAAGCCGTCGGCGTGGACCGCGATGCCGTCGCCGCCGGCATCCACCGTGGCGGCCCCGAGCCGGCCGTTATCCACACTGGAGAAGCCGCTGGTGACCTGGCCCTGCACCCCGTTCGCCGGGATGAAGGTCGGCACCCGGTTGTTGTCGGCCGAGACGACGCCGCCGATGGCGCCCGAGCCGTAGCGCAGGGTCGCGGGACCGCGGATCACTTCGATCCGGTCGGAGACCAACGGGTTGACCGGCACGGCGTGGTCCTCGCCGAGGTCGGACACGCCGCCGTTGACGATGCCGTTCTCCTGGATCCGCACCCGCGCATTGTCGAGGCCGCGGATGATCGGCCGGGACGCCGCGCCCGGCGCGTACGTCGTGCCCGAGATGCCAGGCCGGTCGAACAGGGCGTCACCCAGGGTCCGCGGCTGGTCGCGCGCGATCTGGTCCTGAGTCACCACGGTGACCGGCGAGAACGTGTTGGTCGCCACCGGCAGGACGCCGATCGGCACCGCGGCATCCGCCGCGACCCCGCCGCGCGACGGCTGGATCGGGCTGGGGCTGGTGACGCTGATCTCCTCAAGAGCGACGGCCTGCTGCGCCCACACGGCGGATGGCGTCAGGAGGCCGGCACAGACGGTCGAAGTCAGGACCGTGCTGGCGAGAAGGCCGGAGCCGCGCGAGAAAGACATGGACACCCACACAGTGTTATATCGTTTCATTGTTGCTGCATCGCGATCCGGCGCAAGCGGTAATCCCTGCCCGCTCGGATGCCATCAAGAAACGTTACATCGTTGCAACAGAATGCAGGGTCTTGCTCTGAAGAGAACCCGCCGACTCGCTTGATTCTGAAACGTTATAACATCAAAATGGAGAGATGACCCAGCGCGACACACGCCTCTCCGTCACCGTCCTGTCAGGCTTCCTTGGAGCCGGGAAGACGACCTTGCTCAACCACGTGCTCAACAACCGCGACAGCCGTCGCGTCGCGGTGATCGTCAACGACATGAGCGAAGTGAATATCGACGCTGACCTCGTCCGCACGGGCGGCGCCGACCTGTCCCGCACCGACGAGACGCTGGTCGAGATGACCAACGGCTGCATCTGCTGCACTCTGCGCGACGACCTGCTCTCGGAAGTGCGCCGCCTCTCCGAGGCGGGCCGGTTCGACTACCTGCTGATCGAGGGAACCGGCATCGCTGAGCCTTTGCCCGTTGCGTCGACCTTCTCGTTCCGGGACGAGGCGGGGCAGGCCCTGTCGGACCTCGCCCGGCTCGACACGATGGTGACGGTGGTCGACGCGGTGAACCTGCTCGGGGATTACGGCTCGGCGGCATTCCTGCGCGAGCGCGGCGAGAGCGCCGGCGCCGAGGATACGCGCACGCTCGTGGACCTGCTCGTGGAGCAGATCGAGTTCGCCGATGTCGTGGTGATCAACAAGGCGCGCGACGTTTCCGCCGGGCAACTCGCGCTGGTCCGCTCGGTGGTGCGCGGCCTCAATGCCGACGCCCGCATCCTCGAGACGCACCACGGCCAAGCACCCTTGTCCGAGATCCTCGATACCGGCCTGTTCCAAGAGGAGAAGGCCCAGCAGCATCCGCTCTGGTTCAAGGCCCTCTACGGCGCCGACCAACACGTGCCGGAGACCGAGGAGTACGGCATCGCCTCCTTCGTGTACCGTGCCCGGCGGCCCTTCGACCCGGAGCGCTTCAACGATTTCGTCAACGCCACCTGGCCGGGCCTGATCCGGGCGAAGGGACATTTCTGGCTGGCAACGCGGCCGGACTGGGTCGGCGAATTCTCCCTCGCGGGGGCCGTCGCGCGGATCTCCGCCATGGGTTTCCGGTGGTCAGCGGTCCCGCGCCGGCGCTGGCCGGAGGATTCCGAGTTCCGGGAGCGCCTGTACGCGGTCTGGAGCGAAGTCTGGGGTGACCGGCGCCAGGAGTTGGTCTTCATCGGCATCGGCATGGACCGCGGGGCGCTCACCGCGGCGCTGGATGCCTGCCTGATCGAGACCGGATCGGACCGGGCGCCGTTCGATCCCGCGCCCTACAGGGATCTGCCGGACCCGTTCCCGGCCTGGCGCCCGGCGGCCTGAGCGTCGCCACTTAAGTGGTCAGTCCCTCGGTCTCGTCCTCGGCCTCGATCTCGGCGTCCGCCTCGGTCACCTGTCCGGAAGCGCCGGCCGCCTCGGCGAGGCCACGGGCCGCCTTTCGAAGGAGCTTGCGCAGGCGGCGCCGGTCGGTCTTGTCGAGGTGGTCGAGCAGCTCGGATTCCACCTCCGCCTGGATCTGCTCGATCGCCTGCGCCTTCGCGAGACCGGCCTCGGTGAGCTGAACGCGAACGATGCGCCCATCGCCCGATTCGGCCCTGCGCTCGACGATGCCGAGAGCCGCGAGCCGCGTCACCGTCTTCGACGCTGTGGGCGGGCGCACCCGCAGCAGCGCGGCGAGGTCGCCCATCGTCATCGTCCCAGCGGCGGCGAGGGCCTGCACGACCTGCTCCTGTCCGGCGAACAGGCCGAGCTTGGCCAAACGGTCGCCCGTGCGGGCGCGATGCAGGCGGGCGGCCTGCACCAGAGCCCAGCCGACGCTGCGGATCCCGGGCGGCCGCATCTTCTTGGACGACAGCGACAGAGGCGCCCTGTCGGCGTCATGACGATCGCGTTTCTGGTTATCGCCCACCGGAGCGCCCGAGTTCGTGCCGGCGGCCGCCGGATGATCCTGAAGTTGCACCGTTCATCCCCCTTCACCAGCCGCCCGAGACCCTGTGGCGCTGACCGGTGACGCTGCGATGACGGGGCCGGACCGGCCGGCCGCTTAGCAGTGCATGAGACGCTGGAGCCGGTCCAGGATGTCTTCGCCCGTGCAGGGCCGGGCGATGAAGTCGGCATGCTCGGGCATGCGGGTCGGATCCGGGGCGGACCGTCCCGACACGATCAGGATCGGAAGCTGCGGGCGTGCCTCGGCCACGGAGCTGGCGAGGTCGAATCCGTCCGTCTTGCCCGAGAGCTGGACGTCGGTGACGAGCCCGCAAATATCCGGGCGCGCCTGCAGAATGCTGAGCGCCCGCTCGGCGGAGGCGCACTGGACGGTGTCGTAGCCGCCTTCCTCAAGAACGTCCCCGAGGTCCATGATCGTCAGCGCCTCGTCCTCGACGAGGAGGATTACCGGCCGATTGCCGCCCGAACCCGTCTGCTCACTCGCCACTGTTTACTCCCTCCGGCAGCGTGCGGCCGCGAGGGCCGCCGCACGCGTCTTCAGCCCTAGGCCCAACGGCAGAAACGGTTCCGGGTTGCAGGCCGGTGAAGCGGCGGCGTCCCCACAGGGCCCAGGACCGTCACGTTGCCGGAGACGGCGGCTCGCTCACCACCGCGGCGATCGCCTCGATCAGGCGATCAAGATCCGCCGGATCGATCGTGAGCGCGGGCGTCAGGTAGACGATGTCACCGAACGGCCGCACCCAAACTCCCCGGTCGAGGAGCCGGGCCTTCAGGGCGCCGAGATCCGGCGTCCGGCAGAACTGCACCGCCCCGATCGCGCCGAGGACCCGGACATCCGCCACCCCGGGGGTGTGTCGCAGCGGCTCCAGCCCGGCGGCGAGGCGAGCCTCGATGGTCCGCGCCTGGGCGAGCCGCGGTTCGGTCTCGAAGAGGTCGATGCTGGCATTGGCCGCCGCGCAGGCCAGGGGATTGGCCATGAAGGTCGGGCCGTGCATCAGCGCGGCCGCCGGATCCTCGGACCAGAACGCCTCGAACACCTCTGTACGGGCGACGGTGGCGGCGAGCGCCATGGTGCCGCCGGTGAGGGCCTTCGACAGACAGAGGATGTCCGGCACGATCCCGGCCTGCTCGCAGGCGAAGAGACTGCCGGTGCGCCCGAAGCCGGTGAAGATCTCGTCCGCGATGAGCGGCAGGCCGTGACTCCGCGCGAGCCTGGCGACAGTGGCGAGCACCTCGGGCGGATGCGTGCGCATCCCGCCCGCCCCCTGGACGAGCGGCTCGACGATCACCGCCGCCAGGGTCCCGCGCTGCGCCGCCAACGTCGCGTCGAGAGCCTCGGCCTCAGCCCTGGTCCGCGGCAAATCGCAGAAAACCTGCATGGGCAGGTAGGCGCCGAAGCGGCGATGCATGCCCTCTTCGGGATCGCAGACCGACATCGCCCCCATCGTGTCGCCGTGATAGCCGCCGCGGAAGCTGAGCACCTTCGTCCGGCCGCTCACCCCGCGGTTGATCCACATCTGCGCCGCCATCTTCAGCGCCACCTCCACGGCGACCGAACCGGAATCGCTGAAGAAGACGTGGTCGAGATCGCCCGGGAGCAGATCGGCGAGCCGGGCCGCCAGCCGCTCAGCCGGCGCGTGGGTGAGGCCGCCGAACATGACGTGGGGCATGCGCGCCAGCTGGTCGGCCACGGCGCCCGCTATGTGCGGGTGGTTGTAGCCGTGGACCGCCGTCCACCAGGACGCGATGCCGTCCACCAGTTCGCGGCCGTCGGCGAGGACGATGCGGCTGCCATGGGTCGCCACCGCCTCCAGTGGCGGGGCGGCGTCGCGCATCTGCGTGTAGGGCCGCCAGAGATGCGTGCGAGACGGGTCGAGCGTCATGGCGGGGGCATGCGCGGCCGGAGCGATATCGGTCAAGCCGGCGCGCGCTCGGGATCCGCTGCCATCCGGGTCGATCGATGCCGGCCACGGTTGGGCAGCGTGCCGCGGGTCGGGAAGCGCCCGCACGGCGATCGCGCAAGCCAGAGCGCCAAACAACGATTGATCCGCGCGCGCTGTCCCGCACAAGCGCGCGCGGCCGCGCGCGAATCCGGCCGCCTTGACATCCGCCGAACCGCGCGGCCCATCACCCCCATGGACAGCCTCGACGCCTTCGCTCGCCAAAAGCTCGACGCCCTGGAGGCCGGAAGCCTGCGCCGCCGCTTGGTGCAGACCGAGCGCGGGACGGGTGCCGCGGCTGCACGGGACGGCCGGGCGCTCGTCTCGTTCTCCTGCAACGACTATCTCGGCCTCTCCCACCATCCGCGCGTGATCGCGGCCGCCCAGGAGGCCGCGGCAGTCTACGGCGCCGGGGCCGGCGGATCCCGGCTGGTGACCGGCGACCATCCCTATCTCGGCGCCCTGGAGGAGCAGCTTGCCGCCCATAAGGGCACGGAGGCCGCGCTGGTCTTCGGCAGCGGCTATCTGGCCAATCTGGGCATCACTCCAGCGCTGGCCGGCCGCGGCGACCTCATCCTGCTGGACGACCTATCCCACGCCTGCATGTGGGCCGGGGCGCGGCTCTCGGGGGCGCGGGTGCTGACCTTCCGCCACAACGATCCCGGCGACCTTGCGCGCCAGCTCGGGGAGCATCGGTCCGGGCACGGCCGCGCCCTCGTCCTCACCGAGCGGGTGTTCAGCATGGACGGCGACCGGGCACCGCTCGGCGATATCCTGGGGATCGCGGAGGGCTTCGACGCCTGGACGCTCGTCGACGACGCCCACGGGATCGGCGTGGTCGAGGGAGGCCCGCGGGCGCCGCTGGAGATGGGCACCCTGTCGAAGGCGCTGGGATCCTACGGCGGCTATCTCTGCGCGTCGCGGCCCGTGATCGACCTGATGACGAGCCGCGCCCGCAGCTTCGTCTACACCACGGGCCTGCCTCCGGCCTCGGCCGCCGCCGCCCTGGAGGCCCTGGTGATCCTGGAGGCGGAACCGGATCGGCGCGCCCGGCCGCTCGCCCTCGCCCGGCGCTTTACGGCGCGCCTCGGCCTGCCGGAGGCCGAGAGCGCGGTCGTCCCGGTGCTGGTCGGGGAGGCGCAGGCGGCGCTCGCCATCTCGGCGGCGCTGACGGCCGCCGGCTTTCTCGTGGTGGCGATCCGCCCGCCGACGGTGCCGCCGGGGACTGCGCGGCTGAGGGTGGCCTTCTCGGCAGCCCACGAGGAGGCGCAGGTCGATGCCCTGGCCGACGCGGTGGCGCGGCTGACCGGGCGCCCCTGACGGCGCTTTGCGCGGACCGCGCCCGGCACCTATACCGATGCCCTGACGGGGCGCGGGTGCGCTCCGGAATGCCCGCCCCCCGAGAAGCGGGCGCAGAGCGGCATCGAGAGGACGACATGGACGCCAGCGCGCTGCGAGCCCTCCAGGCTCCGATCAAGGACAAGTACCGCAGCGCGCCGGATGCTGCGGTCATCACCCTCAAGGCCAAGGGCACCCTCGACGACACCAAGATCGCCTGCAAGGTCGAGACCGGCCGCGCCATCGCGGAGGCGGGCCTCCACCCGGCGACCGGCGGATCCGGAGCCGAGCTGTGCTCGGGCGATATGCTCTTGGAGGCCCTGGTCGCCTGTGCCGGCGTGACCCTGAAGGCCGTTGCGACGGCCCTTGAAATCCCGCTCCGATCCGGGACTGTCAGCGCCGAAGGCGACCTCGACTTCCGCGGCACCCTCGGTGTCGACAAGGAGGCGCCGGTGGGCTTCCGCAGCATCCGCCTGTCCTTCACGCTCGATACGGACGCGCCGGAGGACAAGCTCGCCCAGCTCCTGAAGCTGACCGAGCGCTACTGCGTCGTGTTCCAGACCCTGAACCACAAGCCGGAGTTGTCGGTCGCCGCCACGACGGCCTGACGGAGAGGGGATGATCATGGCGGGCGGCGTCACGCAGGCCGAGTACTGGAACGGCGAGGTCGGGACGCGCTGGGCCCGCAACCAAGCGGTCCTCGACGCGGTCTTCGCGCCGCTGACCGAGGCCCTGTTTGACCGGGCGGATGTTACACCCGGACACGCCGTCCTCGACATCGGCTGCGGCGCCGGCGCCACGACGCTGGACGCGGCACATCGGGTCGGGCCAGGCGGCGCGGTCACGGGAGCCGACATCTCGGCGCCGCTTCTCGCGGTGGCCCGCGGCCGCATCGCCGCCGAGGCGCCGGGCGCCGCCCCGATCCGGTTCGTCGAGGCCGACGTGGAGCACGCCGATCTCGGAACCTTCGACGCGGCCCTGTCGCGCTTCGGCGTGATGTTCTTTTCGGATACCGGCCGCGCCTTCGCCAACCTGCGCCGTATGCTGAAGCCCGGAGGCCGACTGACCTTCCTGTGCTGGCGGGGACTCTCCGAGAACCTGTGGGTCAGCGTACCCAGGGAGGCCGTGCTGCCGCTCCTGCCGGAGGCACCGCCGCCTCCGCCGCCGGACGCGCCGGGGCCGTTCCGCTTCGCCGATGTGGACGCGATGGCCGCGCTCCTGCGCGGCAACGGGTTCGGGACCGTCACCTGCGACGCGCTGGACCGGGACGTGGTCCTCGGCCGGGGCGCGGACGATGCCGGGGCCGCACAGGCAGCGGCCCACGTGGCCCTCAACCTCGGCCCGACATCGCATCTCGTGCGGGAAGCCGAACCGGACCTACGCAGCCGCGCCGAGGCGGCCGCGGTCGCGGCGCTGCGCCGCCACGCGACGGGCGGCGCCGTGCGGTTGCGTGCCGCCTGCTGGCTGGTTCAGGCAGGGTGAGGGGGCGCCGCGACGAGGCTTCGAGACGATCCCGGATCGCCGTCCGCCGTGTCCCAGGCGTCCGTGAGAGGGCTTTTTCCACAGCCGCCGGCGTCACGCCCACTCGTCGTCCGGCCGCGGCGACAGTCGCTGCCAAGCCTCGGCGATCCGCTCCGGCTTGATGCCGAGGGCGCTCGCGCAGGCGACGAGAACCGCCTCGTCGCCCATCACATGGTCGAGGACGCCGACCAGGAAGGCCGGTTCGCGGGCGCTCGCTCGCAGGGTGTCGGGGCTGAGCCCGCTCGCCGCCATGAAGGGCAACAGGCGGTCTTCGTCCCCAGCGATCCACAAAAGAACGTCCAGAGCCAGCCGTTCCGCGGGCTCATGCCCTTGAAGAGGTTTGCCATTCATCAACATGTGAACGCTACAAAGGCGAGGGAGGGGCTTCACCGCCCGCTAATCATGATCGGCGCGCACCGGGACAACGGATCATGAAGAAGACGGTGCTGATCGTCGAGGACAACGAGTTGAACATGAAGCTGTTCAACGACCTCCTGGAGGCGAACGGCTACGCGACCCTGAAGACCGCCCACGGCATCGAGGCGATCGAACTCGCCCGCGCGCATCATCCCGACCTCATCCTCATGGACATCCAGCTCCCCGAAGTCTCGGGCCTGGAGGTGACCAAGTGGCTCAAGGAGGATGATGATCTCAAGAGCATCCCGGTCATCGCCATCACGGCCTTCGCCATGAAGGGCGACGAGGAGCGGATCCGCGAGGGCGGCTGCGAGGCCTACCTGTCGAAGCCCATTTCGGTCGCGAAGTTTTTGGCAACGGTTCGCGCTTATCTTGAGCCGAAGTGACCCCGGAGGGGCTTAGCCGTTGAGCAGGTGACCCGACCGCGCCGGGTCGGGTCACCTGCTCAACCGTTCGTCCCGATGCGCCACCCCGGGTCGCTCCGCCCGATACGGACCGCGAAGCGGCGCATCAGCGAGGAACCATGTCGGCCCGCGTCCTCATCGTCGACGACCTGTTCCCCAACGTGAAGCTTCTGGAGACGAAGCTAGGGCTGGAATATTTCGACACGCTCGCCGCCATGAACGGCCCGGACGCCATCGCGATCTGCGAGAAGGGCTTGTGCGACCTCGTGCTGCTCGACGTGATGATGCCCGGCATGGACGGCTTCGAGGTGTGCCGACACCTCAAGAACAATCCTGTCACCGCCCATATCCCGGTGGTGATGGTCACGGCCCTCGACCAGCCCGCCGACCGGCTGCGGGGTCTCGATGCCGGGGCCGACGATTTCCTGACGAAGCCCGTGGACGACACCGCCCTGTTCTCCCGGGTGCGCAGTCTCGTGCGCCTGAAGGCGGTGACCGACGAGTTGCGCCAGCGGGCGCTGGCCTCGCGGGACTTCGGCATCGGTGACCCTCTGGCGCTCGCCACCGCGGAGACCGGCCTCGACGCCCGGATCCTGCTGGTGGAGGACAGGCCCGGCTCGGCCGAGCGGCTGGCCGGCGCGCTGCGCCAGCACCACAGCGTGACGATTGAGTCGGATCCGCAGGAGGCCTTGCGCCTCGCCGCCGAAGCGGGGTTCGACCTCGCCCTGGTGAGCCTGGATCTCGAGGGCTTCGACGGTTTGAGGCTGTGCAGTCAGCTCCGGTCGCTGGACCGGACCCGCGCCATGCCGCTGATCATGCTGGCGGAGGAACACGACCGCGCCCGCGTGGTCCGCGGGCTTGATTTCGGCGTGCACGACTTCCTGATGCGGCCGGTCGACCGCAACGAACTTCTGGCCCGCGCGCGCACCCAGGTGAAGCGCAAGCGGTTCACGGACGTCCTTCGGGGGGCGATGCAAGCTTCCCTGCAGATGGCCGTGATCGATGGGCTCACCGGCCTGCACAACCGGCGCTACCTCGACCATCACCTGGGCTCGCTCTTCGCCGACCCGGTCGCCCAGCGCCCGGCGCTGGCTGCCCTGATCCTCGACATCGACCACTTCAAGGGCATCAACGACGGCTACGGCCACGAGGCCGGGGACGAAGTGCTGCGCGGCTTCGCCGAGCGGGTCCGTCAGCACACGCGGCCCGTCGACGTCGTGGCCCGCTACGGCGGCGAGGAGGTGGTGGTCATCCTGCCGGAGGCCGGCCTCGCCGAAGCCCAGGCCATCGCCGAGCGCATCCGCGAGCGGATCGAGGCCGTGCCGTTCGCGGTGCACCGGGCGACCCGGTCGATCCCCGTCACGGTCTCGATCGGCGTCGCCGTGCGGCACGCCGAGGATTCCGATCCCGGCACCATGCTCAAGCGCGCCGACCTCGCCCTGTACCGGGCCAAGGCGGCAGGGCGGAACCGGGTCGAGCCGCAGGCGGCGTGAGGCCTCCGCCGCCCAGTCCCGCGGCTGGAGCGCTCTCCGCCGAAGTGGACATAGGTTCGGCACGAGCGCGCGTCTCACCAGCGGAGCGTGAGATAGCCCCGCACGGCGTGGTCACCGGCACGGGCGCCGATCTGACCGGCGTAGCTCGCCCCCAGCGTCACGGCCTTCGAGAGCTGCGCCTCCAGGCCCGCCGAGGCCACCTGGGCGTCCCGTTCGATCGGCGCGCCCGCCGTCCGGAAGGCGATGCCCCCGCCCCGGAACGCCAGCAGCGCCGACGGCACCACGTCCCCGAAGGCCCGCCGGTAGCCGTTGTGGCCGTGGAGGCTGACCGGCACGCCGCCGGCCGCCCGAGCCGGGGTGTCGAAGGCGGTGATGGTCTAGTCCGCCGCCACGCCCACCCGCAGGTCGTCGAGGCCCGGTATGATCAGTGAGCCGTAACCGGTCTCCAGGCCCATCAGGAAGCCGCCGGTCGCCCGGGTCAGGCGGGCGGTGTTGCGGTCGCCGCGGGTGCTGCCGGACGTGCCAAGCCCCTAGCCCCAGAGCGCCACGTTCGCCTGGTAGGCACCATCGGGAGGAGCCCCCGGACGGGATCCTCAGATAGGGCATCGTAAATCGTCGGAAGCGCCGCACCGGGCGCGGCGCGGCCGCCTAGGAGACTTGCCGCCCCAAGCTCTCCCGCCGGGCCGAAGCGGAGGCGGTCGCGGAGCGTCCCCTGGACGAGGACGGCGTTCTGCACCGCAACGCCCATCGCCGCGGCGTGGATCTCGCCCGACGTCTGTCGCGGGAGCCACGCTGCCATCCCGGAGCGTCGCGGGGCGGTGCCGGTCCACCTTCGTGTCCCTGCCTCGGTCAACAGGCCGGTTGACACCACCCCCGGCATCGCCAACACCTCGCGCCCGCCGCCTCGCTGCGGCGGCCCCGGGAAGACCTGTGATACGATGGCGGTGACGCGCACCTACCTCGACTTCGAGAAGCCGGTTGCCGAGCTGGAGGCCAAGCTCGAGGAGCTGCGGGCAGTCGGCGAGCGCGACGGCGCGGTCTCCATCGCCGAGGAGGTCGGCCGGCTGGAAGCCAAGGCCGGCCAGGCGCTCGCTGAGATCTACGCCAACCTCACCCCCTGGCAGAAGACCCAGGTGGCCCGCCATCCGCAGCGGCCGCACTTTGTCGATTATTGTGGCGGCCTCATCACCGAGTTCACGCCCCTCGCCGGCGACCGCAGCTTCGGCGAGGACGCCGCGATCCTGGGCGGCCTCGGCCGCTTCCGCGGACGCCCGGTCCTTGTGCTCGGCCAGGAGAAGGGCGCCACCACAGAGGCCCGGCTCAAGCACAATTTCGGCATGGCCCGGCCCGAGGGCTACCGCAAGGCGGTCCGCCTGATGGAGACCGCCGACCGGTTCGGCCTGCCGGTCATCGCCTTCGTGGACACGGCGGGCGCCTATCCGGGCATCGAGGCGGAGGAGCGCGGCCAGGCCGAGGCCATCGCCCGCTCCACCGAGGCCTGCCTCGCCCTCGGCGTGCCCAACGTCGCCGTGGTGATCGGGGAGGGCGGCTCGGGGGGCGCCATCGCGCTCGCCACCGCCAACCGTGTCCTGATGCTGGAACACGCGATCTACGGGGTGATCTCCCCCGAGGGTGCCGCCTCGATCCTGTGGCGCGACCAGGGCCGCGCCTCCGACGCCGCCACCGCCATGAAGATCACCGCGCAGGATCTGCTGCGCCTCGGCGTCATCGATGCGATCATCCCGGAGGCCACCGGCGGCGCGCATCGCGACCGCGAGGCGGCGATCCGCGCCGCCGGCCAGGCCATCGCCGAGTCGCTGGCCCAGTTCGACGGGCTCTCGCCGGCCGAGATCCGCGACCGGCGCGCGGAGAAATTCCTCGCCATCGGCCGGACCCTGTGACCGGAGCCGGGGCGACGGGTGGCCTGCTCGGCGCCCTCGGGCGGCTTCTCGGCCGGCGGGACGCCCGCGAGCCGGGTCGACACAACCACGTGTCGCTGGGCTGCAACTGCCAGATGGCGCACGTGCTCAAGACCCTCGACCTGCGCCAGTGGTCGGGCCCGCTGGACTGGATCTTCTCCATGCCGGGCATGGCCCGGGACTGCCTCGCCGACGATTTCGCCGCGCTCCTCGACCGCGACCAGCTCGAGAGCATCCCGGAGATGGAGCGGCGCGGCCCCGACATCTGGCGCGGACGCCACCGCCTTTACCGCGAGCGGCACGGGCTCGAATGCGTGTTCAACCACCACGACCCGGCGGCGAACGCGGCGGACTACGCCTTCCTCACCGAGGGCGTGCGCCGGATCCGCACGGCTCTGGACACGCCCGCCACTGAGAACCGGGTGTGGATGATGACCCATCTCCATACGCCCCGGGACGTGGTGGAGGCGATCGACGACCTGCTCCAGGCCCGGGCGAGCCGCAACCACCTGACCTTCCTGCAGCTCGAGACCGGGCACCCGCGCATGGCGGTGACGGAGGCGGTGGATCTTCGGCCGTCGCTACGCTGGCTCACTGTCCAGACACCCTCGGAGCCGGTGGGCCTGCGGCTGGCCGATCCGACCGACGACGCGGCTCTGGTGGAGATCATCCGCGGCGAGGCGATGCGGCGACCGGCTCTGTTCGGCTGAAGGGGATTGAGGACCGGAGCCGCCCATGCGGCGCAGAGCAGGACAGGACGGCCTCGTTCGCCGGACCAGCCCTGGCCTTGAGCAGGTCCGGGCGAGCCAGTGTCGCGGGAGAGGGCATTTGTGAGCGACGGACTCCGATCCAAATGTCGGCGCCGCGAAGCAGGGAGCGATATCCGCGTCGGGGCCGGTGCCTGCTGCGAAGCCCTGGTCCGCCGATGGCCGGAGAGTGCCGCGAGCGGCCATCCAAGGGACGATGAGCGATGAGCAGACGTGAGATGCGAGTCCGCCGTGCGGTCCTCGCGGACGTCCAGACGATCGTTGCGCTGCTGGCCGACGACGAGTTTGGGTCGAGCCGCGAAGAGCCCTGGGAGTCCGCTTCGCAGCAGTACCGCGATGCCTTCGCCGAGATTGACGCCGATCCACACCAGTTTCTCTGCGTCGCCGAAATCGGCGCGTCCATCGTTGGAACTCTGCAGCTCACGTTCATCGCAGGCCTCTCCCGCAAGGGGTCGAGGCGAGGCCTGATCGAGGCTGTCCGCATCGCGCGTGAACGACGGGGGGAAGGGCTCGGCGAAGCCCTGTTGACCTGGGCAATCGATGCCTGTCGCGAGCGCGGCTGCGCAATGGTGCAATTGACCACGGACAAGAGGCGGCTGGACGCTCACCGCTTCTACGAGCGGCTTGGCTTCGCGCCGTCGCACCAGGGCTATAAACTGCAGCTTTGAGCGTGGTCAGGCTGTCGATGACAATCGGCGCCTTCAACCTCGGCAACGGGATCGGGGCGGCCGTCTGCGGCGGGGTCACCGATGCCGGCCTCGGCTGGACGGCGGTGCCGCTCGCCACGGCCGCTCGGCTGCTGATCGCGGGGCTGCGCCGCGGGGTGCGCAGGTCCGTGGCCATCGGTGTCGTCTGCGGGTGAGCCGGTCGTCCACCGGAGAGAGCGGTGCAGTGTTGCGCCTGCGTCCTTGCGGTAAGGAAGGTGCAAGCTTAACGAGCGTATTGGGTTGGGGAGTGGCGCCCGACGTCGGCTAATCAAAGCCCGCGGGCGCGCGTAGGACGATTGAGGTTCCCCATGACGGCGCGTCTCGCGACTGCGCGGATTCTGGCGGCCGCTTCCCTGCTGGCCCTCTCCCTTGCCGCCTGCCAGGACGGGTCCGGGATCAACGGACCGAGCGCCCGCAGCCTGGCGCCAATCGCTCCGCAGACGCTGGCCCTTATGCAGACCAAGGGGATGCAGCAATCCGATCCGATCCTGATCCGCGCCTATAAGAAGGAAGCGGAGATGGAGGTCTGGAAGCGGGGCAGCGACGGCCGCTACGCCCTCCTCAAGACCTACCCGATCTGCCGCTGGTCCGGCCAGCTCGGCCCCAAGACCCGCGAAGGCGACCGGCAGGCGCCGGAGGGTTTCTACACGATCACGCCGGGCCTGATGAACCCGAATTCTTCGTATTATCTCTCGTTCGATACCGGCTTCCCCAACGCGGTCGACCGGGCCAACGGGCGCAGCGGCAGGTACCTGATGGTCCACGGCACCTGCTCGTCGGCGGGCTGTTTCGCCATGACCGATGCGACCATTGCCGAGATCTACGCGGTGGCCCGCGAGGCCTTCATCGGCGGCCAGCGCAGCTTCCAGTTCCAGTCCTACCCGTTCCGGATGACGGCCGAGAACATGGCCAAGTTCCGCAACGACCCGAATATCGGGTTCTGGCGGAACCTGAAGGAAGGCTCGGACTATTTCGAAGCCCTGCGCGAGGAGCCGAAGGTCGGCCAGTGCGGCACCAAGTACGTGTTCGGCGGCGCCGACGCGGCGGCGGGCTCGTGCAAGCCAAAAATCGATCCCCAGGTGGCCGAGAAGAGCGAGCGCGACGAGCGCGCCGTCACGGACCTCGTCGCCAAGGGCACGCCGGCTGTTCGAGTAGTTTACCAGGATGGCGGCCAGAATCCGGTCTTCCGTCCGCAGAACGCGAGCGCCTTCGCGAGCCTCGGCGGCACCGAGACGGTGCTGCCCTACGACGCCAAGGAATACGGTCGGCACAACCTCGGCGACGTGAGCCGCCCCGAGACCCTGGCGGCAGGGCCGCAGGAGATCGAGGTCGGCCCGAAGGGCCAGCCGACGATGCTGGCGGGCGCCGAGCCGGCACCCGCGAAGGCGGTGAAGGCCGGCGCCAAGGGCGCGGTCAAGCCGGCGCCCGCGACCCTCATGGCGAACCGTGTCGAACCCGACGCCAGGGTCGATACCACCGCCGCGCTCCCCGAGAAGCCCGCACGGATCGCGGTGGCGGACGCGGACGGCGATCCGAGCAGCTATCAGAAACTGTTCGGCAAGCTGTTCGCGAAGGACAATCCGGCGCCGTCGCCGACTCCGGCTGTCGACGCCGCCGTGGTGCCGGAACCGGTCAAGGTCGCGCACGCCGTGGAGGCGCCGCCGAAGCCGAACGCCAAGGCGCATACCGCAGCCCACCCGATGAAGACCGCGAAGGTCGAGGCCAAGGGGGACGGCAAGGCCGAGGCGAAGCTCGCCCTGCGGAAGGGCGAAGCCGAGAAATCCAAGCCCTGAGGCGACGTCTCGGATGGCTCATCCGGGCTCCCCGATCCCGCCGGTCCCAGACGCGCAAGCGCCCGGACGGGGGCCGGGGAGGGTGTTTTCCGTCAGGACGAACGGACCGCTCCGGGCCAGACCCCATCGCCTCGACCGCGCACTCGACCTTCGGTCCAGATGCGTCGCCCGTTCATTTCACATCGGGCGCGGGGCGGCCCGATTTGCAGGCGTCCAACATCCGGGCGTGCAGATGTCCGAGGCCAGCGAGATCGACATCTTCGCTGATCGCCTCGTGCCAACGGTCGAGGATACGGATCCTGAACCTGTGGCCGCGCAGAATCTCGTCGAATACGTCGCCTTTAAAATATAGATTGCCCTCGTTCTGCATGTCGGCAGACGGAATTACTGGCGTTGAAGCGGGCCCATCGTCGATCCGGTATTGATAGTTAAATATCGAGTTTTTCGGCAGGCCCGTGACGGTCAGGCGCTCCAGGCCGACCTGGATGCGGGACGGCGCTTTCGGGACCGCGACGCAGTCCGATCCGTTCGCAGCCCTGTCATCGCCGCGATTCAGAGCCCAGTTGCCTTCACTGAGATGTGTCGGGCTGCCCTGCTCAGAAGCCGCGACGGCTGCGGCCCAACACGAGAAGGCCGCGAGTGCCAAGAGTCTCATCCGGATCCTGCTTCCTTCCCTCCGACGCGATCCGGGAGCTTGGCTCCAGGGATCGAGCGTGCCGCGTAGCTGACCTTGAACGCGGTCGCCGTCCGCACGTTCATCGATTCAAGCAGGGACGGGATGGGACGGGCGTCTGATGAAGCGCGCGAGGCTCGCGGCTTGGCGCCAGCCTCCAGCCTGCGAGGGTCCCGCGATCCGAACCGTATCGAGCATCCCCGCGCCGTGAGCAGGGCAGCGACCCGAAAGCGACCGAACGATCGTCAGTCGCTTTCGCGCCGAGGCCGGGTCCGGCTGATCGGGTGTCGCTGCTCAGCCCAGGCTACCGAATCCCGCCGTCTCGCGCGTCCAGGCAAGCGCCTGCTCGCTCAGGGACAGGCCGAGCCCCGGCCGGGTCGGCACCAGCATGCGCCCGTCTTCCAGGTCCAGGTGCTCGTTGAACAGCGGCTCCAGCCACTCGAAATGCTCGACCCAGGGTTCCCGCTGCATCGCGGCGGCGAGATGGATGTGAAGTTCCATGGAGAAATGCGGTGCGATCGTCAGTCCGGCGAATTCGGCGAGCGTCGCGATCTTCAGGAAGGGCGTGATGCCGCCGACGCGCGGGGCGTCGGGCATCAGGAAGTCCGCGCCGCCCTGGCGGATGAAGTCCCAGTGCTCGGACACGCTGGTCAGCATCTCGCCGGTCGCGATCGGCGTGTCGAGGGCAGCAGCCAGCGCCGCGTGGCCGGCCGCGTCGGTGCAGTCGAGGGGCTCCTCGATCCAGATCAGGTTGAACCGCTCGAAGGTCCGGCCCATCCGCATGGCGGTCGGCCGGTCCCATTGCTGGTTGGCATCGACCATGAGCGGGAAGACGTCGCCCAGATGTTCGCGTACGCGGGACACGCGCCGGATGTCCTCGGCCCAGTCCGGCTGGCCGACCTTCAGCTTGATGCCGCCGATGCCCTTCTTCCGGGACCGGTCGGTGTTGACCAAGAGTTCCTCCAGCGGCGTGTGCAGGAAGCCGCCGGATGTGTTGTAGCAGCGGACGCTGTCGCGCTGCGCCCCGAGGAGCTTGGCCAGCGGCAGGCCGGCCCGCCGCGCCTTCACGTCCCACAGCGCCACGTCGAAGGCACCGATCGCCTGGACGGCGAGGCCGCTGCGGCCCGCGGAGGCGCCGGCCCAGGCGAGCTTGTCCCAGGCCTTAGCGATGTCGCTGGGATCCTCACCGAGGAGTGCCGGGGCGATCTCCCGGGCATGGGCGAACTGCCCCGGCCCCCCGGCGCGCTTGGAGTAGCTGATCCCAAGGCCGCGATGGCCTTCGCCGCTCTCGATCTCGCAGAACAGGATCGCGATCTCGGTCATCGGCTTCTGGCGGCCGGTGAGCACCTTGGCGTCGCTGATCGGCGTCTGGAGCGGCAGGGCGACGGACCGCAGGCGGATGCCTGTGACGGTGTCCTGAGTCATGCTGTCGTCCCGGGAGCTTGAGCGCCGCGCGCGTCGCGGCCGCCCCATGGGTGACGCCGTTCGATCCGGGTGTCCAACACTGGTGATGCATCGATCGATGCGCGCCCGGCATCGCTCCGAGGGTCAGGCCGGGCGACGGCCCTCAGACCAGGGGGCGATCGCGGTTCATCAGCCACAGGGCGTGGACAGTGCCGGGCAGCCAACCCAGGATCCACAGCACGATGTTGAGCAGGAACTGCAGGCCGAAGCCCGTCGTGACGAGGACGGCGATGGGCGGGAAAAAGATCGCGAGCAGAATGCGAACGAGGCTGGACACGGACACTCCGGGGCTGGGGCTGGACAGTCCCCGCTCAAACGAAGCGCAACGGTGTCCGTTCCCAGCGATCACCGGCCCTTCGGTCCGGGGCCACGCAGGCAGCCCCGGACGGATGTTGGGAGAGAGACCTCAGTTCTTCCCGGCCGGCGGCGTCGTGGCGGTCGGCACGTTTGCCGCCTGCTTCTCCGGGTTCTTCACCTGGCTGTAGGCGACGTTGGCGAAGGTGCCGATCACCGCGGGCCAGCTCGGCTTGCCGTATTGCGGGTCGTCGCGACCCACCTTGCAGAAGGCCGTTGTCAGCGCGTTGACGACGTCGTCGTCGGTGGCGCCCGTCGAGGCTCCCTTGATCTGCGGCACCAGCCGGACCAGCGTCGGCACGAAGTCCTGCTGCTTCACGCCCCTGAGGGTGTCCTGCACCTTGAGCTGGTCGAACGCAGCCTTCAGCTTGTCCTGCTCGATCTCCGCGCAGGGGGCGGTGCCGGCCAGCATGGTCTTGGTGGCGGCGCGGGCATCCGAGGCCTTGTCGCCGGTCACCGGCGGAGCCTTGTTGCCCCACGAGTTGCGGATGTAGTCGGTGACGTTCTTCACCTCGACGTCGGTCATCTGCTGGCCGATCGCCACCATCGGAGCGAGGCCGCTCTGGGCCGCGAGGCCGCCGTAGATCACCCGCAGCACCGTCTCGGGCCCCTCGGACTGGACGGAGGTGTTGCCCGCGAGCGCCGGCACCGCGCCCTCGATTCCCTTGCCGTCGGGCTGGTGGCAGGAGGAGCAGTAGGTCAGGTAGGTCGAGGCGCCCGGCGCCCCGGGGGCGTCGAAGGCCGCGAGGTCCTTGGCCTTGTAGGTCTGCTTGGCGGGGATCGTGCGCAGGTAGGCGACCATCGCCTTGAGATCCTCCTCCTTCACCTTGGAGAGGGATTCCATGATGGTCTGGCGCATCGGGCCGGCCGCGACGCCGGGCCGGTCGCCTGGGGCGGTGCCGGTCTTGAGGTAGGTGACCACCTGCTCGTCGGTCCAGGCGCCGATGCCCTGATGGCCGTCCGGCGTGATGTTGGGAGCATACCAGCCGTCGATCACGCCGCCGCCGAAACGGCCGGCAAAGCTTGAATTACCGACGATCTTATTCTCGTTGTGACACATGGCGCAGTGGCCGAGCCCCTCCACGAGGTAGCCCCCGCGGTTCACCTCGGCGCTGGCGCCCGGATCCGGCTTGAAGCGCTCCTCAGTGAAGAACGCCGTCCGCCACGTGACCAGCGCGGTGCGGACGTTGAACGGGAACGGGATCTGGCTTTCCTTGCGCTTCTCGCTGACCGCCGGAATCGATTGCAGATAGGCCCAGATCGCCTTCGTGTCCTCGTCGCTGACCTTGGTGTACCAAGCGAACGGGAAGGCCGGGTACAGGTAGCCAACATGCTTGCTGTAACCCTGCCGGAACGACTTCTCGAAGTCGGCGTAGGCGTAATCGCCGAGCCCGGTCTCCTTATCGGGGGTCAGGTTGGGGGTCATGATCACGCCGAAGGGCATGTTGAGCGCGTAGTTCCCGGCGAGGTACTTGCCGCCCGGCGCCGTGTGGCAGGCCGCGCAGTCGCCCATGGTCACGAGATACTTGCCGCGCTCGATCTGGTCGGACGACCCGTCCTGCGCGAGGGCCGGCCCGGCCAGGAGCAAACCCGCAAGGAGCGGGCCGGAGGCCCAGCCGCGGGGGAGGGTGTTCGGGCGCTCGGTCGTGCGCGTCATGGCAACCTCCCGCGAGTCTTTAGAGTTCTTTCAATCAGGTGACGCGCGTGAACGCGGCCGTTCGCGGCGTTGTTCCGGTTTGCGCCCGGCTGCGGCGTTGTGCCGTGGCCGCCCGGAAGCGCAGCACGAGGTCGACCAGATGGGCGACGAGGCCGGCGAGCATCCACCCGGCGACCGCCGTCCAGCCGGCTCCTACCAGCGCCGCCCGCAGGGCCAGCATCAGCGCGGCGCCGGAGGCCAGATTCGCCAGCAGGGACGGCAGCGGCGGCCCGCCCCGGCGGCCGAGCCAAGCGAGGACAAGCGCCTCCCCGGCCACGAGCAGGAGGATGACGTCGACGATCCGCCCGGAGGCGAACAGCGCCTCCATCATGCCGGCTCCCCGAAGGGCGCGTTGAGGCGCACGATCCGCAGGTTGAGGCAGGCCGCCACGCTGACCCAGGCGAGATAGGGAAGGTTGAGGAGACCCGCCCCGGTGGAGACGCGGCCCGTGACCAGGACCAGCACGGCGATGGACAGCCACAGGGCCGCGATCTCGGCGAGGGCCCAGTCCGGCCGGCGGAACCGGAAGAACAGCATGCTCCAGGCGATGTTGAGGAGACCGTTCGCCGCGTAGGCGGCGAGCAGCACACCCCGCGCAGCCGGATCGGTATCGCCGGCCCAGGCGAGGACCGCCGCGGTGGCGGTGAGGGCGAAGATCACCGCCCAGACCGGCCCGAACGCCCAGTCCGGCGGCTTCCAGGCCGGGACCCGCAGGCGCCGGTACCACGGACCGGTGGTGGTCGCGAGGCCGCCGGCCGCGGCCACCAGCGCGGCGGCGACCGACGCAACCGCGGGCGGCCCCAGATCGGCGAGGCCGAGGCTCACGGCGAGACCCAGCGGAACAGGTGGGCGAGGTCCTTGAAGAAGATCCGCGCGTGGGCGGCGGGCTTCGCGCGGACCAGCTCCTTGTTCATGTAGCTGTCCCAGGTGAGCTGCTGGACATCCTTGTCCCGGCAGATCGAGACGAAGCGCTCGCGCAGCCCGTCGCTGCGGTACCAGACCCACTGCATCATCCCGAGGATCCAGAACACGCGCCCGTGCAGCTTCATGAACTGCCTGCGCGCGCCCGCGAGGGCGCGCGCGTCCCCGGTCCGCAGGAAAGCGGCGCCGGCCTCGGCCGACAGCCGCCCGCCGAGCATCGCGTAGTAGATCCCCTCGCCGGAGGCCGGCGCGACCACGCCGGCAGCGTCGCCCGCGAGCAGCACGTCCCGACCGTTGTCCCAACGCTTCAGCGGCTTCAGCGGCAGCGGGGCGCCCTCGCGGCGCACGGTCTCGGCTCCGTCTAGGCCGGTGGCGGCGCGGAGGGCCCGGATCGAGGAGCGCAGCGAGAAGCCCTTCCTGGCGCTGCCGGTGCCGATGCTGAGCGTGTCCCCGTGGGGGAAGATCCAGCTGTAGAAATCCGGCGAGTGGCGGCCCTGGTAGTAGACGTCGCAGCGGCTCGGCTCGACCGACTCGGCCCCCGGCGCTCCGGCCTGCGGCACCCGCAGGATCTCGTGATAGGCGAAGACCTGCCGCATCTTGTCATGGCCCGGTACCTCAGCGCGGCCCACCGGCGAGCAGGCCCCATCGGCACCGATGACGAGGCGCGCCCGCACGGCGTGGCGGGCGAGACTGCCCCCCGCGCCGGTGGTGAAATGGACGAGCGGCGGCCCGTCATCGGGCCGGGTGATCCGGTCGTAGGCGGCTTCGCGCAGGTCGGCGCCGGCCGCCTCGGCCCGGGCGCGCAGCCATGGGTCGAAATGCTCACGGTCGACCATGCCGACGAAGCCCTCGCCGACCGGCATGTCCACGGCCTTGCCGCTCGGCGCCACCATCCGGGCGGACCGGATCTTCGCCACCAGGAGTGCGTCGGGGATCGCGAAGTCGCGGATCAGCCGCGGTGGGATCGCGCCGCCGCACGGCTTGATCCGGCCGGGCTTGTCGAGGAGCAGCACCGCGTGGCCGGCCTGGGCGAGGTCGGTCGCCGCCGTGGCGCCCGCCGGCCCGCCGCCGACCACGACGACGTCATAGGTGTCGCGACCGGGGCCGCCGTCGTCCAACCGAGCCATGGCCTCACCTCACGCTGAAGGCAGGTTCGAGCGACACCGGGACCGGTGCCGGGGTGGAATCGAGCCGCGCCGCCAGGACCACCGCGACGAGGAACAGCACGCCCTCAGCGGCGAAGACCGCCGCGTAGGCGTGAACGGGTTCGGCGGTGACGAGCCGGACCGCATCCACCGCCACCGCCCCGAGGAAGCCGCCGGCCCCGAAGGCGACGCCCTGCGCGGCGCCCCACACGCCCATGCGGGTGCCGCGCTCCCGTGCGTCGCCGCGGCCGGCGAGCGCCATCATCGAGCCGATGGCGGCGACCGCGTAGGCGCCGTTGGCCACCCCCAGGGCGAAGACCGTCTCGCGCAGGGGGAAGTCCGATCCGGCGGCAGCGCCGCTCGCCAGGGCGAAGAGGGCAGCCGCCGAGCCGGCGCAGCCGATCCCGATCCAGAGCCGCAGGGAGGCCAGGGGGGTCCCGCGGGCCGCGAGGGTCACCGCGGCCACCAGCAGCATGCCGGCGAGCACGCCGCCGTGCTGGAGGCCGGCGAGCTTGGTGGTGGCGCCGGGACTCATCGCGAAGACGAGGCCGGCATAGGGCTCCAGGATCAGTTCCTGGGCGCTGTAAGCCAGCATCGAGACGAAGACGAAGACCGTGAAGGTCCGGGCCACGGGATCGGCCAGCACCTGGGTCAGCACGGTGAAGAACGGCCGGCGCGCCTCCGGGGCCTCCGGGGCGCGGGCCGGCAGGCGGCGCTCGACGCCCGTGACCGCGAGCGCCGCCACGCAGAAGGCGACGAGCGAGACCGTGCCGGAGACCGCCACGAGCCGCAGGCCCGAGAACGGGTCGAGGAAATGCCCGGCCAACGGCGCTGTGATCGCGAAGCCGACGATCATCATCACCCAGACGATGGTAGCGGCCGCGCCCCGCCGAGCCGGCGCCACGCCCCCCGACAGCAGGACGAGGAGGGAGGTGCCGGCCGCCCCGACACCCATGCCGACGCACAGGAAGGAGACGGCGGCGACCGCCAGACCCAGGGCGAGGTTCTCGGCCGCCAGCGCGGTGCCGCAGGCGGCCCCGAACCCGCCGAGGCAGAGGGCCGCCATGCCGCCGACGATCCAGGGGGTGCGCCGCCCGCTCCGATCGGAGCCGTAGCCCCAGCGCGGGCGCAGCACCTGCACGGCATAGTGCAGGGCGACCAGCAGGCCCGGCACGAAAGCGGGGAGCGCCAGTTCCACCACCATCACCCGGTTGAGGGTGGCGGTCATTAGCACGACGACGCTGCCGAGCGCGGTCTGGACGAGGCCGAGACGGATGATCTGGGGCCAGCCGAGGCCTGCGTTCAGGTCCGATGCCATCAAACCCCTCCCACCAGCGGCCGCAGGGCGAAGGCCGCGACCAGCATGCCGAGCACGTAGAGGGTGGTGCCGGTGCCGTTGTACCAAGCCGCCCGCTCCCGGGGGCTGTCGAGGAACCGCACCATCAGGGCGAACTGGCCCGCCAGCAGCGCCGCCACGAGGCCGGCATGCCAGTACCGCTCCCAGCCGACGAGGAGCGCGATCACCGCGACCTGCGGCAGCGCCATCACCAGGCAGGCGAAACGCGCCGCGCGTTCCGTGCCCATCTGTACCGGCAGCGACAGCAGGCCCATCCGCCGGTCGCCCTCGACGGACTTGAAATCGTTGAGGGTCATGATGCCGTGGGCGCCGGCCGCGTAGAGAAGCGCGACGACGAGCACCCGCCGGTCCGGCAGGGCCGCGGCCATCACGGCGGCGCCGGTGAACCAGGGCAGCCCCTCGTAGCAGAGCGCCACCGCGGCGTTGCCCCACCAGCCGTTCCGCTTCAGCCGCACCGGCGGGGCCGAGTAGATCCAGGCCAGGATCAGCCCGAACAGGGCGGCTCCGAGGATCCAGGGCCCGAGCGCCGCTGCGACCGTCAGCGACAGGCCCGTCCAGCCCAGGGCGAGATAGAGGCCCCAGCGACCGGGGATGCGTCCCGAGGGAATCGGCCGGTTCGGCTCGTTGATGGCGTCGACGTGTCGGTCGAACCAGTCGTTCGCGGCCTGGCTGGTGGCGCAGACCAGCGGCCCGGCCAGCAGCACCCCGGCGGCGATCACCGGCCACTGGCCGTGCGCAGGTTGCCCCGATGAGATCACGCCGCAGGCGAAAGCCCACATCGGCGCAAACCACGTGATCGGCTTCAGCAGCTCGATGACTGCGCTCGGGGCGGGCGTGGCGGCCATACCGGGAGGCTACCGGGGCCGGCAGAAGTGTCAAGACAGATTTACACGACGTGGCGGATAGCGCGCAGGCTTTGTCGGATGAATACAGCGGCGAGATAAAAATACATTATCCCGCTGGCGTGCCCGCCGCGCATGCAGGGACCGGCAGCGCGACGGTTCTTCGCGGTTGGCGCGCCGCGCGACCGGCATCGTCGGCGACGGCAGGCCGACCCCGGCCTCCCCTTCGTATCGACGCACCGTCGCCGGTCCACCCAGTCATCCCGGCGCCGCGGAGCAGAGCCCGAGATCCGGATCCGCCGATCGGCCAGAACCTGACACCGGCCGCCGCTCCGGATTCGAGGCGCGCCTCGGACCGACGGGTCGTTTCATCGACGGCGATACCGCAGTGGGCACAGCTGAATGTGATGCGCGCGACGCGCTGCCCGCGGGCCATGCTGCTCACGGACCCATGGCCGTAAACCAGGTCCCCGCCGTCGCCCGACCCGGCTGGATCAGACCTCCTCGGCCTGTCCGTCCAGATCGCCGACGCCGTAGCGACGCATCTTCGCGTAGAGGCCCTGCCGGCTCAGGCCCAG
Organism: Methylobacterium sp. A49B; assembly: GCF_053346215.1. NCBI lineage: Bacteria > Pseudomonadati > Pseudomonadota > Alphaproteobacteria > Hyphomicrobiales > Methylobacteriaceae > Methylobacterium > Methylobacterium sp. A49B. The sequence continues at coordinate 30,533 of NZ_JBKFBO010000100.1, forward strand.
CATCTCCGCCGCCGAAGCGCGGTTGTCCCGGGTGATCCGCAGAGCCGCCTCGATGCAGAGCTTCTCGATCAGATCGGTGGTCTCGCGGACCAGGGTCTTCATCGAGACCCGGCCGACCAGCTCCGCCATCTGTTCCACCGAGCGCGGCACCTCTCGCCCGAGGCCGAAGCGCCCGTCCGGGATCCGCCGCGGGGCGGGGCGGACGGCGAAGCCGAGGCACGGGCGGGACCCCGCCACCGAGACGGCGGCGACCTCGACATCCTCAATCCCGCCGAAGGTCCCGCGGATGACGGTGGCGAAGCGGCGCACGGCGCCGTGATCGACGAGCGTCGCGAACAGGGCCTGCGCCTCGGTCTCGTCGCGGCCGAGCCATTGGTCGAGGCTGCGTCCTCGCGCCTGCCCCTCGGTGGCGAGTTGGGCAAGTTCCAGGAAGGCGGCGTTGGCGGTCAGCACCCGCCGGGCCGGATCGGTGAGGACGAAGCCCTCGGGCATCGCCTCGATCACCGCGCGGGTCGGCGCCTCCTGGTCCGCGCCCCCCTCCGCCACCGCCGGATCGGTCACGAGTCGCATCAACGCGCTGGCGCCGCCCTCGCCACGGAACAGCGATGCCGAGACCGTTACCTCGCCGCGCCCGTGGGGCAGGACCGCGCGAACTTCTCCGGCCTGGCCGGTCGCCCGCAGCGCGGCGAACTGCGCCTCCAGGGCGCGGGCGCTGGCAGGGTCGAACAGGTCCACCGCGTCCTGGCCGGCAATGCGCTTGGCGGGACGCCCGAGCAGGCGCGCCGCAGCCGGGTTGGCCTCAGAGACCCGGCGCGTCCCGGCATCCACCACGAGGACCGGCTCGCCGGCGATCTGGAACAGCAGCCGGTAGCGGGTCTCGGCGGCGCGCAGGCGGTCATAGTCCCGTTCGAGCGCCTGCTGGGTTTCCATGAGCCGGCGCTGTAGCGCCGCCACGGCCCGCATGTCGCGACCGAGCACCAGGATCGGGCCGCCCTCGGCCGGGCGTATCGAGGCGTAGCGAATCGGCAGGTCGATGCCGCTGGGCGAAGGATGGTTGATCTGGCGCCAGCGCGTGATGCCCTCGGGCCCGGCGTCGCGCAGCAAGGCATCAACCTTCGGCCGGCTCTCCACCGTCACGGTGTCAACCCAGCGCCGGCCCAGCCAGCCGGGAATGTTCTCGGCCTCGAGATCGGTACCGATCGTCGCGTCCCGGATCACCCCGTCGGCGTCGATCACCAGCGACAGGTCGGCGGAGGCCGCAACGATCCGCCCGACCGCCTCTCCGTCGAGGTGGCCGGCCACCTGCTGCAGGGCCGCGGGCGGCTGCTGCGGGGAGGGGCGAGGCTGGGGCGTCACGGTCACCGCAATGTGATCTTTGAGGTATCACCCTTTCAGCAGGCCAATGCCTGTCTGTCCAGCAAAGCTTCCGCCGCGGCAGGTGCCAGGCACGCGTCCGACGCGCAGGCATCCGCCCCGACGATCCCCGCCTCGCCGCCGTGGCGGGCGAAATACGGGCCGCCGACAAGCACGCGGATGTCCGGATTGCGGGAGGCTCGCCGCACATCCGTAACCGTTTCTGAGAGGGCCGGCAGCAGCACGTCGCAGGAGAGCGACAGGCCGACCACGTCGAACCAGTCGGCTCCGAGGAGATCCAGCGGGTCGAGGCCGGGACCGGGCACCGCCGTGGTCACGTCCCAGCCGGCTTCCCGGAAGAAGCTCGCCACGATCGACAGGCCAAACCTGTGGGTCTCGCCGGGGCAGGGAAGGAGCAGGACGCTGCGCCCGTTGGCAGGCACCGATTCGCTTTCCAACTCCGTGCAGAGCCGGCGGCTCACCGCCTGGAGACGCCCGAGCGCCTCCGTGACGGCGAGGAAGTCGCAGGCATCCTCCTCCCAGAGCGCGCCGAGGTGCCGCGCCGCCGGGGCGAGCAGGTCGAGGAGGAGGCGGGCGAGGGGCAGGCCGCCGTCGCGAAGGGCCTCGACCTGGGCGTCGAGATCCACAGGTCCGGGGGCGAGGAGCAGGGCGCTGAACGCGGCGATCTCCTGCGGGCTCGGGCCGCGCTCGCGATGCCCGCGCCGGCCAGTTGCGGGACGATGGGCCAGCATAAGACGGGGCAGGATCTCGGCCTCGACCACCCGCGCCAGGGCGTCCGGAAGCGCCCGCTGCGGCTCGGACCAGACCAGCGCCGCGTCTCTGAAAACGGGGGCGGCCTCGCCCGCGGGCCCGCAGCCTGCCGACGGCGGACCGTATTCCAGGCGCTCGCCGAAATGCCTCCAGTCTCCCATCGGCATCCCTCCCTGCACTGGCCCCGGCCCGGAAAGAGCCGGCGGCTGCGCTTGCGAATCGGGTGCGGCGTTGCTCGCCTGTCTATTCTTTGTCTTCGTCGGCCCCTGGATTCAAACAGCCAAGTCGCCACAATGTCCGACAACGCCGGTGACGATACGCTTCCTGACGAACTTGGCAATGATCTTAGAGAAAGAAAAAATATCGGTGCTCCTGTCAGCGCGCAAAAGCGTCAAGCGCACTTGACACTTCTGGGACCCCGGACCTAGCCTCTGTCAACGACGGTGCCACTGGCGCCGAGCGAAGGGGGGCGGAAGGATGGGTCCCGAGGACCGGCCGGCACGACCGCTCTACACGCCCGCCGAGCGGCAGCGGCGCGACGCGTCACCCTGGACGTTCGTGCAGGGTGTGCTGGCCCCCGTGCAGTTCGCGATCTTCCTGGTGAGCGTCGTTCTGGTGCTGCGCGCCCTCGTCTCCGGACAGGGGCAGGGGGTCGCCGAATTCTCGGTGGTCGTGAAGACCCTGGCGCTCTACGCGATCATGGTCACCGGCTCGATCTGGGAGAAGGCGGTGTTCGGCCGGTGGCTGTTCGCCCCGGCCTTCTTCTGGGAGGACGTGGTCAGCATGCTGGTGCTGGCCCTGCATACGGCCTACCTCGCCGCCCTCGCCGCGGGCGCCCTGGATGGCCAGGCCCTGCTCCTCCTCGCGCTGGCCGCCTACGCGACCTACGTCATCAATGCCGGGCAGTTCCTGCTGAAGCTGCGCGCCGCCCGCCTCGAAGGCGCCGGCAGCCCCGCGCCGCGCCTGATGGAGGCGCTGCCGTGAACGCTCCCCTGATCCACCAGACCGGCTGCGGCGGCATCGACCTGCACCAGGAGCACGGGCAGCGGGCCGTGTTCTGCGGGCTCACCGGCATCGTCTGGCTGCACCGGAAGATACAGGACGCGTTCTTTCTCGTGGTCGGTTCGCGCACCTGCGCGCACCTGATCCAGTCCGCCGCCGGCGTCATGATCTTCGCTGAGCCACGCTTCGCGACCGCCATCATCGACGAGCGCGACCTCGCCGGCCTCGCCGACGCGAACGAGGAACTCGACCGGGTGGTGACCCGGCTGATCGAGCGCCGACCGGACATCAAGCTCCTGTTCCTCGTGGGCTCATGCCCATCGGAGGTGATCAAGCTCGACCTGTCCCGAGCGGCGCAGCGCCTGTCGGGCCGGCTCGCTCCCGTGCGGGTGCTGAACTATTCGGGCTCCGGCATCGAGACGACCTTCACGCAAGGGGAGGATGCCTGCCTCGCGGCCCTCGTGCCGGATCTGCCCCGCGAGACCGAGACGGCCGCGCCGTCGCTCCTGGTCGTCGGCGCTCTGGCCGACGTGGTGGAGGATCAGTTCTCCCGGATGTTCGCCGCGATGGGCATCGGGGATGTCCGGTTCCTGCCCGCCCGCCGGGCCGGCGCGATGCCGGCCGTGGGGCGCGGGACCCGCTATCTGCTCGCCCAGCCGTTCCTGACCGACACGGCCCGCGCCCTCGACGAGCGCGGTGCCCGGCGGCTCGCCGCGCCGTTCCCGCTCGGGGCCGAGGGCACCACCGGCTGGCTGCGGGCGGCGGCCGAGGCGTTCGGCGTCTCCGAAGAGGCATTCGACCGGGCCACGGCTCCGGGTCGCGCCCGCGCCGAGACCGCCCTCGCGCCGCACCGGGACAGACTCGGCGGCAAGCGCATCTTCTTCTTCCCCGATTCGCAGCTCGAGGTGCCGCTCGCCCGGTTCCTCGCCCGGGAGCTCGGCGCGGAGCTCGTGGAAGTCGGGACGCCGTACCTGCACCGCGCCCATCTCGCCGCCGAGATCGAGCTTCTGCCCGCGGGCACGCGGGTGACGGAGGGCCAGAGCCTCGACGACCAGATGGACCGCTGCCGCACGACCCGGCCGGACCTGACGGTCTGCGGGCTCGGCCTCGCCAACCCGCTCGAGGCGGAGGGGTTGTCGACCAAGTGGTCGATCGAGCTGCTGTTCACGCCCGTGCAGGGCTACGATCAGGCCGGCGACCTCGCCGAGCTGTTCGTGCGCCCGCTCCGGCGCCGTGCCTTGCTGGAGGTGTAGCGCCATGCAGCTCACCCTCTGGACCTACGAGGGACCTCCCCACATCGGCGCGATGCGCGTCGCGACGGCGATGTCCGGGCTGCACTACGTGCTGCACGCGCCCCAAGGCGACACCTACGCCGACCTGCTGTTCACCATGATCGAGCGGCGGGACGCGCGCCCGCCCGTGACCTACACGACCTTCCGGGCGCAGGATCTCGGCCGCGACACCGCGCAGATCTTCAAGGAGGCGGTCTCGGCCGCGTACGCGCGCTTCCAGCCGCAGGCGATGATCGTCGGCGCCTCCTGCACCGCCGAGCTGATCCAGGATGATCCCGGCGGGCTCGCCAAAGCCCTCGACCTGCCGATCCCCGTGATTCCGCTGGAGCTGCCCGCTTACCAGAAGAAGGAGAACTGGGGCGCGTCGGAGACCTTCTACCGCCTCGTCCGGGCGCTCGCCGGAGCCCCCGGATCGCGCTCCGCCCGTGAGCCTGGACAGCAACCGCTCTGCAATATTCTGGGTCCAACGGCGCTGGGATTCCGCCATCGGGACGACCTGATCGAGATCCGCCGGCTGCTCGATTCGCTGGGCATCGCGGTAAATGTCGTCGCGCCGCTGGGTGCCACGCCCGGCGATCTCGGCCGGCTCCGGGAGGCCGACTTCAACGTCGTGCTCTATCCCGAGACCGCCCGCTCGGCCGCGGAGTACCTGAAGAAGAGTTTCGGGCAGCCGTTTACGCAAACCGTTCCGATCGGCGTCGGCGGCACGCGCCGCTTCGTTGAGGAGGTGGCGGCGCTTGCCGGGATCGACCCGTCGCCGGTCCTCGACGGGCCCGGCTCGCGGCTGCCCTGGTACTCCCGCTCGGTCGACTCGACCTATCTCACAGCCAAGCGTGTCTTCGTGTTCGGAGACGCCAGCCACGCGATCGGCATCGCCCGGGTCGCCGCCAAGGAGCTGGGCTTCACCGTCGTCGGGCTCGGGACCTACGGCCGCGAATTCGCCCGCGAGGTTCGCGCCGAGGCGGCCGAGCACGGCCTCGAGGCGCTGATCACCGACGACTACCTCGATGTCGAGGCGGCGATCCGCGCGGCCGCGCCGGAACTGGTCCTCGGCACCCAGATGGAGCGCCACGTCGCCAAGCGGCTCGGCATTCCCTGCGCGGTGATCTCCGCGCCGGTCCACGTCCAGGATTTCCCGGCGCGCTACGCGCCGCAGATGGGTTTCGAGGGCGCCAACGTCCTGTTCGACACCCTGGTCCATCCGCTGATGATGGGCCTCGAAGAGCACCTCCTCGGCATGTTCCGGGAGGATCCCGAATTCCACGACGGCGTCGGCCCCTCGCATCTCGGCGGCAAGTCCTTCGGGACTCCGGCGGACGGGGCGCTTGAGGCCGCGGAACGGGCGCCGGCTGACACCCCTCCGACGCCGGCGCCCGTTCCGATTCTTTTGGATCGGGAGGCCGCTTGGTCGCCCGAAGCCGAGAAGGAACTGAAGAAGATCCCGTTCTTCGTGCGGGGCAAGGCGCGCACCAACACCGAGACCTTCGCCCGGGAGCGGCACCTGCCGCTCATCACCGTCGAGACCCTCTACGATGCCAAAGCGCATTACGGCCGCTAGGCCGCCGATCCGCGTCGTCATCGTCACGCTCGACAATCACTTGGCGAGCGCGGTGGAACGGGCGCGCCTGCGTCTCCGGACCGAGATGCCCGGGCTGATCCTGGGCTTCCACGCCGCCGCCGAGTGGGACAACGATCCCGCGACCCTGGAGGCCTGCCGGGCCGACATCGCGCAGGCCGACATCGTGCTCTCGGCCATGCTGTTCATGGACGAGCATGTCCGGGCGATCCTGCCGGCGCTCGCCGCGAGACGGGACGGCTGCGACGCGATGGTCGGCTGCCTCTCGGCCGGCGAGGTGGTGAAGGCCACGAAGCTCGGCCGCTTCGACATGAGCGGCACCAAGCGCAGCGCCCTCGACTTCCTGAAGAAGCTGCGCGGCAAGCCCGGCCAGCAGGGCAATGCCGGCCGGCAGATGGCGCTCGTGCGCAAGCTGCCGAAGATCCTGCGCTTCATCCCGGGCTCGGCTCAGGACGTGCGCGCCTATTTCCTGACCCTGCAATACTGGCTCGCGGGCTCGGACGAGAACGTCGCCGCCCTGGTCCGCTTCCTCGTGCACCGCTACGCGGCCGGCGAGCGGGCCGCCTGGCGCGAGGGCCCGGCCGCCCCGCCCCCCCTCGACTACCCCGAGACAGGCCTCTACCACCCGCGCCTGCCCGGCCGGATCGGCGCCGACCCGTCGCGGCTGCCGCGGCTCCCCGGCGCGAGGGGCCGCGTCGGCCTGCTGGTGATGCGCAGCTACGTGCTCGCCGGCAACACCGCCCATTACGACGGCGTCATCGCGGCCTTGGAGGCGCAGGGCCTCGACGTGGTGCCGGCCTTCGCCAGCGGCCTCGACAACCGCCCTGCGGTGGACGCCTTCTTCATGAAGGACGGGCGCGCCGCGATCGAAGCGATGGTCTCGCTCACCGGCTTCTCGCTGGTTGGCGGGCCCGCCTACAACGACGCCGCCGCCGCCGAGGCGATGCTGGCCCGGCTCGACGTGCCCTATCTCGCCGCCCAGGCGCTGGAATTCCAGACGCTCGAGCAGTGGGAGGCGGGCGACCGCGGCCTGTCGCCGGTCGAGGCGACCATGATGGTCGCGATCCCCGAACTCGACGGCGCCACCGCCCCGATGGTGTTCGGCGGCCGCTCCGCGAATTCCGGCGCCGACAACGCCCGGGACATGCGGGTTCACCCCGAGCGCGCCGCCCGGCTCGCCGAGCGGGTGGCGCGGCTGGTGTCGCTCCGCCGGACCGCGAAGGCCGAGCGGAAGCTCGCCGTGGTGCTGTTCAACTTCCCGCCGAATGCCGGCGCCACCGGCACGGCGGCGTTCCTGTCGGTCTACGCCTCGCTCCTCAACACTTTGAAGGGGCTGGCGGCGGACGGCTACATGGTCGAAGTGCCGGCGAGCGTCGACGCCCTGCGCGCGGCGATCCTCGACGGCAATGCCAAGCGCTACGGCACCCAGGCCAACGTCCACGCCCGCATCCCGGCCGAGGATCATCTGCGGCGCGAGCCCCACCTCGCCGAGATCGAGGCCCAGTGGGGCCCGGCGCCCGGCCGCCACCAGACCAACGGCGCCGAACTCTTCGTGCTGGGCGCACGATTCGGAAATATCTTCGTCGGGATCCAGCCGGCCTTCGGCTACGAGGGCGACCCGATGCGGCTGCTGTTCGAGCGCGGCTTCGCGCCGACCCACGCGTTCTCGGCCTTCTACCGCTACCTGCGCGAGGATTTTGCCGCCGACGCCGTGCTGCATTTCGGCACACACGGGGCGCTGGAATTCATGCCCGGCAAGCAGACCGGCCTGTCCGAGGCCTGCTGGCCGGAGCGGCTGATCGGGGCGCTGCCCAACGTCTATCTCTACGCCGCCAACAACCCGTCCGAGGGGACGCTCGCCAAGCGCCGCTCGGCCGCGACGCTGGTCAGCTACCTGACCCCGAGCCTCGCGGCGGCCGGCCTCTACCGCGGTCTCATCGACCTCAAGAGCTCGATCGAGCGCTGGCGCGGACTCGGCCCCGAGGCGGGGGCTGAGCGCGAGACGCTGGCCCGGCTGATCCAGGATCAGGGCGCGGCGGTCGATCTCGTGAGCGCGGAGCCAGCCTGGAGCGGCGATCTGGAAGCGCGGGTTTCCGGCCTCTGGACCGCCCTTCAGGAGCTTGAACAGACCCTGATCCCGCACGGTCTGCACGTGGTCGGGCAAGGGACGCCGGAAGAGGAGCGGGTCGACCTGCTCCTGGCGCTCGCCGAATCGGCGCACGGCGTGCGCCCCGAGCGAGCCGGGATCGAGGCCTTGGTCGCCGGGCAGGGGACCGAGGCGGCACTGAAGGCCTCCGGCCTACCCGCCGACGAGGCGACCCGCGAAGTTCTCAAAAACCTCGCCGAGACCGACCGGCTGCTCGCCCGGGATCACGAAGTTCCGGCCCTGCTGCGGGCGCTCGACGGCCGCTTCGTGCCGCCGGTGGCGGGCGGCGACCTGCTGCGCAACCCGGCCGTCCTGCCGACCGGCCGCAACCTGCACGGTTTCGATCCCTACCGCCTGCCCTCGGCCTTCGCGGTGGCCGACGGCGCCCGGCAAGTCGCCCGCATCCTCGAGCGCTTCGCGGCGGACGGGAAGCCCTGCCCGGAGAGCGTCGCCCTCGTCCTGTGGGGCACCGACAACCTCAAGAGCGAGGGCGGGCCGATCGCCCAAGCGCTGGCGCTGATCGGCGCCGCACCCCGTTTCGACGGCTACGGACGGCTCAGCGGCGCCGAGCTGATCCCGCTGGAGACCCTCGGCCGCCCCCGCATCGACGCGGTGGTGACGCTGTCCGGCATCTTCCGGGATCTGCTGCCGCTGCAGACGAAGCTCCTGGCCGAGGCCTCGTACCTCGCGGCGACCGCCGACGAGCCGCTCGAGCAGAATTACGTCCGCAAGCACGCTCTGGCGATCCAGGCCGAGCAGGGCTGCGACCTGGAGACGGCGGCGCTGCGGGTCTTCTCCAACGCCGAGGGCGCCTACGGGGCCAACGTCAACCACCTCGTCGACTCAGGGAACTGGGACGACGACGCGGAACTCTGCGAGACCTTCTCGCGCCGCAAGAGCTTCGCCTACGGCCGAACCGGCCGCCCGGCGCCGCAGCGCGCCCTGATGCAGGCGGTGCTGGCCTCCGTCGACATGGCCTACCAGAACCTCGACTCGGTCGAGGTCGGCGTCACCTCCGTCGACCACTACTTCGACGGGCTCGGCGGCATGGGCCGGGCGGTCGCCCGGGCCAAGGGCGAGTCGGTGCCGATCTACATCAGCGACCAGACCCGCGGGGAGGGGCGCGTCCGCTCCCTGGAGGAGCAGGTGGCGCTGGAGACGCGCACCCGGATGCTCAACCCGAAATGGTACGAGGGCCTGCTCGGCCACGGCTACGAGGGCGTCCGCCAGATCGAGACTCACCTGACCAACACGGTCGGCTGGTCGGCCACTGCCAACGCGGTCCAGCCCTGGATCTACGAGCGGATCACCGAGACCTACGTCCTCGACAAGGACATGCGCGAGCGCATGGCCGCGTTGAACCCCACCGCCTCCGCCAAGGTCGCCCAAAGGCTGATCGAGGCGCACCGCCGCGGCTTCTGGACTCCTGACGCAGAGATGCGCGACGCCCTCGACCGGGCCGAGGAGGAGCTGGAGGACCGCCTGGAAGGCGTCACCGCAGGAGTGGCCGCATGAACATCGCGATCCGCAATCCCGTCGTCGCCCGGAAGGAGGAGGGGAGCGTCCAGGTCGCCCTCGATCCGGACATCCGCATCGAGACCGCCAAGGTCTTCGCGGTCTACGGCAAGGGCGGGATCGGCAAGTCGACCACCTCGTCGAACCTGTCGGTGGCCTTCTCGAAGCTCGGCAAGCGGGTCCTGCAGATCGGCTGCGACCCGAAGCACGACTCGACCTTCACGCTGACCAAGCGCCTCGCCCCCACGGTGATCGACGCCCTGGAGGCGGTGAACTTCCACTCGGAGGAGCTGCGCGTCGAGGATTTCGTGGTCGAGGGCTACAACGGCGTCATGTGCGTCGAGGCCGGCGGCCCGCCCGCCGGGACCGGCTGCGGCGGCTACGTGGTCGGCCAGACCGTGAAGCTTCTCAAGGAGCACCACCTCCTCGAAGACACCGACGTCGTCGTCTTCGACGTGCTGGGCGACGTGGTCTGCGGCGGCTTCGCCTCGCCGCTCCAGCATGCCGACCGGGCGCTGATCGTCACCGCCAACGACTTCGACTCGATCTTCGCCATGAACCGGATCGTCGCGGCGATCCACGCCAAGTCCAAGAATTACGGCGTGCGGCTGGGCGGCGTCATCGCCAACCGCTCGGCCAAGACCGACGAGATCGACCGGTTCAACGACGCGGTCGGGCTGAAGCGCCTCGCCCACTTCCCCGATCTCGACGTGGTCCGCCGCTCGCGGCTCAAGAAATCGACCCTGTTCGAGATGGATTCCTCACCCGAGCTCGATGCCGTGACCGCCGAGTACATGCGGCTCGCCGAGACCCTCTGGGCCGGCGCCGAGCCCTGCGAGGCACAGCCCATGAAGGACCGCGACCTGTTCGAGTTTCTGGGATTCGACTGATGGCCAGCGCCAGCTACGACGCTCGCCGAGGCGAGCTGACCACCTATTTCGACCGCACCGCGGTCGAGGCGTGGTCGCGCCTGACCTCGGACGCCCCGGTGAGCCGGATCCGCGCCACCGTGCGGGCCGGGCGCGACGCCATGCGGGCGACGCTGCTGTCCTGGCTGCCAGCCGACATGACCGGCCTGCGCCTGCTCGATGCCGGGTGCGGCACCGGCGCGCTGAGCGTCGAGGCGGCGCGGCGCGGGGCCGAGGTGGTGGCGATCGACGTCTCGCCGACGCTGATCGGGCTGGCGCAGGAGCGGCTTCCGGCGATCGCCGGAGCCGGACGGATCGACTTCCGGGTCGGCGACATGCTCGATCCGGCGCTCGGCCGCTTCGACCACGTCGTGGCGATGGATTCGCTGATCCACTACCGCGCCGGCGACATCGCCCGGGCGCTGGCCGTGCTGGGCGCGCGCACGGACGGGTCGGTGCTGTTCACGGTGGCGCCCCGCACCGCGCTGCTGACGCTGATGCACGCAGCCGGACAGTTCTTTCCGCGCAGCGACCGCTCGCCTTCCATCGTGCCGGTGACCGAGCGCGGGCTGCGGCGGCGATTCTCTTCGGAACAGGCCCTCGACGGCTTCGCCTGGGCGCAGAGCCATCGGATCAACAGCGGGTTCTATCTCTCGAACGCCATCGCGCTGACGCGCACCCTCCCTCCCCCCTCTGCGGGGGAGGGTACCCTGCGCAGCAGGGGGGGAGAGGGGCAGCGCGACGGTTCAGGTTTTCACGCCCGTCGCGACCTCTCCGGCACCGCCGCTCCCCTCTCCCGACCCCTGCTGACGCAGGGGCCACCCTCCCCCGCAGAGGGGGGAGGGGATGCAGCGGCGCCCGGGGTGCAAGCATGAGCACCGCGTCCCAAAAACTCACCGCCGCCCTCATGCGCCTCGGCCCGGCGATCCTGCCCTTCGCGGATGCCGCCACCGTCGAGCTGCCTCTGGGCCGCCTCCTGCGCCTCGCCCTGTTCCAGGTCACGGTCGGCATGGCCGCGGTGCTGCTGATCGGGACCCTCAACCGGGTGATGATCGTCGAACTGGGCGTCCCGGCCTGGATCGTCGCGGTGATGCTGGCCCTGCCACTCATCTTCGCACCGCTGCGGGCGATCGTCGGCTTCCGATCGGACACGCACCGCTCGGTGCTGGGCTGGCGGCGGGTGCCCTACATCTGGTTCGGCACGCTGCTCCAGTTCGGCGGGCTGGCGATCATGCCGTTCGCCCTCCTGATCCTGTCGGGCGACACGACCGGGCCGCTCTGGGTCGGCGACCTCGCGGCGGCGCTCGCCTTCCTGCTGGTCGGCGCAGGGCTCCACACCACCCAGACCGTGGGGCTGGCGCTCGCCACCGACCTAGCCCCCGCCCATGCGCGCCCGAAGGTGGTGGCACTGCTCTGCGCGGCGCTCCTGTTCGGCATGATGGCGAGCGCCGTGCTGTTCGGCCTGTTCCTGGCCCATTTCTCGCCGGTGCGGCTGATCCAGGTGATCCAGGGCGCGGCTTTGGTCACCATCATCCTCAACGGGATCGCCCTGTGGAAGCAGGAGCCGCGCGATCCCAACCGGACCCGCGCGGCGCCGCAGCGCGACTTCCGCGCCTCCTGGAAGGCTTACGCCGGCGAGGGCACCGCCCGGCGACGCCTTATGGCGATCGGCCTCGGCACCGCTGGCTTCTCGATGCAGGACATCCTGCTCGAACCCTATGGCGGCCAGATCCTGCATCTGTCGGTCGCCGCCACCACGGCCCTGACCGCGCTGCTCGCGGCCGGCGGCGGCCTGGGCCTCCTGATCGCGGCCCGCTGGCTCAACCGCGGCGGCGATCCGTTCCGGGTGTCGGCGGTCGGGGCCGGGATCGGCATCCTGGCCTTCTCGGCGGTGGTGTTCGCCGCGCCGCTGGCCTCGGCTGACCTGTTCGCCGCGGGCGTGAGCCTGATCGGCCTCGGCGGCGGCCTGTTCGCCCACGGCACGCTCACCGCCTCGATGAACCGCGCCGGTCCGGAGGATACGGGTCTCGCGCTGGGCGCCTGGGGCGCCGTGCAGGCGACGGCCGCCGGATTGTCGATCGCCGCGAGCGGCCTCGTGCGCGACGTGGGCGGCGCCATTGCCCAGTCGGGGGTCCTCGGCGAGGGCATGAACGAACCGGCGATCGGCTACCTGATCGTCTACCACATCGAGATCGCCCTGCTGTTCGCCGCGCTCCTGGCCCTCGGGCCGCTGGTGCGGGAGGACGCGCGCGCGGAGACGCAACACCGGCTCGGCGGCGATCTTGCCGGCCGGGCAGCCTGAGACACGGGGAGGACAGCCATGCCAACCGGCGCACTTACGGGTTATGTCGACGTCGCCCAGGTCGTGCTCTACGCGTTCTTCTTCTTCTTCGCCGGGCTGGTGTTCTGGCTGCGCCGCGAGGACCGACGGGAGGGTTATCCCCTCGAGAACGAGGCCGTCGGGCGCCGCAAGGCGGTCGATCCCTTCCTGATCCCGCGGTCGAAGGCCTTCCACCTGCCCGGCGGGGAGACGACCTACGCGCCGCAGGCGGTCCATGGCCGCGACGACATCGAGACCGGCATCCCGGCCCGCAAGGTCGAGCCCTGGCCGGGCGCGCCCTACGAGCGGACGGATGCGTCGCTTCAGGCCGGCGTCGGCCCCGGCTCCTGGGTGCTGCGGCACGATGTCCATGACCGGACCTGGGACGAGGAGATCCGTATCGTGCCCCTCCGGGTGGCGAAGAACTTCGTCATCCACGAGGACGGACCGAACCCGATCGGCATGACGGTGTTCGGCACCGACAACGCCGTGGCGGGCGTCGTCAGCGACGTCTGGGTCGACCGCGGCGAGTCGCTGATCCGCTACTACGAGGTGGAGCTTTCCACCGGCGGCCGCCGCCTGATGCCGGCCACCTTCTGCCGGGCGGGCGGCTTCACCAAGACGGTGAAGTCCGAGGCGTTGCTCGCCAGCCAGTTCGCCGACATCCCGGCCACCCGCGACCCCGACAGCGTGACCTTCCTGGAGGAGGAGCGGATCATGTCCTACTTCGGCGCCGGCACGCTCTACGCCACGCCGGCCCGCGCGGAGCCCCTGATATGAGCGGCGACTTCCTCCCCGAGGGCACCCTGCGGGGGCTGCCCGGCCCGCTGCCGGCGGGCGAGCGCATCCTGTGGCAGGGAGCGCCGACCACATCGGGCCTGCTCGTGCGGGTGTTCCACGCACGCTTGGTGATCGCGTGGTTCGCGATCTGCGCCCTGGCCTTCGGATTGGCCGCTGGCGGGCCAGGGGCAGCGCTCAAGGTTGTCGGACCGACGCTGATGGTCGGCGCGGTCGGGCTCGCACTGCTGTGGCTGTTGGCGTGGCTCACCCACCGCACCACGATCTACACGATCACCAATCGTCGAATCGTGCTGCAGGCCGGTATTGCCCTGCCGGTGACCCACAACCTGCCCTTCGCGCAGATCGAGACCGCGTCCCTGCGCGCCTTCACCGACGGGAGCGGCGACGTACCGCTGCAGTTGCGGCCGGGCCTGCGCATCGCCTACCTTCAGCTCTGGCCGCATGCCCGGCCCTGGCGTCTCGCACGGACTGAGCCCATGCTCCGGTCCGTGCCGGAGGCCGACGCGGCGGCGGCGCTGCTGGCGCGCGCGCTCGCGGCCCATGCCGACGGTGCGGCGCCGCCGGTCCGGGTCGCCCGGCTGGGCCCGGCAAACGAGAATCCCGGCCGCCTCGTCGCGGCCGAATAAGGGAGGGGGCGATGGGCGATCGGGCGGACACAACCGGCCGAACGACGGGACCGGCGCCGGCGCTGCTGATGATCGGCGTCGGGGCGATGATGGGCTTCACCATGCTGGCGGTCCTGGTCGGCCGGAGCGAGAAGATCGGCCTCGTCGCCCTGCCGCCCGCGAAGCCCGTGGCCCGGCTGGAATTCCGCGCCGAGGATCAGGTCGACGGCTCGATCGCCCTGCGTGACGTCGCCGACCGGCACATCGTCGCCTGGGTCCGGCCTGGCGAGGACGGCTTTCTGAGGGGGACCCTGCGGGGCCTCGCCCAGGCCCGCCAGCGCGAAGGCCTCGGGCCGGAGAAGCCCTTCAGCCTGACCCGCTATGATGACGGCCGCCTCGCGCTGGCCGACGAGGCCACCGGCCGCCGGGTGCCGCTGGAGGCCTTCGGGCCGACCAATGCGGGCGCCTTCGCCCGCCTGATGCCCGCCCCGGGCGTGCCCGCCACGGAGACCCGGTGATGGGTCTCTTCGGCAGCCGCACCGTCACCGTGCCCTGCACGGTTGAAATCGAGCAGACACCCGAGAGCCTGCACGCGCACGTCACCCTGGATGCCGGCTTCGAGATCGAGCCCGGCGACGAGGTCCAGGTTCACGACGCGCCGACTTCGGTGCCCTACGGCGAGCGCCTCAGCGTGCGCCGCACTGCCACCGTCACCCGGGCCGGCCCGCTGGAGCGGGCCTGGACCAAGCTCATCGCCCATCTTGAGCTGACCGAACTCTACGAGGTCAGCTTTTCCGAGAGGAGGAAGCTGTGAACGCACCCGTCCCGCCACCCTCCGGCCAGCCCATCCCGAAGACTCCGGTCAACGAATCGACACGGGCAGCCCAGGAGACGACCTTCCTCAGCCCGCGCTTCTACACGACCGACTTCGACGAGCTCGACCGCACGAATGTCGAGCCGGTGCGGCGTGACTGGGATATCCTGATCGCCGAGCTGCGCGCCGATCCGAACAAGCGCCACTTCACCCGCAACGAGGAGTTCGACTGCGACCTGTCGCGGATGGAGCCCGAGCTGCGGAAGGAGTTTTTGGACTTCCTGGTCTCGTCCATCACGGCGGAATTTTCCGGCTGCGTGCTCTACGCGGAGATGAGGAAGCGGGCCAAGAACAAGGACATCAAGGAACTGTTCGGCTTCATGAGCCGGGACGAAGCGCGCCACGCCGGCTTCATCAACGACACGCTGAAGGATTTCGGCATCGGCGTGGACCTGGGCTTTCTCACCAAGTCCAAGAAATACACGTTCTTCCGGCCGAAATTCATCTTCTACGCCACCTATCTGTCCGAAAAGATCGGCTACGCCCGCTACATCACAATCTTCCGCGAGCTGGAGCGGCACCCGGAGCGGCGCATCCACCCGATCTTCAAGTGGTTCGAACTGTGGTGCAACGACGAGTTCCGCCACGGCGAGGCCTTCGCGCTCCTGATGCGGGCGAACCCGAAGCTGACGAGCGGCGTGAACCGCTACTGGATCCGGTTCTTCCTGCTGGCGGTCTTCGCCACGATGTACGTGCGCGACCATCACCGCCCGGCCTTCCACGCCGCCCTCGGGGTCGACCCCAGCGACTACGACTTCAAGGTCTTCCGGATCACCTCGGAGATCTCCCGCCAGACCTTCCCGCTGGAGCTCGATATCGACAACCCGAAGTTCAAGGCGGGGCTCGACCGGCTGCTCGCCTGCTCGCGGGCGATCGCCGACGCGAAGGCGAAGGGTGGGCTCATCGGCAAGGTCCTGCAGGGCGTCCATGCCGCCCGGGCGGCCGTGACCTTCGCGCGGCTCTACCTCCTGCCCGTCAAGGCCAACGCCCTGCCGGCCGACATCCGCCTCCAGCCGGTCTGGTAGCATGGGGACCTACGCCGCCCCGGTGCTCTACGCGGTGCTGCTCTGGTGGTTCTCCACCGGGCTGATCCTGCTGCTCGACCACGCCCCGCGGCGGACGCATCCGTGGAGCATGGCCGGGGCGACGCTGCTGCTCGCCGTCGCCCTGGTGGCGATCCGCTCCAGCGCCGCCGACACGAGCGCGACGGGGGCCTACACGGCCTTCACGGCGGCGCTGATCGTCTGGGGCTGGCAGGAGATGAGCTACTACATGGGCTTCCTGTCGGGGCCCCGGCCGGTCGCCTGCGCGCCGGGGGTGCGGGGGGTCGACCGGTTTTTCGCGGCGCTCGCCACCAGCCTGTGGCACGAATTCGCCATCGTGGTCGGCGGCTTGGCCATCCTGGCGCTCGTCTGGGGCAGCCCCAACCGCTTCGCCCTGTGGACCTACGGCACCCTGGTGGTGATGAACCTCTCGGCCCGGCTCAACCTGTTCCTGGGGGTGCGCAATCTCCACGCCGAGTTCCTGCCGGACCATCTCGGCTATCTGGCCTGCTACCTGTCGCGCAAGCCGATGAACCTGTTGTTCCCGGTTTCGGTGAGCCTCGGGACCATCGCGGCGGCGCTGCTCGGGCGCGCGGCGCTCGGCGCCGACCTGCTGGAGCACGAGCTGATCGGCTTCACGGTGTTGGCGACGCTCACGGCGCTCGCCACCCTGGAGCACTGGTTCCTGATGCTTCCGCTGCCCTCGGCGGAGCTGTGGCGCTGGAGCCTGCCGGCGCGGGCGCCCGGGGAGGCGGCCAGAAAGCCGGATCGGGTGTAGGGCGAGGGATCACAGCCGGGCGACGCACGTCCACCAGTTTGGAACTGGTCTTGTGCGAAGTCCGGTGTCACAGGCGGGATCAACCCGCAGCGGGAATTCGGGGAGAGGCGACATGGACTACGAAAAGTTCTTCGGGGCTGAGATCGCCGGACTTCACCGGGAGGGCCGCTACCGGGTCTTCACCGACCTCGAGCGCCACGCGGGCAAATTCCCGCACGCCACGCACCACCATGCGGGCGGGACGCGGCCCGTGACGGTCTGGTGCTCCAACGACTATCTCGGCATGGGCCAGCACCCCACGGTCACCGGGGCGATGCACGAGGCGATCGACCGCTGCGGCGCCGGCGCCGGCGGCACCCGCAACATCTCGGGCACCAACCACTACCACGTGCTGCTGGAGCAGGAGCTCGCCGACCTCCACGGCAAGGAAGCGGCGCTGCTATTCACCTCCGGCTACGTGTCGAACTGGGCGGCACTGGGGACTCTGGCGTCGCGCCTGCCGAACTGCGCGGTCTTCTCCGATTCCGAGAACCACGCCTCGATGATCGAGGGCATCCGGTTCTCCCGCGCCGAGCGCCACATCTTCCGCCACAACGATCCCGAGGATCTGAACCGGAAGCTCGGCCTGATCGATCCGTCGCGGCCGAAGCTGGTGGCCTTCGAGTCGGTCTACTCGATGGACGGCGACATCGCGCCGATCGCCGAGATCTGCGACGTGGCCGAGGCCCACGGGGCGCTCACCTACCTCGACGAGGTTCACGCGGTCGGCCTCTACGGCGCCCGCGGCGGCGGCATCTCGGAGCGGGACGGCGTCGCCCACCGGCTCGACGTGATCGAGGGCACGCTCGGCAAGGCCTTCGCCGTGCACGGCGGCTACATCACGGCGTCCGAAAAGCTTTGCGACTTCGTGCGCAGCTTCGCCTCGGGCTTCATCTTCACCACCTCGCTGCCCCCCGCGGTGGCGGCCGGCGCGGCGGCGTCGATCCGCCACCTGAAGGCGAGCGGCGCCGAGCGTGCCCGGCATCAGGAGCGCGTCGCGAAGGTCCGCGAGGCCCTGGAGGCCGCCGACATCCCGACCATGCCGAACGACAGCCACATCGTGCCGGTGATGGTCTGCGACCCGGTGCTGTGCAAGGCGATCTCCGACACCCTGCTCGACGAGTTCGGCATCTACGTGCAGCCGATCAACTACCCGACGGTCGCCCGCGGCACCGAGCGCCTGCGGATCACCCCGTCACCGCTGCACACGGATGCCGACATCGCCCACTTGGTCGAGGCACTCTCGACGATCTGGGGACGGATCGGGCTGCGGCAGAAGGCGGCGGAGTAAGCGCACGCGGGAGTTCCCTTCTTCCACCCGCGCCCTCATCCTGAGGTGCCTGCGTCAGCGGGCCTCGAAGGAGGCCTCCAGCCATCGCACGTCTTCTGGAGGACTCCTTCGGGGCCTCCGCTGCGCTGCGGCACCTCAGGATGAGGGGGTGGGTTGGATGCCCCCGCAGCATCGAGTCATTGCGTGCCCACCTTCCCCTTCTCGGCCATTGTCGGCCAGGACGAGATGCGCCAGGCGCTGCTGATCGCGGCGGTGGATCCGGCCGTCGGCGGCGTGCTGGTCTTCGGCGACCGCGGCACCGGCAAGTCAACGGCGATCCGGGCGCTCGCCGCCCTGCTGCCGCCGATGCGGGCTGTCATCGGCTGCCCCTACAACTGCGATCCCGACAGCCCCGCCGAATCCTGCCCGCACTGCGCGGCGGGCGCCCCGCGCAAGAGTCATAAAAGGCCCGTGCCGGTCGTCGACCTGCCGCTCGGCGCCACCGAGGACCGGGTGGTCGGCACCCTGGACCTGGAGCGGGCGCTCGGCGCCGGCGTGAAGGCCTTCGAGCCCGGGCTGCTGGCCCGGGCCAACCGCGGTTTCCTGTACATCGACGAGGTGAACCTCCTCGAGGACCACCTCGTGGATCTCCTGCTCGACGTGGCTGCTTCCGGCGTCAACACGGTGGAGCGTGAGGGACTGTCCCTCCGTCATCCGGCGCGATTCGTACTGGTCGGGTCGGGCAATCCGGAGGAGGGGGAGTTGCGCCCGCAGCTCCTCGACCGGTTCGGCCTCGCCTGCGAGGTCACGACCCCGAAGGACATCCCCACCCGGATCGCGGTGGTGCGCGCCCGCGACGCCTACGAGCGGGACCCTGCGGCCTTCTGCGCCGCGCAGGCCTCGGAGGATCGGAAGGTCCAGAAGCGGATCCTGCTGGCCCGGGAACGCCTGTCGTCCGTGCGCGTGCCGGACGCAGCCCTGGAACGCGCGGCGCGGCTCTGTCTCGCCCTCGGCACGGACGGCCTGCGCGGCGAGCTGACCCTGATGCGGACCGCCCGCGCCCTGGCGGCCCTAGACGGCGCGGAGGCGGTTACCGACGACCAGCTCCGCCGCATCGCGCCGGCCTCCCTGCGGCACAGGCTGCGCCGGAACCCGCTGGACGAATCCGGCTCCACGGCGCGGGTCGAACGGGCACTTGCCGAGGTGTTTGCGTGACGGGCACACCGCGCCTCCCTCTCGCAGGAGAGGAAGGCAGCGCGCCCGGCCGGTGGGAGGATGCCTGTCTCGCGGCTCGCCTGATCGCCGCCGACCCGCCCGCCTGCGGCGGCGCGGTGCTGCGCGCCGCCCCCGGGCCGGTCCGCGAGGGCTGGCTCGACATCCTGCGGGCGGCCATGCCGCCCGGAACGCCCTGGCGGCGGCTGCCCCCCGGCATCGGCGACGACGCCCTTCTCGGGGGCCTCGACCTCGCCGCGACCCTGGCGGCCGGTCGTCCGGTCCCGCGGGCCGGTCTTCTTTCGGAAGCCAATGGCGGGATCGTCGTGGTACCGATGGCGGAGCGCCTGCCCGCCGGCACCGCCTCCCGCCTCGCGGCTGCCCTGGACACCGGCGTCGTCTCGGACCGCCCGGCCCGCTTCGGCCTGATCCTGCTCGACGAGGGCGAGGCCGACGAGGCGGTTGCCGAGGCCCTGGCCGACCGTCTCGCCTTCCGGCTCGACCTGGGCGGGCTCGGCCGCGCGGAGATGTCGGCCCGATCCCCGGAGCCGGAACGCGCTGACGGTCCTGCTGAGCCCGATCCGACCGGCCGCCTCTGCGCCCTGGCCGAGGCCTTCGGCATCGCGTCGCTGCGCGGGCCGATCCTGGCGGCCCGCGTGGCACGGCTCCTCGCGGGCGAGAGATCGATCGGGCGGGCCGAGATCGTCGCGGCCGGACGCCTCGTCCTGGCGTCCCGGGCTACACGCCTGCCCGCCCCGGAGGACGGCGTGCCCGATACCGGGGACGCACCGCCCGCCGAGCCACCCGAGGAGCCTCCCGCCGAGTTGACGGATCCGGCTGCCGCCCAAGTGCCCGACGAGGTGGTTCTGGAGGCAGTGCGCGCGGCGATCCCGCCGGACCTCCTCGACCAGTTGCTGTCCGGCCAGGCGCGCCTCGCGGGGGCGAAGGCCGGCCGGGTCGGCCAGATGGCGGCGGCCCGCACCGGGCGCCCGGTCGGCAGCCGGCGGGGCGATCCGCGGCGGGAACGCCTGGACCTGCTCGCGACCCTGCGGGCGGCGGCGCCCTGGCAGGCCGTGCGACGGCGCGAGGAGGAGGCGCGCCGCATAGTGGTGCGGCGAGACGACCTGCGCGTCCGGATCCTGCGGCAGCGGACCGAGACCACGACGGTGTTCTGCGTCGATGCGTCGGGTTCGGCGGCCCTGGAGCGGCTGGCCGAAGCGAAGGGCGCCGTCGAGTTGCTGCTCGCCGAGGCCTATGTCAGGCGCGATCGGGTGGCTCTGGTGGCGTTCCGCGGAGCCGGCGCGGAGCTGGTCCTGCCACCGACGCGCTCGCTGACCCGGGCCAAGCGCGGCCTCGCGGGGCTGCCCGGCGGCGGTGGGACGCCCCTCGCGGCGGGGATCGATGCTGCGGTGGCGGTGGCGCTCGGCGTGCGCCGGGGTGGCAGCCGGCCGGCGATCGTGCTGCTCACGGACGGCCGCGCCAATGTCGCGCGGTCGGGCGAGGGCGGGCGCGGCCAGGCTGGAACGGAAGCGCTGCAGGCAGCCCGCACGTTGCGCGCAGCCGGACTTTCGTCCCTGGTGATCGACACCGGAAACCGGGGCGAAGAGGCCCGGGCGGTGGCGGACGCGATGGGGGCCCGCTACCTGAGATTACCGCGCGCCGATGCGGGTCAGCTCAGCGCGGCGGTCCGGGCGGCGCTCTGAGGGCCGCGACGGAACGACCTCAGAGGTCGCCGCTGATCCCCAGATCGGCGAGGCGCTGGTGGTGCGAGAGCCAAGCGTTCAGCATGTCGCGGAGGACGGAACCGAAGCTCCAGTTGCCGTCAGCCGGGGCGGCGATGTTCTGTGTCGAGGAGGTGAAGAGGATCATGGCCTGCTCCAAAGTCGGGCGATGCGTCTTGTTCTTGTGCGGTCGAGATATGCTCATTCTGCTGCATCGCAGCAATTGGTCCGCGCTCAGCGGTGGCATGCGGTCTCCGCATGGGATTGTTGAGAGTTACGAAATACTTCCGTGGCTGCACGATAGCACCGCCTCACGGCCCGGATGGGTCCATTATGATGCACTGCGGGAGACACTGGCGTGTTGAATCCGTTCGACCCCGACCGGCCCGATTGGGCGCGTGAGGGCCGGGACTGGCCGCATCGGGACGCGAGCCGCTTCGTCGAGGCGTCGGGCCTGCAATGGCACGTCCAGGAATTCGGCCGCCCGGAGGCGCCAACGCTGCTGCTGCTCCACGGCACCGGGGCGGCGACCCATTCTTGGCGCGCCCTGGCGCCGCTGCTGGCCCGGGACTTTTTCGTTATCGCCCCGGATCTTCCCGGCCACGGCTTCACAGATCCGCTCCCCGACCGTGACCTGTCGCTGCCCGGCATGGCCCGCGCCGTGGCGGGTCTCGTGGAAGCGCTGGGCCGCCCGCCAGTCTTGGCGGCCGGTCACTCGGCGGGCGCGGCCGTGCTGGCGCGCATGTGCCTCGACGGAACCATCGCGCCCCAGCTGCTGGCGGCCTTCAACGGAGCGCTCGCGCCGCTGCCGGGTGCGGCCAACCTGCTCTTCCCCAGCATGGCGCGGCTCCTGTTCCTCAATCCCTTCACCCCGAAGGTCTTCGCCTGGACGGCGGACCGGTCGGCCGCGAAGCGGCTCATCGAGGGGACCGGCTCCCGCCTCGACCCGCATGGGGTCGAGCTCTACCGGCGGCTCTTCGCCCGGGCGGGCCACGTCCGCGGGGCGCTCGGCATGATGGCGAACTGGGACCTCGCCGGGCTCTACGGTGCCTTGCCGGGGCTCGCGACCCGCACCCTGCTGATCGTCGGCGGCGACGATCGGGCGATCCTGCCGGACACTGCCTTCACGGTGCGCGACCGCCTGCCCGACGCCCGGGTCGCGCTGATCCGCGGTCTCGGCCACCTCGCGCACGAGGAGGCGCCGGAGCGCGTGGCGGACGAGCTGCTCAAGGAGGCGCGGGCGGTCAGCATCCTGTGATCCCGGGCCGGCCGGAGCCAGCGCATGTCAGAGGGCGTCGCATGTCCCATCGGGACTGGCGCCCGGTTTGCCTGGGCTTTAGAGCCTGCGGCGGAACCGGACCTGGGAGTAGTCGAGACGATGACGAGACCCGTAATCGGCGTCATCGGGAACGCGCGTCTGATCGACAACCGGTTTCCGGCCCAGATCGTCGGTGAGAACAACATGCGCGCCGTGGCGCACGTGGCCGGTGCCCTGCCGCTGATGTTCGCCGCCACCCCGGCAGCGACCGATCTCGGCGATCTTCTCGACACCGTGGACGGCATCCTGCTCACCGGCGGCCGCGCCAACGTTCACCCGACCCGGTTCAACGCAGAGCCCTGCGCGGCGCACGAGCCCTACGACGAGGATCGCGACGCGGTGGCGCTGCCGCTGGTCGAGGCGTGCGTGGCGCGGGGCGTGCCGCTGTTCGGCATCTGCCGCGGCTTCCAGGAGATGAACGTCGCCTTCGGCGGCAGCTTGCACCCGGAGATCCGCACCCTGCCCGGGCGACTCAACCACCGCATGCCGCGCCTGGAGAACGGCGAGATCCATCCGGACCTTGAGGTGATCTTCGCCGACCGCCACGCGGTCCGCCTGACGCCCGGCGGCGCCTTCGCCCGCCTGCTGGGACGCGAGACGATCCGGGTGAACTCCCTGCACGGCCAGGGCATCCTGGAGCCGGGCGCGCGGATCGTGATTGAGGGGGTCGCCGAGGACGAGACGATCGAGGCAATCCGCGTCCGCGATGCCGCGGGCTTCGCGCTGGGCGTGCAGTGGCACGCGGAGCACGATCCGGCCACGAACCCGATCAACCGTGCCCTGTTCGAGGCATTCGGGAGCGCCGCGGCAGCGCACCACGGGGCGCGGTCCGCCAGCCGCGGCTGATCCGCGCTCTTGGCGGCTCAAGGCTGAACTTCAGGCTCCTGATGCGACAGCAAAGACGCGACTTTCCGCCAGCCGGATCCAGTTTTTCTTGGCTTAACATATGTTGTTTGTCGACTTATCGACAGATAAAGCGCTTCCGGAATGGCCGGATATCTTGCGCGCGCGCCGGTAGAGCCACGTTTTCCCCGGACGACCTGTCGCAGGTCGGAACGGCATCTGCCCGATGCGGTTCCCGGAGTCCCGCATGGCGGCTGCCCTCTTCCCGGGCACCCCTGCGCAGAACACGGGCACCGACCGCATGCAGTTTCCCCGCGACGACCGAGAGCACCCCCGTGCCGAGGCCTTCCGCGACTTCATCCGGAACCCGCCGTTTCCCTGCGTGGGCGCCAAGTCCGCACTGTCACGCGGCCGTATGCGGATCGTCGTAGCGAGGGACATCACCTCGGGCTGGGACGACATGCGCATCTACCCGGCGCTGCTCGCCTTCGTGGCGCAGTACCGGGCGCAGCCCGACCTGTTCCAGAGCTTCGCGGTCGTCTTCGAGGGGCCCGGCGACCTCTCGGAAGAGGCCTTCGAGGAAAATCTCTGGGCGCGGGCGCAATCCCTGACCGACAAGGATGCCTGGCTCGGCCAGCCGCACGACGCGCGCGTGGCGGACGATCCCGACAACCCGCACTTCTCCTTAAGCTTCGGCGGTGAAGCCTTCTTCGTAGTCGGGCTGCACCCGAACGCGAGCCGGCCGGCGCGGCGCTTCTCCTCGCCGGTCCTGGTCTTCAACCTGCACGCGCAGTTCGAGCGGTTGCGCGCGGAGGGCCGCTACGAGAAGCTGCGCGCCTCGATCCTGGAGCGCGACCAGGCCCTCGCGGGCAGCGTGAACCCGATGCTGGCGCGTCACGGCGAGGCTTCGGAGGCGCGGCAGTACAGCGGCCGCGTGGTCGGCGCTGACTGGCGCTGCCCCATGCAGGGCCGCCCGGCGCCCGTCCCCGAAGCCGACACGTGGCATCCGCCGGCCTCTCTCCTTGATCACACCCTGCCGGGACACGGAGCCTGAGACGATCGATGAAGCCCGCCATGAACCGAGCGGACGTGCAGCGCATCGAACCGCGCTCCGGCGTCGCCTTCACTCTCGACAGGGGGCAGCGCCTGACGGTGATCGATCCGCGCGGCGAGCAGGTCGCCGACCTCGTGGCCTATAATCGCCACGACACCGGCGAGGTGATCTCCTCCGGGCGGACCCTCGACTACGCGAGCAAGATCTATCTCACCACCGGCGACCCGCTCTACTCGAACCGGTCGAACGTGCTCCTGCGCATCGTCGAGGACACGGTCGGGCGGCACGACTTCCTGCTGACGCCCTGCTCGGCCGACACGTTCCGGATCATCTACGGCGACACCGACCCGCATCGTGGCTGCTTCGGCAACCTCGCTGCGGCCCTCGCTCCCTACGGCATCGCGCCGGACGCGATCCCGGTGGCGTTCAACTGCTTCATGAACGTGCCGATCGACGGCAGAACCGGGGCACTCACGGTCGAGCCGCCCCTCAGCCGGGCCGGCGACCGGATCGTGTTCGTGGCCGAGGCCGACCTGATCATCGGTCTGACCGCGTGCTCGGCGCTGCAATCCAACAACGGCAGCTTCAAGCCGATCGACTTCCGGGTCGACGACTAACTGGCACAGATACTTCTCCGCTACATCGCCCATCTCGCATAGTCAGCTTAGGAGAATAAGGCCTGCCATCGCCCGATCGATCGGACGCCGAGAGTAGATCACTCGGCTCGCGACGCGATCAATCGACGAATGTTTGTCATTTACTAACCTTATAACGCGACACTGGCACGGCACAGCGCGGTCGGCGCGGGACGTACACGCAGATCGACCGCTGCCCGATCCGCTGCCGCCCTGTCGGCAGCCCACGCCATCTCGCATTCGGTACCCGGATGACCCCCACATCAGACCACCGCCCGCCCGCCGGACTCCGCGCGCCGTGGCGCGAACTCGCGCACGTGAAGCTGTCCCACAAGCTCGCCGCTGTGATGGCCCTGGTGGTGCTGGCCGTGGGCGCCCTGAGCGCCCTGAGCTTCTTCGACACCCGCGAGTCGGCGCTCGAGGATCGCGCACTCATGACGAAGCGCCTGACGGAGGTCACCCACAGCCTGCTGGCGCACTACGAGGCGCTCGCGACCGCGGGCCAGATGCCGCTGCCCGAGGCGCAGAAGGCCGCCCTGTCGGCGATCACCGCCCTCCGGTTCGGCCAAGAGGATTACTTCTTCGTCCTCGATACCGAGGGCCGGCTCGTCGCCAACGCCTTCAACGCCAAGAATGTCGGCAAGCAGGTGCAGGACCAGACCGACGTCCCGGGCGGCAAGCGCTACTTCGCCGAGATGGTCGAGACCGCCAAGCGCGACGGGGCCGGCTTCGTCGAGTACCTGAAGCCGCGCCCGGGCGGGACGGTGCCGGTGGAGAAGATCGCCAGCGTCCAGCTCTTCAAGCCGTGGGGCTGGATCGTGGCCACGGGCCTCTACCTCGACGACGTGCACGCGGCGGTGCGCGCCCGCGCGCTGACCAATGCCCTCTGGGCCGCGGGCCTCGCGCTCCCGGTCCTGGTCCTGCTCGCGCTCATCAGCAACAGCCTGTCGCGCCCGATCGTGCGCCTCACCGCGGCCATGCGCGGCCTCGTCGGCGGCGACCTGTCGGCCGCCGTCCCGGACCGGGCGCGCGGCGACGAGGTCGGCGCCATGGCCCGCGCGGTCCAGGTCTTCAAGGAGGCGCTGATCGCCAAGCGCGACGCCGAGGCGGCCGCGGTCGCGGAGAACGCCGCGAAGATGCGCCGCGCCCGGGTGCTCGACGAGATCACCGCCCGCTTCGACGCACAGGTGAGCACGCTCACGCAGGGTCTGTCATCGGCCTCCGTCGAGATGGAGGCCACCGCCCGGGAGATGACCCGCACGGCCGCGCGCACCACCGAGCAGTCCGGGCGCGTGGCCGCCGTCTCGCAGCAGACCTCGGGCAACGTCCAGACGGTCGCGGCGGCGAGCGAGGAGATGGCGGCCTCGATCAACGAGATCGCGGCCCGCGTGGCACAATCCTCCATGATGGCCGACCGGGCGAGCACAGATGTCGCCCGGACGAACGATCTCATGCAGGTCCTGTCCCGGGGGACGGATCAGATCAGCGAGGTGATGGGCCTGATCGCCGGGATCGCCGGCCAGACCAACCTGCTCGCCCTCAACGCGACCATCGAGGCCGCCCGGGCGGGCGAGGCCGGCAAGGGTTTCGCCGTGGTGGCGGGCGAGGTGAAGGCGCTGGCGGCGCAGACCGCCAAAGCCACGGAGACGATCGCCGGCCAGATCGCGGCGATCCAGAGCGAGACACGCAACGCCGTCGAGTCCATGCGGGCGATCGGGGGCACGATCGACGAGATGCGCACGGTCGCGCTGGGCGTGGCCGCCGCCATGGAGGAGCAGGGCGCGGCGACGAGCGAGATCGTCCGGAACGTCACGCAGGCGGCCGAGGGGACGCGGGCGGTCAGCACCGACATCGCCGACGTGCGGGCGGCCGCCGGCGAGACCGGTGCGGCCTCGGGCCAGGTCCTGAGCGCGGCCCAGGAATTGGCGCGGTGCTCCACGAGCCTCGGCCAGGAGGTGACGACCTTCCTGGCGGCGGTGAAGGCCGCCTGAGCCGAAGCGACGCCCAATCCGGAGTGGCGGACGGCCCGAATTGCGGGATCGACGATCCGCGCCACCGAAACCGAAACGCGGCGGCGGCCGAAGGCCGTCTCCTAGCGCCACCGGGCCGGCCGGGCGGCGGCTTCCACGCGTCAGCGGCCAGGGCGACGTCTCGTTAGGCGATTCCGTCGATCGCCACCCGAAGGTGCTCCGGCCCGCGCAAGGCTGCGCCCTGCCGGTAGGGCGGCGGATCCTCGATGAGGCGCGGCGCCTTCAGTCGCGCGGCCAGGGCGGTGAGCGCCGCCTCGGCCTCGAACCGGGCGAGCGGCGCCCCGACGCAATAGTGCAGGCTGCCGCCGAAGCCGAGATGGCGGATCCCCGTGCGGTCCGGATCGAACCGGTCCGGGTCCGGAAAGACCGCCTCGTCGCGGTTGCCGGCTGCCAGCAGCAGCACGAGGTCGGCGCCCTCGGGGATCGTGACCCCCGCGATGTCGATGGGCGACAGCGTCCGGCGGGTCCGGAACTGCACCGGCGGCTCGTAACGCAGCAATTCCTCGATCAGCCGCGGCGCGCGGAGCGGGTCCCCGCGCAGGCGCTCCAGTTCGCCCGGGTGCCGCAGCAGGGTGAGAAGGCCGTTGGTGATCAGGTTCACGGTGGTCTCGTGACCGGCCACCAGCATGAGGATCGAGGTGGCGATCAGGTCGTAATCGCCCATCTTCACCCCCGCCGGGGTGGCGTGGTTGGCGAGCCCCGAGAGCATGTCGTCCTGCGGGTGCTTGCGCTTCTCCCGGATCAGGTCGCCCATGTAGCCACCGATCGCGTCGAAGGTCCGGCTGTTCTTCGCGCGGGTCTCGGGATCGGAGAGGCTGTCGGGCTCGAGGGCCGTGGCGAGTTGCGTCGCCCAGCCGTGGAATTTCGGCTCGTCCTCCCGCGGGACGCCGAACAGCTCGCAGATCACGGTGACGGGAAGCGGGTAGGCGAGGTCGTCGACGGCGTCGATCTCCCGGGCGCCGCACTTCTCGTTGAGCAGATCGGCGACGAGCCGGTCCGAGCGGGCCCGCATCGCCTGGACGCGCTCGCGGCTGAACTGGTGCATCACGGCCGAACGCAGGGCGTCGTGGTCCGGCGGGTCGCGGAAGATGAAGACCCGATGACGGTCCATCATCCAGTCCTTGAGCGGCTTGACGATCAGGTCGGTGAGCGGGTTGCCGGTGCGCGGACGGTCGGCCGGAGGTAGGGTGTCGGAGCTGACCCGCGGATCCTGCAGCAGGCTCGCGATGGTGCCGTGGGTTGCAGCCACCCAGGTCCCGTCGTCGGTGCCGTCGTCCTGGCGTGAGACCGGGTTTTCCCGCAGCTTGGCATAGACCGGGTAGGGGTTCGCCCGGTTGGCGAAATCCTTGACCTGGTCGAGGAGCGTGGCGTCGGGCATGCGGTCTCCTTAAAGCGCTCTCCGCCGATGTAGATGTCGGTTCGGTGCAAGAGGGCGCATCGCAACAAGAACTGAGAGCCGGGCCCGGCGCTAAGGGAAACCGGGTTCATAGATCTCGATGCCCTTCGGCCGGTCCGTGGCGGTGCCGCGGGGCGGGAACGGCGCGCCGGCGGCGACCAGTTCGGCATGGGCCGGCAGCCAGCGGGCAGAATCCACCGACACCGCCGCGATGCACCGCCCGGCCCGGCCGTAGAGGGCGACGAAGCGGCCGGCGGCCGGATCGCCCTGAGTGATCGCCACCGTGTCGGCGCCCTCGGTGAGGCCGGCGGATTTCACGACCAGCTCGCCCTGCGTCGACCAGAACGTCGGCAGGGCCCCGTAGGGCCCATTGGAAGGCGTCCCGGCGAGCAGACGGCCCGCATGGACGCCCTGCGCCACCGCGTGGCTCCAGTGCTCCAGCGCCACGCGCCGGCCCTCGTAGAGCGGATGGGGGAACCGGGCGACATCCCCTGCCGCGGTGATGTGCGGGTCGGGCCGTCCCTCCGTGTCGAGGACGCGGCCGTCCGCGTCGCAATCGACGCCGCCCGGATCCGCCGACAGGCCGGACCCGTCGAGCCACTCGGTGTTGCGCACGGCGCCGAGCGCGATGACGGCGAGATCGGCGTCGATCCGTCCGCCATCGACGAGGTGGGCGCGCACCAGCCGGCCGCCCTCGTCCTCCAGCCATTCGACCTCGCTGCCGCAGCGCAGCTCCACCCCGTGTCCTTCGTGGATCGCCCCGATGAACGCTCCGACGGTGCGGCCGAGGACGCGGGCCAGGGGCGTGGGGCCGGGCTCGACCAGGGTAACCGGCAGACCGAGTTGCCGGCACAGGCTTGCGACCTCGCAGCCGATGAAGCCGCCGCCGATCACCAGCACGCGCCGCGGGCCCGCCGCCAGGGCTTGCCGCAGGGCCCTGGCGTCGTCGCGCCCGCGCAGGGTGAAGACGCCGGCGAGGCGTCCTTCATGTGGATTTGGCCAGGGACGGGCGCGGGTGCCGGTGGCGATGAGCAGGCGATCGTAGGGAAGGCTGCGCCCGTCCGCGAGATGAACGGCGTGGGCTTCCCGGTCGAGGCGTACGGCTGCGCTGCCGAGTTGCCAGTCGGCATCGAGCCCGTGGCTGCCCGGCAGGGTGGTGGCGTCCGCAGGTGTCGCGCCGGTGAGGACGTGCTTCGAGAGCGGCGGCCGGTCGTACGGGTGGTAGGGCTCGTCGCCGACGATCGTCAGCGTGCCGGAGAAGCCCGTCTCCCGCAGCGCCTCCGCGCCGCGGAGCGCTGCGAGGCCGGCGCCCACGATCAGGACGCGCCCAGACGTCTGCGCCATCAGGCGCCCCGCCCCGGATCCTCGACCCGGATCGCCTGGACCGGGCAGGCCACGCGCGCCCGCTCGATGTCGTCGCGATCCTGTGCGGCAGGCGCGGGGTCGTAGAAGAGGGCCTCGTGTCCCTCGATGCGGAAGTGCCGCGGCGCCGCGTAGCAGCACTGGGCGTAGGCTTGGCACAGGTTGAGATCGACGCTCACCCGCAGGCCGGGCGGGGAGCCGGAGGACGCATCGGCAGGGATGGACATGGCGAGGCAACCGTCCGGGGGGCCGCGAGTTCCGGGGCGGCGGATCCGCCCGGCCGGCGGGGAGGCATCCGAAGGGCGCAGGCTTCGGTCTGGCCTTTTGGCCAGGATCCGTCGGGGCTTCCGCGCGCCGCGGGTTGGCGCGCTGATGAAGAAGGGCGGGGCGACACCGGTATTAAACGTGTCTCGCTCTTTCGCGGGGAAAAGAAGCGGCGGAATTCCCCTCCGGGGCGGTTCGATCTATTGTCCATTCGCCCCGCGGACCTGTCCGAAACGCCGCGATCCCAGGAGGGCACCATGCCGTACGGTGTGCGAACGAGCCTCGTCGCCCTCATCCTGGCCCTCGGGCTCGGCGGCGCATCCGCCGAACCGGCACCCGGCACCACCTGGACGGATCCTCCCGCGCACAAGCCGGCTGCCGAGAAGGCTCCGGCCGCGGATCGGAAGGCCGCATCAACGCCGACTGCGTCGACGCCCGCCGCCTCCGATACCCGTCCGGCGCCCGCGGTTCGGAAGGCCGTTGCCGCGCGCCGCGCGCCGGAGCGGAGCGCGGCGCGCCGCCCGTCACCGGCCGCCAAGCGACTCGCCAGCGCGCCACGCCGCGCCCGCCTCGCGGCGGCGCCGGCTCGGCCGCTCCGCAACAGCCCGCAGATCGTCGCCGACGCGCCGTCCCCGGTCGCACCCGTGGAGGGTTACGCGCGGTACCGGGCCTACGGCTACGGGCCGGGCTACGGCTATGCACCGGGCTACGGCGACGAGCGCCTGGATCGCCTGAGCAGCGCGCAGGCAGCCGGCTACCTCGTGGTGCGCCGCCGGACGGTCCAGTTCCCCGACGGGCGGACGCTCCGGGTCTACCGCCCGGACGACGAGGGCGAGCCGTTCTGATCTGACGTCTCCGCGAACACCGCGCGCAGGGGCGTGCGCAGGATCTTCCCGGCCGGATTGCGCGGCAGGAGTCCGTCCCAGATCACGATCCGCACCGGCACCTTGAACGCCGCGAGCCGCTCCGCCGCGAAGGCGCGGATATCGGCCGCGCTGGTGCCCGCGCCCTCCGCCAGGGTCACGATCGCGCCGGGCTCCTCGCCCAGCGTCGGATGGGGCACCGGCAGAACCACGGCGTCGACCACGTCCGGGTGCGCGAAGAGGGCGTTCTCGACCTCGCAGCAGTAGATGTTCTCGCCGCCGCGGATCAGCATGTCCTTGATCCGGTCGACGATGGTCAGAAAGCCCTCCTCGTCGGCGCGGGCGAGGTCGCCGGTGCGCAGCCAGCCCTCGGAGAGAACCTCCGCGGTAGCCTTGGGGTCGTCCCAATAGCCGCGGACCACGTTCGGACCCTTCACGCAGAGCTCGCCGACCTGGCCCGGCGGCAGCGCGTCCCCGAGGGGGTCGACGATCCGCACCTCGCAGACCGGCAGGGGCGGTCCGCAGGAGTCCGGGTGGGCGAGGTAATCTTCGCCCTGGTGATGGGTGAAGGTCGCCGAGGTCTCGGTCATCCCCCAGCCGGTGCCCGGGACGACCCGCGGCAGGGCCTCGCCCAGCGCCCGGACGAGGTCGCCGGCGGCCGGCGCGCCGCCGTAGGTGACGCCCTCGAGGGTGGGCAGGGGGCGGCCGGCCTCCCGGGCCGCGGTGGCGAGCTGCCACGCTATGGTCGGGACGCCACCCGCGCTGGTGCAGCCCTCCCGCTCGATCAGATCGAGGGCCGCGCCCGCGTCCCAGCGGTGCATCATCACCAGCCGGTGGCCGCCGTAGAGGGCGGCCCCCAGGCTCGCGTGGCAGCCGGTGACGTGGAACAGCGGGATCACGAGCAGCGCGGCCCGCTGCGGCGCGGTCGGGTCGGGCTTCGGCGGCGCCTCGCCCCGGCGCAGGGCGCTGCGCGCCGCCGAGTAGGGGTAGGCCATCACCGTAGTGGCGGCCGCCCGGTGCGTGCCGACCGCTCCCTTGGGCTTGCCGGTCGTGCCCGAGGTGTAGAACAGGGTCGCGTCGTCCTCCGGGTCGAGGGCGACATCCGGCAGGGGCAGGTCGGACAGGCCGCCCCAGTCCCGGACCGGCCCGATGATGTCGGCCAGCGGCGTCGCCCGCGGATCCGGCGCCATCCGGGTGGTGAGGACCCGCTCCAGGGCCAAGCATTCGGGCAGGTGAGGTGCGAGCCGGGCAAAGCGCTCGGCGTCGGCGATCAGCACCCGCGCCCCCGAATGCTGAAGGCCGTAGGCTAGTTCGGGCCCGGTCCACCACGCGTTGAGCGGCGTCGCGATCGCCCCGGCGAGCAGCGCGCCGAAATAGCTCACCGGCCATTCGGGCAGGTTGCGCTGTGCGATGGCGACCCGGTCGCCCTTGCGTATGCCGGCCTCGACAAGAGCCCGCGCCACGGCGGTGGCGGCGCGGGCGAAGCCCGTGAAGGTCACGCGCTCGTCCTGGTAGACCACGAAGGTCTTGTCCCCATGGCCCCGGGCGATCCGGAACAGGTCGACGAGCGTCGGCGGGGCCTTCTCCCAGATCCGGGTCGGCACGCCCCGGATCGGCACCGTGCCGACGGCGAAGGGCGCCCCTGAGGCGGTGAGCCGCGCCTCGGCCTCGCGGAAGGGGAGGGCCGGCCAGCCGGCGGGAATGCGGGGATCGGGGCTCATCGGGCGATGGTCACGCCGCCGTCGACGACGAGCGCCTGCCCGGTCACGAACCGGCCCGCCGCCGAGGCCAGGAACACCGCCGCGCCGGCGATTTCGTCGGGCTCGCCGATCCGGCGCAGGGGCGCAGCGTCCGTGGTGGCGGCCAGCATCGCGGGATCCTCCCACAGAGCCCGGGCAAAGTCGGTGCGGATCAGCCCCGGGCAGAGGCAGTTCACCCGCACGTTGGCGGGGCCGTACTCCACCGCGTAGTTGCGGGCGAGTTGGAGGTCGGCGGCCTTCGAGACGTTGTAGGCGCCGATCACCGGCGAACCCTTCAGCGCCCCGATGGAGGAGACGATGACGATCGCGCCGTCCCGCCGCGCCACCATGCCGGGGGCGACCATCTGGATCAGCCAGTGGTTCGACAGGACGTTGTTCTCGAGGATCTTTCGGAACTGCGCGTCGGAGATGCCGGCCAGCGGCCCGTAATAGGGGTTGCTGGCGGCGTTGCAGACCAGCACGTCCACGGGGCCGAGCCGGCTCTCGGTCTCGGCGACGAGGTGTTCCAGCTCCTCCTTGACCGAGATGCTGGCGGGAATCGCCACCGCCCGACCCGCGCCGTGCGCGGCCTCGATCTCGGCGACGACCGCGTCGCAGGCCTCGCGCTTGCGCGAGGAGATCACCACCCGGGCGCCATGCTCGGCCATTCGCACGGCGATCGCCCGCCCGATGCCCCGGGAGGAGCCGGTGATGAGGGCGACCTTGCCGGTCAGGTCGAACAGGGACATGGGCTAGACCTTCTCACCGGAGAAGCGCGGATCCCGCACCAGCCCCGCCGTCCCGGGGCGCGGCAGGCGAGGCCGGGATGACGGGCTGGGAGGGGGCGGGTCACAGATCATCGGCCGCCCCCTGCTCGACCCGCATCGACCGGCGCAGCCGCGCCATGCCGGCGAGCCAGCGCTCGGGATCCTCGGCCCGGCGGCGGGCGTATTCCGCCACCTGCGGATGCGGCAGGATCAGGAAGCGCCCCCCCGCCAGTCCGTCGAAGGCGACCTCGGCCACGACGTCCGGCGCCAGTACACCGTCGCGCGACGCGGCGCTGGCGGCCCCCAGCATGGCGGTGTCGACGCCCTGCGGGCACAGGGCCGCGACCCGGATCCCGTCCGCCTCATGGGCGATGGCGAGATGCTCCAGGAAGGCGAGCGCCGCGTGCTTGGTCGCCGAGTAGGTGGCGCTGCCGATCTGGCTGAGCAGCCCCGCCGCCGAGACCGTGCCGAGAAACGCGCCCCCGCCCCGGGCGCGCCAGAGCGGGACCAGCACCCGCGCCGCATGGACGTGGCCCATCACGTTCACCGCCCAGGCGCGCGCCCAGCTCTCCGGGTCGGCGGAGGTGGCGAGATCCGGATCGGGGTCGCGCTCCAGGATGCCGGCATTGGAGCAATAGAGCGCGATCGGGCCGATCTCAGCCTCGATGCGCCCCAGGATCGCGGCGACTGCCGCCGCGTCGCCCACGTCGAGCGCGAAGGCCCGCCCGCCGAGTTCCGCCGCCACGGCCTCCGCCCCGGCGCCGTCGCGGTCGAGGGCCACGACCGTCGCGCCCCTTGCCTTGGCCGCCACCGCGAGCGCCCGGCCGATGCCCCGGGCGGCCCCCGTGACGGCGACGACGCGGCCGACGCACTCCATGCTCAGGCCCCCGCCCGCTCGGCGAAGCCCCAGGCCGCGGCGGCGAGCTTCGGCACGCGCGCCGCCATGGCGGCGGCGTGCTCGCTCGCGGCATTGCCGGCCTTGGCGCGGGCGGCCACGCCTTGGAGGATGCCGACCAGCCGGAACAGGTTGTAGGCGAAGTACCAGTCGAGAGCGGGCAGGTTTTTCCGATCGGCCGCCCGGCAATACAGCGCCACCGCCTCGTCCCTGGTGGG
Organism: Methylobacterium sp. A49B; assembly: GCF_053346215.1. Classification (NCBI taxonomy): domain Bacteria; kingdom Pseudomonadati; phylum Pseudomonadota; class Alphaproteobacteria; order Hyphomicrobiales; family Methylobacteriaceae; genus Methylobacterium; species Methylobacterium sp. A49B. The sequence continues at coordinate 65,143 of NZ_JBKFBO010000100.1, forward strand.
GATGCCCAGAGCCGACAGGTCGAGGCCACCGAGCCCGCTGCGCCCGTCGGCGGGTAGTTCCCACTGCATCAGCAGGTAGCTGAAATCGGCCAGCGGGTCTCCGAGGGTCGACAACTCCCAGTCGAGGACGGCGCTGACGCCGCCGTCGCGGGAGAAGATCAGGTTGTCGAGGCGGTAATCACCGTGGACCACGCAGGCGCCCTGCTGCTCCGGCACCGTCCGGGGCAGCCACGCGATCAGGCGCTCCACATCCTCCAGCCGCCCGTCCTCGGCGGCGCGGTACTGGCGGGTCCAGCGGTCGACCTGCCGGGCGAAATAGTTGCCGGGCCGGCCATAATCGGAGAGCCCCGCCGCCTCCGGGTCGATCGCGTGGAGGCGCGCCAGCGTGGCGATCATGCCGGCATAATGCCGGTGGCGGGCGTGGGGATCGAGACCCGGCAGGGCGCCGTCCCAGTGCACGGCGCCGTCGACCGCCTCCATCACGTAGAAGGCCGCGCCGATGATCTCGGAGTCCTCGCACAGCGCGAAGGGCCGCGGCACCGGGAAACCCTCGCCGTAGAGGGCGCCGATCACCCGGAATTCGCGCTCCACCGCGTGCGCGGAGGGCAGGAGCTGGCCGAAGGGCTTTCGCCGCAGCACATAGGCCTGGGCGGGCGTGTCGAGCCGGTAGGTCGGGTTCGACTGGCCGCCGCGGAACTGCTGCACAATGAGCGGGCCGGCAAAGCCGCGGACGTGGCCTTCCATCCAGGCGGCGAGCTTCGCCTCGTCGATCCGGTGGCGCGGCTCGACCGGCTTCACGCCGGAAAAGACATCGGCGTCGCTCATGCGCCCTCGCGGGCATTGGTGTAGCGCCCGAATTCCAGCCGGGCGATCGAGCGGTTGTGGACCTCGTCGGGCCCGTCGGCGAGCCGCAGGGTGCGGATATGGGCGTACATTTTCGCCAGCCCGAAATCCTCCGAGACGCCGGCCCCGCCATGGGCCTGGATGGCGTCGTCGATCACCTTGAGGGCGACCCGGGGCGCCGCGACCTTGATCATGGCGATCTCGAGCTTGGCGCCCTTGTTGCCGACCTTGTCCATCATGTCGGCGGCCTTCAGGCAGAGAAGGCGGGTCATCTCGATGTCGATCCGCGCCTCGGCGACCCTCTGCTCCCAGACCGACTGGTCGCTGATCCGTTTGCCGAAAGCGACCCGGGACACGAGGCGACGCGCCATGGCCTCCAGCGCCACCTCGGCCGCACCGATGGTGCGCATGCAATGGTGGATGCGGCCCGGTCCCAGACGCCCCTGCGCGATCTCGAAGCCGCGCCCCTCGCCGAGGATCAGGTTCCCGGCCGGGACGCGGACGTTCTCCAGCACGACCTCGCCGTGGCCCTTGGGCGCGTCCTCGTAGCCGAAGACCGGGAGCAGCCGCTCGATCCGTACCCCCGGCGTGTCCATGGGCACGAGGATCTGCGATTGCTGGCGGTGGCGGGGCGCTTCCGGGTCGGTCTTGCCCATCAGGATGGCGATCCGGCAGCGCGGGTCGCCGACGCCGGTCGACCACCATTTGCGGCCGTCGACGACGTAGTGGTCGCCGTCGCGGCGGATCGACGTGCTGATGTTGGTGGCGTCCGAGGAGGCGACCTCCGGCTCGGTCATCAGGAAGGCCGAGCGGATCTCACCCGCCATCAGGGGCCTCAGCCACGCGTCCTTCTGGGCCGCGGTCCCGTAGCGGTGCAGCACCTCCATGTTGCCGGTGTCGGGCGCCGCGCAGTTGAACGCCTCCGAGGCGATCCCGACCCGGCCCATCTCCTCGGCGCACAGCGCGTAATCGAGGTTGGTCAGGCCGGCGCCGTGAAAATCGTCGGTGTCGTGCTCGGGGGAGGGCGGCAGGAACAGGTTCCACAGGCCCTCGGCCCGGGCCTTCTCCTTCAGGCGCTCCATGGTGGGGGAGGCTTCACGGCTCGCCGCGCGCTCGGCCGCGACCGCGGCGGCGGCCGGCAGGATCGCGTCGGCGATGAAGCCGCGGACGCGGGTCAGCCAGTGCGTCTGGGACTGGGAGAGGGTGAAATCCACTTTGTCCGCTCCGCTCACATCCGTCGCTGCGGGCTTCTCTCCTCCCCCATGCGGGGAGGAGTTGGAGGTTGGGGTGGCGCAGAATGAGGCGTTGCGGTGCTTTCTGGACCACCCCCACCCCTGACCCCTCCCCGCAAGCTCGAGCGATCCCGGGCAAGCCCGGGATCGCCAGGGGAGGGGAAGCGCCCCTCACAGATAGGCCGATCCCATCTCGCTGGCGAAGCGCTGCGGCGGCCCTTCCCAGACGATCCGGGCCTGTTCCAGCACGTAGACCCGGTCGGCGTGCGGCAGCGCGAAGGTGACGTTCTGCTCGCCGAGCAGGACCGTGATCGGCGTGGTCTGCCGCAGCTTCTCCAGCGCCTTCGACAGCAGCTCCAGGATCACCGGCGCGAGGCCGAGCGTCGGCTCGTCAAGGATCAGCAGGCGCGGGCGCATCATCAGCGCCCGGGCGATGGTCAGCATCTGCTGCTCGCCGCCCGAGAGGGTGCGGGCGCTCTGGCCCTCGCGGTCCTTGAGGATCGGGAACAGCTCGTAGAGCCAGTCGCGCTGCTTGGCGCTCTCGGCCTTCGGGAAGTGCTGGCCGCCGAGATCGAGGTTCTCGCGCACGCTGAGATCGCCGAACAGCTCGCGGGTCTCTGGCACCTGCACGATGCCGGCGCGCGCGATGGCGGCGGGCTTCATCCGCGCGAGATCCTGGCCGTCGAACCGGATCGTGCCGGCATGCGGAACGAGGCCCGAGATGGCGTTGAACAGGGTGGTCTTGCCGGCGCCGTTCAGGCCCACCACCGAGACGAACTCGCCCTCGTGGACGTGGATCGAGGCGGAGCGCAGGGCCTGCGCCTTGCCGTAGAGCACGTCGACGCCCTCGACGGTGAGCAGCGAGTCGGGCTTGAACGCCGCCTCGGGCCGGGCCGCCGTCTCGATACTGCCGCCGAGATAGACCCGGCGCACGGTCGGGTCGGCCATCACGGACTCGGCCGAGCCCTCCGCGATGCGCTCGCCGAGATACATGGCGAACACCCGGTCCACGAGGGCCGAGACGCTCTTCACGTTGTGGTCGACGAGGAGCACGGCCTTGCCCTCGTCGCGGAAGCCGCGGATCAGCTCCGAGAAGGCCGCGACCTCGCCCCCGGTCAGGCCCGCGAAGGGCTCGTCGACCAGCACGACCCGGGGGTCGCGGGCGATGGCCTTGGCGAGCTCCAGCCGGCGCAGATCCGCGAAGGGCAGGGTGCCGGGCCGCCGGTCGACGACGGCCCCGAGGCCGACGCGCTCGGCGATCTCCCTCGCGCGGCGCGCCACGTGCGGGTCGGCCGCCAGCCGGATCAGGCTGTCGGGCAGGAGCGCGAGGCTGATATTCTCCAGCACGGTCTGCCGCTGGAGCGGCCGCGCATGCTGGAACACGAGGCCGATCCCGGAGCGCGCCACCCGGTGGGCCGGCATCCCGCCGATCTCCGTGCCGTCGAGGCGGATCGAGCCGGCGCTCGGCCGCTCCAGGCCCATGATCAGCTTCATCACGGTCGACTTGCCCGAGCCGTTCGGGCCGATCAGGCCGAGGATCTCGCCGGGGCGGAGGTCGAGGTCGATCTCCTTGACGGCGACGAGGCCGCCGTAGCGCTTGGTCAGGCCGCGCACTGTGAGGCAGGGCTCGGCCAGGACGGGCGACACGGTCGGCGGGGGCGCGACGGCGACGGTCATCGGGCTCTCCGGAGCGATCCGAGGCCGAGCAGCCCCGACGGCACGAACAGGATCACGAGGAGCGCCACCGCCGAGACCACGAAGGTCGAGAGGCCGCCGAGGGGACGCAGCAGCTCCCCCGCCGCGATCAGGAACACGGCGCCCAGCGCCGCGCCCACGATGGTGCGCCTTCCGCCGAGCACCGCCGCGATGATCACCTGCACTCCCACCGACGTGTTGATCAGCGTGCCGACCGAGGCGGTGCCCATGTAGAAGACCACCAGCCCGCCCGCGAGGCCCGAGAAGGCGGCGCTGATCGCGAAGGCCGCGAGCTTGTGCTTGGCGACGTTGAAGCCGAGCGCCCCGGTCACCACCGGATCCTGGCCGGCGGCCTGGAGGATCAGCCCCGCGGGCGAGCGCGCGATGGCCGTGAGGATCAGGCCGGAGACAGCCATGAAGCCCAGCGCCAGCCAGTAATTGGTGTCGGCGTCGATGGAGATGACGTCGGGCACGGTCAGGCCGATCTCGCCGCCGGTGAGGCCGGAGAAGACCACGATCATGTTCTGCAGGAGCAGCACCGCCACCAGGGTGATAAGTCCGAAATAGGGCCCGCGCACCTTCAGCGCCGGCAGCGCCAGGGCGAGGCCGCCGACCACGGCGAGCACGGTCCCGATTGCGAGGCAGTAGGGGATCGGCAACTCGTAGCGGTTGTTGAGGATGCCGGCACCGTAGGCCCCGAGCCCGATCAGGAAGGTCGGTCCGAAATTCACCTCGCCGGCGAAGCCGAAGAGCAGGTCCCAGGCCATGGAGAACACGCCGAAATAATAGGCGATGGTCATGAGGCCGAGGATGTAGCCGGAGACCCACCAGGGGAGCGTCGCGGCGGCCAGGACGGCGAGGATCGCGATCCAGAAGCCGGGGGTTGTGAGGAGCTTCATGGGGTTGCCTCGCACACGGCAGCGATCCGAGTCGTTCCGCGAGGAGTTCCCTCCCGTCCACCCCCCTCATCCTGAGGTACCGCGCCAGCGGCCTCGAAGGAGGCCTCCAGGGATCGCGCGGCCGGCTGGAGGTCTCCTTCGAGGCGGCTTCGCCGCACCTCAGGATGAGGGCGCGGGTTGGAGACCCGAAGTGTAAAGACAACCATCACCGCCGCCCCAGCAGGCCCTGCGGGCGCAGGTACATGACGGCGACCAGCAGCAGCAGCGCCGGGATCACCCGGTAGGCCGGGGAGATCAGGTAGGCGGTGGCGGTCTCCAGATACCCCACCACGTAGGCGGCGATCAGCGAGCCGGTGACGCTGCCCAAGCCGCCCAGCACCACGATCGAGAAGGCGCTCGCGGTGAGGGGCCCCACCGAATACGAGGATACCCCCAGAAACATCCCGAGCAGCACCCCGGCGATGCCGGCGAGCAGGCCGTAGATCGCCCAGACCGCCACGTAGATCTTGCCCATGTCGTGGCCGAGGAGCGTCACGCCGCGCGGGTTCATGGAGGCGGCGAGCAGGACCTTGCCGGCCCGCGCCCGGTTCACGAACAGCCAGAGCAGGCCGATCACCACCCAGCAGATCACCGCGGTGAACCACTCGTTCTTCGGCGTGCGCACGCCGGCGATCTCGACCACGCCCTCCACGATCGGCAGCACGGTCTTCGGGTTGTCGGTGAAGAAGTAGGCCACCAGCTCCTGGATCATGATCCCCCAGAGCAGCGTCCCGGTGAGCACGAAGATCTCTTTCTCTTCCCGCGGAATGGCGCGGCTGCGCTCGATCGGCGCGACCACCGCGAAGTAGGTGACGAGGGCGCCGGCGAGCCCGCACAGGACGCCGATCGCCGCGCCCGCGTAGGAGCCGAGCCCGAACAGCGCCGAGGCCGCCCAGGCGGCCACCGCGGCCATGACCATCAGGGCGCCGTGGGTCAGGTTGAGGACGCCCGAGACCCCGAAGATCAGGGTGAAGCCCATCGCGCCGAGCGCGTAGAGGGCCGAGATCGCGAAACCGTCGACGAGGATCTGGAGGCCGATCACCGCGCTCTCCCCGCCCGGCTACTGGACCGCCGCCTTCACCGCGGGGGGCAGGATCATGGCCCCGTTGGCGGTCGCGGCCGGCCAGATCGCCACCTGCTTGCCGTTCTGCCACTGCCCGAGGACGCTGGTCATCAGGCCGGGCCCGTACTGGATCGAGTGGGTGAATTGATCGTCCTTGCCGTAGAACTTGAGGTGCCCGACCGTGCCGACGTAGTCGGTCTTCTCCAGGGCGTCGACGAGCTTGTCGGCCTCCGTGGAGCCCGCCCGCTTGATCGCCTCCGCGGTGTAGTAAACGGCGTCGTAGGCCATGAAGCCCGCGTAGGAGGGCGCCCCGCCGAAGCGCTTGGTGAAGGCCTCCGAGAACGGGATCGTCTTCTCGGTGAGGGCCACGCCCGGCAGCGCCACGCTGTCGAACAGCACGCCCTGCGTGCCGCCGTTGGTGTTGGCCCAGAAGGTCGAGGAGGTGGCCTGGCCGCTGATCCCCGTCATGGCGATCGGAACCTGCTGGTTCTGCCACTGCACGGTCGGCTGAACGCCGACATGGGCGATGCCGGTGACGATCAGGTCGGGCTTGGCCGCCTCGATCTTGTTGTAGATCGGCGTGAAGTCGCCCGTGTCCGGCGAGAAGCGGACATGCTCCACCACCTTCAGCCCGGATTTCGGCAGGCACTCCTGGTACGCGGCGTCCAGCGGCCGGGTCCAGGCCGCGTCCTCGCTCATGATCGCGGCGGTCTTGGCCTTGAGCTTCTCGACCAGCACCTCCTTGGCCGAGTCGCAGACCGCCTGCGCCAGGGCGTGCGAGGTCAGGTAGCCGTGGAAAGTGTACTTGTTGCGCGCGTAGTCCTTGTGGACCGCGACGCTGATCTCGTTGGAGGCGGCGCCGGGCGTGATCATCGGCGTCTTGAGCCGGGCGGCCCAAGGCATCAGCGCGAGCACGACCTCCGAGATGTAGCTGGCGATGACGAAGTTGACCTTGTCCTCCGAGACAGCCCGCTGGAAGGCGCGCACCGCGTCGGAGGCGGAGGACTTGTCGTCGTAGGTGACGACCTGGATCTGGCGCCCGTCGATGCCGCCCTTCGCGTTGATCTCGTCGGCGGCGAGCTGCACCGCCTGCGGGATCGAGGCTCCGGCGACCGACTGCGCCTCGGCGATCACGCCGATCTTGATCGGGTCGGCCGCCCGCGCGGGCCCGGCCAGCATCGAGCCCGCCGCGAGGAGCGCGGGCAGCATGCGCCTGATCTGGACGCGCCGAATTTGAACGCGCCGAATTTGAACGCGCTTGGCGACGGCGCGCGCGGTCTTGGACATCGGCGTTTCCTCTCACCCTGCCCGCATTCTTTATTCGCAGGCTTGGCGACGACTCTATCCGGCGCCTGCCGGATCACAAGGGGCTGGCGGCGCGGGGTGGGTGACGTTTCCGGCCAGTCGTTGGCGGTGCAGGGCCGCGCCCGAAACGTTGCACCTCGGCAACACGCACTTCGATTCCCGCGGCGCCGCATGCCCGTCGCCGCGTGCCGCACGCGTCGGTCCGCCGGAGTCCAGCTTCGGCCCAGCGCGATGGTGTCGCCTCCCCTCCCGACCGAGCCCGGACGCAGGTGCGCCGAGCGGCATCGGATCGGGGGACGCCATGCACACACGTTTCACCACCGCGGCTCTGACGGCGGGCGCCCTGCTGCTGGGCGCGATGGGCCAGGCCCGCGCCGCCGCCGTCACCCAGCCAGGAGAACAGGTGGGCCTTGCACCGGGCTTGCCGCTGCCAGAGGGCTTCTACGCCTTCGATACGTTCAGCTGGGGGCGGGCCGGCCGGCGCGACGCCGCCGAGGTCGGCGTCAACATCCCGTTCGTGATTTACTCGTCGCCGCTCAAGATCTTCGGGGCGCAGATCGAGCCGGTGGTGGCGTTCCCGTCGGTGTTCATCAACACCCACTTCCCGGCGCCGATCCCCAACAAGGAGATCAGCACCTTCTACACCCCGTTCCTGGGCAATATCTTCGCCTGGAATCTCGGCGGCGGCTTCGGCGTGTCGTACATCGCGGGCGCATACCTCCCCTACGGCGACCGGGGCTCGCTGGGATTGGGAGTGCGGGGCACGCCGCTGCTCACGCAATCCGCATCGGCGACCCTGACCCAGCGCGTCGCCGCCACCTATGTGGGCGACGGCAGCCTGAACCTCTCGGCGATCCTCACCTACAACCGTCCGTTCGACGCGCATGGCCGGTTCGGCGGCGCGGTCGGGGCGGCGATCGGACCGATCCCGGCGGCCGACCAGATCAACCTCGACCTCACCGCGACCAAGAAGTTCGGCGCCTTCGAGATCGGCGCCGTGGCGTACGGCTACACGGACCTGCCGGTGAATCGCCGTGATCGCCTGTTCTCCCGGTTCCAGCGGGACGGGTCCGTCGCCGCCGGCGGACTCGTGGGCTACAATTTCGGGCGCTTCGTCCTGCAGAGCGTCGTGACGCGCGAGATCATCGCCCGCGACACCCTCAACGTGGCCGGACATCGCCAGCACAACGAGGAGACGCGGGGCTGGTTTCGGGTGATCCTGCCCTTCCCCCTCGCCGCCGCCGCGCCGGAGCCGCTGGTCAGCAAGAACTGAAGCCGCAGCGGGTTTCACGGAGCCCGCGCTGTCCGCCCGCGGGCTTCCGGGCTCGGGGGCGCGGGCCTAGGCTCCGGGCGGATCTGCGACAAGCGGACCGACAGCCTCCTCAGAAGGGCGCGGACAGGTGAGGAACGCAACCACGATCGCGCCCGGGACCATCCCGGGCCGCAGCGCCCGGCCCTCGCGGGAATCGACACCGTGAGCCTGCGCTGGACTCGGCGTCCCGAGGGCTCGACCTGGGGGGATTTCGGCCCCGACGACGAGTTCGGGCGCCTCAACCTGCTCACCCCCGAGAAGGTACGCCAGGGCGTCGCCGAGGTGCGCGAGGGCCTGACCTTCTGCCTCAGCCTGCCCCTCGACCTGCCGGGCGGCAACGTCCTCAATCCGCGCCGCCACCCGCCGCAGATCACCCCGACCCGCCGCGCCAACGGCCGGCCGAACATGAACTTCCCGGTCTGCGAGGAGGTCGACGGCGCCACCGACGTGATCTGCGACGACCGCGCGCTGATCCACCTGCAATACTCGACGCAGTGGGATTCCCTCGCCCATGTCGGCTCGCTGTTCGACCCGGACGGCCGGGGCGCGGCGCCCACCTTCTACAACGGGTTCCGCGGCGGCCACGACATCGTCGGGCCGAGCACCCCGGATGCGGTGGACCAGCCGTCCCGCGCGAAGCGCCTCGGGATCGAGCGCCTGGCCCAGCGCGGCATGCAGGGCCGGGCCGTGATGATCGACCTGCGCGCGCATCTCGGCGACGCCAAGGCGAAGGTCGGCTACGACCAGCTCGCCCGGATCCTGGAGGCCGACGGCGTCGTGGTCGAGCCCGGCGATATGGTCTGCCTGCACACGGGCTTCGCCGAGCGGCTGATCGCCATGGGCGGCGATCCGGACCCGCAGCAGGTGCACAACCTCTGCGCCGGGCTCGACGGGCGCGACCCGCGCCTCCTCGACTGGATCACCCGCTCCGGCCTGTGCGCGCTGATCGCCGACAACTACGCCGTGGAGGCCTACCCGGCCGGGCCGGGACCGGCCTGCTGCGCGACGCTGCCGCTCCATGAGCACTGCCTGTTCAAGCTCGGGGTCAATCTCGGCGAGCTGTGGCACCTGACGCCGCTCGCCGACTGGCTGCGGGCGCACGGCCGGAACCGCTTCCTGCTCACCGCCCCGCCCCTGCGCCTGCCCGGCGCGGTCGGCTCGCCGACGACGCCCATCGCCACGGTGTGAGGGAGCGCCGTGCACAATGCTTTTCACCCGTGCCCTCATCCTGAGGCGCCGGAGCGCAGCGAAGGCCTCGAAAGAGGCTTCCAGCCGGCCGCGCGATCCGTGGATCCCTCCTTCGAGGCGGCTGCGCCGCACCTCAGGATGAGGGGATCTGACAGGATGCCGAACCGGGGCCAGGAGCTGACCGCATGACCGAGATCGCGATCGTCGGCGGCGGCCTGATGGGGCACGGCATCGCCCTGGTGCTGGCGCTCCACGGGCACGCCGTGCGCATCACCGATACGGCGCCCGAGACCCGCGCGCGGGTGCCGGCCCTCATGGCTTCGGCGCTGGAGACCCTGCGGGAGGCGGGCGCCGCCCCGGAGGGCTGGGATGCCGACCGGCTGGCGCGGGCCGTCCGCGTCGAGGCGGAGCTGGAACCGGCCGTGGCGGGCGCCGGCCTCGTCATCGAGGCGATCACCGAGAACCCCGAGGCCAAGCGCGCGCTCTTCGCCGACCTCGACCGCCTCTGCCCGGCCGACGCGATCCTCGCCAGCAACACCAGCTACCTGGACGTCTTCCCGCTGATCCCGGACGCGCGGCAGGCGCGGGCGCTGATCCTGCACTGGTACACGCCGCCCTACATCGTCGACCTCGTCGACGTGGTGCCGGGGCCCGGCACGGACCCGGCGGTGGTCGCCGCGATGGCCGATCTCGTGCGCGGCCTGGGCCAGGTCCCGATCGTGTTGAAGCGCTTCATTCCCGGCTACATCGCCAACCGCATCCAGCAGGCGATCAGCGCCGAGGTGTTCCGGCTCCTCGACGAGGGCGTGGCCGACCCGAAGGACATCGACGACGCGATCATCCATGGGCTCGCCCTGCGCATCCCGATCCTCGGCCACCTCGCCAAGGCCGATTTCACCGGCCTGGAGCTGACGCAGCGGGCGCTCGCCAACGGCAGCTACGAGCCGCCGCCCCCGCGCACCCGCTCCGAGACCCTCGACGCCCTCTGCGCCGCGGGCCGGACCGGGGTGATGGCTGGCCAAGGCTATTTCGACTGGGGCGGACGGGCGCCGGCGGACCTGTTCCGCGAGCGCGACCGCAAGCTCCTGGCGCTCAAGGCGGCGATGGCCGGGATCGGCCGGATGGAGGGAACATGATCGGGGCGGATCTGTCGGGACGGCGCGTCCTCGTCACCGGAGCCTCGTCGGGCATCGGGCTGGCGACGGTCGAGATCTTCGCCCGCAACGGCGCCGCCGTGGCGCTGAACCACCTGCCCGACGATCCCCGCGGCCCCGCGGAGGCCGCACGGCTTACCGGGGAAGGGCTGTCGGTCGTGGCGCTGGCCGGCGACGTGTCCGTGCCGACCGAGGCCGAGGCGATGGTGGCGGCCGGCATCGACCGGCTCGGTGGCCTCGATGTCCTCGTCAACAATGCCGGGACGTCGGGCACGACCACACCCATCGCGTTCGAGGACCTCGACGCGATGACCGAGGACTTCTGGGCCACGATCCTGGCGACGAACCTGCTCGGGCCGTTCCGCTGCGCCCGGGCGGCGGCCGCGACGCTCAAGGCGAGCCACGGCGCCATCGTCAACACCGCCTCGGTGGCGGGTCTCGGGCGGCGGGGCTCCTCGGTGGCCTACTCGGCCAGCAAGGCTGGGCTGATCAATCTGACCCGCAGCCTCGCCCGGGCTCTGGCGCCGGACGTGCGCGTCAACGCGGTGGCGCCGGGCCTCGTCGCCACGCCCTGGACCGAACCCTGGTCGGAGGAGCGCAAGGCCTCGACCGTGGGGCGCACCATGCTCGGCCGCATGGCCCGCCCGGAGGACATCGCCGAGACGATCTTCTTCCTGGCCGCGGGCGCGGCCTACATCACCGGTGAGACGATCACGGTCGACGGCGGGGCGATCTGACGCTTGGAGAGCACACGGATGTCGAGCATCACGGTCATCACCTGCGCCCTCACGGGCTCCTTCGACACGCCCCGGAAGAACCCGGCCGTGCCGGTGAGCCCGAAGGCGATCGCCGAGTCGGCGCTCGAGGCCGCCGCCGCCGGGGCCGCCGTGGTGCACATCCACGTCCGCGATCCCGAGACTGCCGCGCCGAGCATGGAACTCGCCCATTATCGCGAGGTGGTGGAACGGATCCGCGAGCGGAACGACGCCGTGATCCTCAACCTGACCACGGGGGCGGGCGGCCGGTTCGTGCCGGGCGAGCCCGACCCGGCGGTCGCCGGCCCGGGCACGACCTTCGTGAGCCCGGAGGTCCGCACCCGGCACGTGTCGGCGCTGCGGCCTGAGATCTGCACCCTCGATGTCGCCACGATGAACTTCGGCGAGCACCTGTTCCTCAACACCCCCGGCCACCTGCGGGCGATGGCGGGCCACATCCGCGACGCGGGCGTGAAGCCCGAGATCGAGGTGTTCGACCTCGGCCAGATCGAGCTGGCCCGGCACCTGATCGCGGACGGACATCTGGCGCGCCCGCCCCTGTTCCAGATCTGCCTCGGCATCCCATGGGGCGCCCCGGCGACCCCGGAGGCGCTGGTGGCGATGCGGGCGCGGCTGCCGGAGGACGCGATCTGGTCGGCCTTCGGCATCGGCCGGGCGGAGTTCCCGATCCTCGCGGTGGCGGCCGGCATGGGCGGCAACGTCCGCGTCGGCCTCGAGGACAACCTGTACCTGTCCCGCGGCACGCTGTCGCCGAGCAACGCCGCCCTGGTGGAGAAGGCGGTGAGCCTGCTGGCCCACATTGACCGGGAGCCGGCGACGCCCGATCAGGCGCGGGCGATGTTTGGATTGGCGCCGCGTGGGTGATGACCCGCGTTTCCCCTCCCCCTTGTGGGGAGGGCCAGGGGTGGGGGTGGTGCAGAAGGGACCGCCGGGCTCGATCCTGAGCTACCCCCACCTCTAACTCCTCCCCGCAAGGGGGAGGAGAGCGCGCCCCGGCCAGCGATGTGTGAACATCGTAGCTCTGCGGGGGGAGGGAGGGGCCATAGCGCTTACGGATTAGCGGCATCCTCACCCGCGCCGGTATCAGCCGCTAACGCCCGCGGATACTCTGTCTGCGCAGACCGCGAGCGGCGATCAACGCCGCCGGGTGGATACGACAGGGAGAGAGACATGACGCTCCGCCACCGCGCCGCGGCGCTGCTCGGGAGCTTGTGCGCGCTCGGTGCCGGCGCGGCGCTCGCGGCCGACCTCGTGCCGGTGAAGATCGGCGTGCTCAACGACCGCTCCGGCGTCTACTTCGACTCCACCGGCGAGGGCTCGGTGGTCGCCGCCCGCATGGCGGTCGAGGACTTCAAGCCCGAGGAGCACGGGCTGAAGGTCGAGGTCGTCGCCGCCGACCACCAGAACAAGCCCGATGTCGGCGCCTCGATCACCCGGCAATGGTACGACCGCGACGGCGTCGACGCGGTGTTCGATGTGCCGACCTCCTCGGTGGCGCTCGCCATCGCGCAGATCACCAAGGAGAAGAACAAGGCCTTCATCAACTCGGGTGGCGGCACCGCCGACCTCACCGGCCCGGCCTGTACCCCCAACACCGTGCACTGGACCTACGACACCGCGGCGCTCGCCAACGGTACCGGCAAGGCGATGCTCAAGCGCGGCGGCAAGACGTGGTACTTCATCACCGCCGACTACGCCTTCGGCCTCGCGTTGGAGCGCGACACCAAGGCGGTGGTGGAGAAGAACGGCGGCAAGGTCGTCGGCGGCGTGCGCACGCCGTTCCCGAACCCGGACTTCTCGTCGTTCCTCCTCCAGGCCCAGGCCTCCGGCGCACAGGTCATCGGGCTCGCCGATGCCGGCCTAGACGCCGCCAACGCCATCAAGCAGGCGCACGAGTTCGGCATCCGCCAGGGCGGCCAGTCGCTTGCGGCCCTGCTGATCGCCATCACCGACATCCACTCGCTGGGCCTGGAGGTGGCGCAGGGGCTCGACTTCACCGCCTCCTTCTACTGGGACCTCAACGACGGCACCCGCGCCTTCGCGGAGCGCTTCGAGAAGCGCATGCCCGGCAAGAAGCCGACCTCCTACCAAGCGGGCGTCTACGCCAGCACGCTGCACTACCTGAAGGCGGTGGCGGCCCTCCACTCGGCCAAGGACGGCGCCGCCGTGGTCGCCAAGATGAAGGAAATGCCCACCGACGACCCCCTGTTCGGGAAGGGCACGATCCGGCCGGACGGGCGCAAGATCCACCCGATGTACCTGTTCGAGGCCAAGGCGCCGTCCGAGTCGAAGGGCGAGTGGGACCTCTACAAGGTGCTGGAGACGATCCCCGCCGAGCAGGCGTTCCGCCCGATGAGCGAGGGCGGCTGCCCGATGGTGGCGGGCATGACGGCGAAGTAGGCGTCGGGCCGCTCCTTTCGGCACCGCCGTCCTTGCGAGCGGAGCGAAGCAATCCAGACAGCGCGACGCCGACCGTCGTCGCGCTGCCCTGGGTCACTTCGCTACGCTCGTGATGACGGTGAGGGAGACCGCAATCGAAGCGTCCGAACGAAAACCGTTCACGCCGCCCCGATCCGATCCAGCGACGCCACCGACTCCGCCGGCAAGCTGAGCGCGGCCGCCGCGAGGTTCTCGCGCAGGTGGCCGAGGGAGGACGTCCCCGGGATCAGCAGGATGTTGGGCGACCGGCGCAGCAGCCACGCCAGCGCCACCTGCATCAGCGTCGCGCCGAGCCCGGCCGCCACCTCCGACAGGGTGCCCGACTGGAGCGGGCTGAACCCGCCCAGCGGGAAGAACGGCACGTAGGCGATGCCGGCGGCTGCGAGGTCGTCGATGAAGGCGTCGTCGCCCCGGTGCGCGAGGTTGTACTGGTTCTGCACGCAGACGATGTCGGTGATTCGGCGCCCGTCCGCGACCTGCCGCGGCGTCGCGTTGCTCAGGCCGATCCGGCGGATCAGCCCCTGGCGCTGGAGATCCGCCAGCACCGTCAACGGCGCCTCGATCGACCCTTCCGCGGGGCCGTGGACGTCGAACATCAAGCGCAGGTTGACTACGTCGAGGACGTCGACGCCGAGGTTGCGCAGGTTGTCGTGGACCGCTTGGGTGAGGTCCTCGGCCGAGAAGGCCGGGTTCCACGAGGCGTCGGCCCCGCGCCTGGCGCCGACCTTGGTGACGATCACGAGGTCGTCTGGGTAGGGGTGGAGCGCCTCGCGGATGATCTGGTTTGTGACGTGCGGCCCGTAGAAGTCGCTGGTGTCGATGTGGTCGACGCCTGCGGCCACGGCCGCGCGCAGAACCGCGACCGCGGCGGCGCGGTCCTTGGGCGGCCCGAACACGCCGGGCCCGGCGAGCTGCATGGCCCCGTAGCCGAGCCGCTTCACCCGGCGATCGCCGAGTTGGAAGGTCCCGGCCTGCACAAGATCGGTCATGGCGAATCTCCTGTTGGCGCGCCGGATGTAGATCGCCGCGTTCAGGCCGATAAGCCGTGACAATCGGCACGGCCTGTGCGGATTCTCGAACGATGACCCAGGATCTCACGGACCTTGCCGCCTTCGTGACCGTGGCGCGGGCCGGCGGCTTTCGCGATGGCGCCCGGGCTTGCGGCGGGAGCGCGTCGAGCCTCAGTGAGGCGGTGCGCCGGCTGGAGGCGGGCCTGGGCGTGCGCCTCCTGAACCGCACCACCCGCAGCGTCGCGCCGACCGAGGCCGGCGCCCGCCTACTCGAACGGCTCGGCCCGGCCCTCGCCGAGGTGGAATCCGCCCTCGACGTGGTGAACGGGTTCCGCGACCGGCCGGCCGGGACGCTGCGGCTCAACGTGCCGCTGAGCGCCGCCCGACTGGTGCTGCCGGCGCTCGTGCCGTCCTTCCTGGCGGCGTATCCCGAGATCCGCCTGGAGGTGGTGGTCGAGGACGGGTTCGTGGACGTGCTGGCGGCGGGCTGCGACGCCGGCATCCGCTACGACGAGCGGCTGGAGCAGGACATGATCGCCGTGCCGATCGGCCCGCGGCGGCAGCGCTTCGCCACCGCGGCGTCCCCGGCCTATCTCGACCGGTGCGGGCGCCCGGACCATCCGCGGGACCTCCTGGACCATGCCTGCCTGCTCGGCCGGTTTCCCAGCGGAGCCCTGACGGCGCCCTGGGAATTCGAGCGCGACGGCGCGGTCGTCAGGGTGGATCCGTCCGGGCCGCTGATCGTGCGCGTCGGCGCCAGCGACCTCGCGGTGGCGGCGGCGGTCGCCGGAACGGGGATCATCCACCTGTTCGAGGACTGGCTGCGTCCGCTCCTCGACAGCGGCGCCCTGGAACCGGTGCTGGAGCCCTGGTGGCAGGTCTTCTCCGGCCCCTTCCTGTACTACCCGGGCCGGCGCCTTGTACCGGCCCCCCTGCGCGCCTTCGTGGACTTCGTCAGTGCGCGGCCGGCGGCACCGGATCCGGCAGTTCGAACACCGTGAGCTGCCCGCCCGGCGCCGTGTACTGCGACAGGGCCGCGTAGCCGCCCACCGCCCCCGATCCGTCGGCCGGGTCGGTCAGTCCGGCCGCGAGACCGATCCCGGCCCAGCCGCCGACCCCGGACAGCACCGCCACGTACTGCTTCCCGTCGTGCCGGTAGGTGGTGACATTGCCGACGATGCCGGACGGCGTCTTGAACCGGTAGAGTTCGTGCCCGTCCCGGGCATCGACCGCCTTCAGGTAGCCTTCCAGAGTGCCGTAGAAGACCACGTCGCCAGCCGTGGCGAGCGCCCCCGACCAGACCGAGAACGGCTCGGGGATCGTCCAGGCGATCCGGCCCTTCGCCCCGTCCCAGGCGATGAACGCCCCGGTCCGGTCGGTGCCCTCCGGCGGGTGCAGGGTCAGCGTCGCGCCGACATAGGGCTGGCCGGGCGTGTAGGTGACCCGGAACGCCTCGTAATCCATGCACATGTGGTTGGTCGGCACGTAGAACAGCCGCGTACTGGCCGAGTAGGCCGCCGGCTGCTGGTTCTTGGCGCCCAGCGCTCCGGGGCAGATGTTCTTCGTGGTCTCGTCCTCGTCGGCCTCGCCGGGGGCGTAGCGCTTGTCGATCACCGGCCGGCCATAGCCCGGCGCGGCGGGATCCATCTCGACCCGGCTGGCCCAGTTCACCGTGGGATCGAACTTCTCCGCCACCAGCAACTCGCCCGTGGCCCGGTCCAGCGTGTAGCCGAAGCCGTTGCGGTCGAAATGCGTCAGCACCTTGCGGGGGCGCCCGCCGATCACCTGCTCGGTCAGGATCATCTCGTTGACGCCGTCGTAGTCCCACTGGTCGTGGGGGGTCATCTGGTAGACCCAGCGGGCGATGCCCGTATCGGCGTCGCGGGCGATGATCGCCTGGGCCCACCGGTTGTCGCCCGGGCGCTGGTTCGGGTTCCAGGTCGAGGGATTGCCGGTGCCGTAATAGACGAGGTTCAGGTCCGGATCGTAGGAAAACCAGCCCCAGCTGCAGGCGCCGCCGGTCTGCCACTGGTCACCCTCCCAGCTCGTCAGGGAGGAATCCTTGCCGATCGGGTGCCCGAGCTCGGTCGTCGCCGCCGGATCGACCAGCATGTCGGCATCGGGACCGGTGGCGTAGGCGCGCCAGAGACGCCGGCCCGTCGCCTGGTCGTAGGCGGTGACGTGGCAGCGCGCCCCGTACTCGCCCCCCGCCAGCCCGACGATGAGCTTGCCGTGGACCGGCAGGACCGTGGCGGTGTTGGTCTCGCCCCGGCCCGGATCACCGTTCTTCACCGACCACAGCACCCGCCCGGTCTCCGGATCGAGGGCCACCACGGTGGTGTCGGCCTGCTGCAGGAACAGCCGCCCCTCCGCGTAGGCCAGTCCGCGCGAGACCGTGTCGCAGCACATCACGGCGATGACCCCCGCCTCCTGCCGCGGGACGTAGCGCCACAGGATCTTTCCGCCCCGGTCGAGGTCGAGGGCGTAGACCACGTTGGGAAACGGCGTGTGCACGACCATCACGTGCCCGACCACGATCGGCGCGCCCTCGTGGCCGCGCAGGACGCCGGTGGAGAAGGTCCAGGCGACCTTCAGGCGCCCGACATTGCCGGCGTCGATCTGGTCGAGGGTCGAATAGCGCGTGTTGGCGTAGTCCAGGGTCTGGAGGACCGGCCCCTCCTGCGCCGTGGCCGGGCCGGCGAAGAAGGCGAGCGGCAGGCAGGCGAGGAGTCGCGCGCGCATCGGGAGGATCTTCGTTCGAGCTGAGCCGTTCCGGCCGGCGGACCGGTCGCCGCCGGCCTCATACACCGATCGGGTGGGCGAGGCGCGTCTCATACCGATTCCGGCTGATCACGTCGGTGCCGCCGTCCTCGCGAAAGACGCAAGGCCGTGTCGCGCCAGAGCTGACCGATGCCGCGCGACCCTGGACCGCTTCGCTCCGCTCGCGATGACGGAGCGGGCTGCACCGACCGAAGCGACCACCCGGAGACCGTATCAACCCTCGATCTTCGAGAACTCCGCCACCTCCCGGGTCGCGGCGCGCAGCGCGTTGAGGAGTAGCAGGCGGTTCTCGCGGAGCTTCGGGTCGGGGGCGTTGACGGTCACGTCCTGGAAGAACGCGTCCACCGGCGCGCGCAGCGTCGAGAGCGCCTGCATGGCGGCGGAAAAATCCTCCCGGGCGATGGCGGCCGAGGCGGTCTCCCGCGCCCTGGCCAGGGCCTCGGCCAGCGCCCGCTCGGCCGGCTCGCCCGCGGCGGCGAGGGCGGCATCGGGCGCGGCGTCGTAGGCGCGGCCGTCCTTCTTCTCCTCGATGCGCAGGATGTTGGCCGCGCGCTTGTAGCCCGCGAGCAGGTTCTTCCCGTCCTCGGTGTCGAGGAATTTTCCGAGCGCCTCGACGCGGCGGACCACCATCAGCAGGTCGTCCTGGCCGGGGAGGGCGAAGACGGCGTCGATCAGGTCGTGACGGGCACCCTGGTCGCGGAGGTAAACCTTCAGGCGGTCGGCGAAGAAAGCGAGAAGGTCAACACTTTTGACGTCAGCTTTCCCGCCCCCCCAGTCGATGAGACTGCGTCCTGCTCCTAAGGCATGTCCTCCAGAAGGTGCTCGTGCGACCTCGGTCGCGATGATTGCTTGCGAAACTGGCGCGAGGTGAGCGTCGACAATACCAACGAGCTTGAGACGGAGTCCGCTAAGGACATACCGGATCACGCCCAGGGCTGCCCGCCGCAGGGCGAACGGGTCCTTGCTCCCCGTGGGCTTCTCGTCGATGGCCCAGAACCCCACCAGGGTGTCGAGCTTGTCGGCGAGCGCCACCGCGATCGATACGGGATCGCTCGGAACCCGGTCGGAGGGCCCCAGCGGCTTGTAATGCTCCTCGATGGCCGCGCAGACGCTTGCGTGCTCGCCCTGAAGCGCCGCGTACTTGCGCCCCATCAGGCCCTGCAGCTCGGGGAACTCGCCGACCATCTCGGTGACGAGATCGGCCTTGGCAAGGCGCGCGGCGCGCTCGGTCAGGGTCGGATCTGCGCCCACCAACGGCGCGAGGTCCTTCGCCAGTGCGGCGATGCGGGCGATCCGCTCACCCTGCGTCCCGAGCTTCTCGTGGAACACGATGCTGTCGAGCTTCGGGAGCCGATCCTCCAGGCGGGTCGCCTTGTCGGTCTCCCAGAAGAACTTCGCGTCCGACAGGCGCGCCCGGACCACCCGCTCGTTGCCGGCGGTGATCGCCTGCCCGCCGTCCGAGGCCACGAGGTTCGAGACCAGGATGAAGGCGGGGGCCAGATCCTCCGAGCCGGATGTCCGCAGCACGAAGCACTTCTGGTTCGCCCGGATCGTCGCCCGGATCGCCTCGGCGGGGATGTCGAGGAAGCTCGCGTCGAACGAGCCCATCAGCACCACCGGCCATTCGACGAGGCCGGCCACCTCCTCCAGCAGGCCCTCATCCTCCACGAGGTCGAGGTTCTGGGCGAAGGCGAGGTCGCGGGCGTCGTGCAGGATCACGTCCTTGCGCCGGTCGGCGTCGAGGATGACCTTCGCCCGCTCCAGGGCCTGGATGTAGTCGTCGAACCGGCGCACCTCGATCGCCTCGGGGGCGAGGAAGCGGTGGCCGTAGGTCGTGGTGCCGGCCGCGATCCCGCCGACCGAGAACGGCACCACCTCGGGCGTTTCGGTCTCCGGCCCGAAGGTGGCGACGATCGATTGCAGCGGGCGCACCCAGCGGAGGGATCCAGGCTCGGCCGAGGCCGCGCCCCAGCGCATGGATTTCGGCCAGGGGAAGGTCCGGATGATCTCGGGCAGGAGTTCGGCCAGGACGTCCAGCGTCTCGCGGCCGGGGCGCTCGATCACCGCGAGGTAGAACGCGCCCTTCTTCGGGTCGGTGACGGTCGTGGCCTGATCCAGGCTGGTCAGCCCCGCGCCCTTCAGGAAGCCCTGGACGGCCGCCTCGGGGGCGCCGACCCGTGGCCCGCGGCGCTCCTCGCGCACCGCCTCGCCCCGGGCGGGGAGGCCTGCGATCTGAAGCGCCAGCCGGCGCGGCGTGGAGAACGCCTTGGCGCCCTCGTACAGGAAGCCGCGCGCCACCAGGGCGTCGGTGACGAGCTTCTTCAGATCCTCCGCGGCGCGCCGCTGCATGCGGGCGGGGATCTCTTCCGAGCGGAGTTCGAGCAGGAGGTCGGGCATGGCGCGGCCATATCGCCGCGCCGCACCCCTGTCGAGGGCCGCCTGACGGCGTCAGCGCGCCTCGCCCTTGAGGATCGTCGAGAGCTGCCACTTGCGGTCGCCGATGGCGTGGGCGTCCGAGACCTTCCAGCCGCCATCCTCGCGCACGAGGTCGTAGACGATCGACTTCGAGCCGTCGCCGCCCTTGCGCTCCACCGTGACCTTCGCCTGATCCTTGCCCTCAGTGGCCTCCCGGAAGGTCAGGCTCTTCACCGTGTCGGGCTTCATCGGCTCGCCGTTGAGGCGGAAGTCAAAATCGAGGTTGCCGGTGGCACCGTTGGCCTGCTTGGCATCGGCGTCGAACAGGCCCTGGAGCCGCTTCGTGTAGACCGCCGAGTGATTCGGGTGCGGCTCGGCGTAGAGTTTCTTGACCACGGCCTCCGGACCGGGATCGGCCGCCAGCGCGGGGGCGAGGCCGAGCCCGACGAGGCTGAGGGCGAGGAGGGTCTTCTTCATAGGCGTGTTCCCGCGTCTGCGGACGCGCCGAAGCGCGCCGGTTGGCGGGGGTTGCAACGCGCGAGGGGGCCAGGGGCTCCGCCGGGCCCACATGCCGTCATCGTGAGCGCGACGCGGCAGGTCAGGACTGCGCGTTGGCCCTCCCGTGCGGAGCGTCGCCGGATGGCTTCGCTCGGCTCGCAACGATCCGGGCCGCGCCGATCGCGGCCCGCACCGCCTTCTTGGAGAAGCCTCAAGCCCCCCCGGCCGCCGTCTTCAGCCACGCCGCGCCGCAGGCCTTGGCGAGTTCCCGCACCCGCAGGATGTAGCTCTGGCGCTCGGTCACCGAGATCACGCCGCGCGCGTCGAGCAGGTTGAAGACGTGGCTCGCCTTGATGCACTGGTCGTAGGCCGGCTGGGCCATCCGGTGGCGCGCGCCCTCCGCGTTCGGCGCGCCCGCGTCGAGGTAGGAGCGGCAGGCGGTCTCCGCGTCGGTGAACTGGCGGAACAGCATCGCGGTGTCGGCCGACTCGAAGTTGTGGCGGGAATATTCCTGCTCGGCCTGCAGGAACACGTCGCCGTAGGTGATCCGGTCGGGACCTTCGGCGCCGTTGAAGTCGAGGTCGTAGACGTTCTCGACGCCCTGGACGTACATGGCGAGGCGCTCCAGCCCGTAGGTCAGCTCGCCCGCCACCGGCGCGCATTCGAAGCCCGCCACCTGCTGGAAATAGGTGAACTGGCTGACCTCCATCCCGTCGCACCAGCACTCCCAGCCCAAGCCCCAGGCACCGAGCGTCGGGCTCTCCCAGTCGTCCTCGACGAAGCGGATGTCGTGGAGCTTCAGGTCGACGCCGATGGCGGCCAGCGAGGCGAGATAGAGCTCCTGCAGGTTCGACGGGTTCGGCTTCAGGATCACCTGGAACTGGTAATAGTGCTGCAGCCGGTTGGGGTTCTCGCCGTAGCGGCCGTCCTTGGGCCTGCGCGAGGGCTGCACGTAGGCCGCCTTCCAGGGCTTCGGGCCGAGCGCCCGCAGGGTCGTGGCCGGATGGAAGGTGCCGGCGCCGACCTCCATGTCGTAGGGCTGGAGGATCACGCAGCCCTGCGCCGCCCAGAATTCCTGAAGCGTCAGGATCAGACCCTGGAAGGATTTCGTCTGGGACATCGCTCTCGGAGGCTCGGGCTCGTACGGCGGATCGGGCCGCCGGCCGGCCGGTTTAGGTGCCGGCGGGCAGGGGTGCAAGGCGGAGCGGCTTGCGCGACCGGGGCGGTTGGTGATCCGATCCCGCCCGACGGCACGCGGAGGACATCATGGACGGGGACACGGCCGGCATCGCGATCCGCCCGATCGGCGCAGGCGACCGGGACGCCTGGCTGCCGCTCTGGCGGGGCTATCAGGCCTTCTACAAGGTCGATCTGCCGGCGGCCGTCACGGACACGACCTGGCGGCGCCTCAACGACCCAGCCGAGCCGGTCGACGGCGCCCTGGCCTGGCGCGGGGCCGAAGCCGTCGGCCTCGTCCACCACATCCGCCATCGCTCGGCCTGGACGATCGGCGACTACTGTTACCTGCAGGACCTGTTCGTGGCGGACGGCACACGGGGTCTCGGGATCGGGCGGCGGCTGATCGAGCACGTCTACGCGGCCGCAGAGGCGGCGGGCTGCTCCCGCGTTCACTGGCTGACCCACGAGACCAACGCCGACGCGATGCAGCTCTACGACCGGATCGCCGACAAGTCGGGCTTCGTGCAGTACCGCAAGATCTTCTGAGACCGGGCTCCGACGTGCGGCGGGACACGCAAGCGTGGCGGTTTTTGGGCAATACCGGGAACCGTCAAGGCAACGGCCAAGTTATCGCCGCAACAGGGGATCTCGGCACCTCAGCGCTGCCGAACAGACGACATCGGACGACCAGTCATGCGCACTGCCCGCACGCTCAATACCTTCGGCCGCAAGAACATCGCCGTCTTCGCCGCGCTCGCCATCTCGTCGCTCGTCGCCACGCCGTTCGTGATGAGCGCCAGCCGCGCCCTGGCGACGTCGGAGGACCAGCCGGTGGCCGCCACCCTGCGGGTCGAGCCGGTGGAGGTCGCCCCCGTGGCGGCGGCGCCGAAGTCCGAAGGAACCTGCCTGCGCAAGGTGCGCGTAGTCTACAGCGGCTACGGCCAGCCCGCGGACGGCTGCGCCGCCCACTGACCGTCGTGGTCGGGCTCAGCCGTGGGCCGGCGCGGCCCCGGCCAGCCGCTTGAGGTGGAGTTCCTCCAGGTCGATCTCCGCCTCCAGCTGACGCAGCACCGAGCTGTGGATCCGGTTCTCCCGGTGCAGGCCGATCAGCGCCGACCGGCCTGACCGCACGGCGAGCAGCGCGGCGGCGAAGTGCTCGTTCTTCTCGGCCTCCAGGGCCTTCCGCTCGTCGCGGTCGCGGGACGTCGCCCGGACCCGGCGGCGGTATTCCTCGACGAGGCGCGGGTGCTGGAGCGCGCCGCTCTCGGGAAACACCAGTCCCTCCAGGGCGGTCAGACCGGCCTCGTTGACGACCACGCGAGCCATCGGCGCGTCGAGATGACCGTCGGGCAGATGTGCGATCGGGTCGAGGCGCAGCCGGCGGATCAGCGGGCCCAGCGTGGTGCCCTGGACCAGCACGGTGAACAGGATCACCACGAAAGCCGCGATCAGGATCGCGTCGCGGCCCGGGAAATCCACCGGCAGGGCCAGGGCGGCCGCGAGGGTCACGACTCCGCGCATGCCGGCCCAGCCCACGATCAGCGGCACGGCGGGGCGCGGAGCCGGTTCCCGCGCGCGATGCCGCGGCGACACGAGCCGCCGCAGGTAGACGGCCGGGAACACCCAGAGCAGCCGGGCGATCACGCAGGCCGCCGTGACGGCGAGCGCCAGGGGCAGGTCCGCCGCGAGCGCGCCGACCTGCCCGCCGCTCCGCGCCAGCACGCCGCGGAGCGCCAGCCCGATCAGCACGAAGACCAGGGCCTCCAGGACGAACACCACGAATTCCCACACCGCCACGGAATGGCGGCGGGCATGGGCGTCGAAGGTCTCGTGCTCCCGGCCGCCCATCATCAGGCCGCAGGCGACCACGGCGAGGACGCC
Organism: Methylobacterium sp. A49B; assembly: GCF_053346215.1. NCBI lineage: Bacteria > Pseudomonadati > Pseudomonadota > Alphaproteobacteria > Hyphomicrobiales > Methylobacteriaceae > Methylobacterium > Methylobacterium sp. A49B. The sequence continues at coordinate 88,852 of NZ_JBKFBO010000100.1, forward strand.
GGAGGCGTGGACCTCCTCGGCCGCGAGGTAGGCGACGTAGGCGGCGAGGAAGCTCAGCACCGTGATGGCGTTGGCATCGTGCAGCCGCCGCATCACGGCGTTCACCGCCAGCCCGCAGGCGATCCCGACCGCGACGCCGGCCACCGCGAGCCACGCGAAGCTGCCGGCCGCCGCCCAGGCGCTGAAGCTGCCCGTCAGCGCGGCCGCCACGGCGAACCGGTAGAGCACGAGTCCCGACGCGTCGTTGACGAGGCTCTCGCCCTCCAGGACCGTGATCATCCGGCGGGGCAGGGCGACGCGGGCGAGGACCGCCTTGGCGGCCACCGCGTCCGGCGGCGAGACGATGGCGCCCAGCGCGAAGCAGGCGGCCCAGGGCAGGGCGGGCACGAGCATGTGCGCGACGAGCCCCACCACCAGGGTCGTGAACAGGACCGCCCCGAGCGAGAGCGACAGGATCGGGCCGAGGCTCGCCCGGAAGTCGCGCCAGACGGTGAAGTAGGCGGATTCGAGCAGGAGCGGCGGCAGGAACAGGACCATGATCAGGTCCGGGTCGAGGTCGAAGGCCGGCAGGCCCGGCGCCAGAGCCAGCGCCATGCCGCCGACGACCAGGGCCGCGGCCGGCGGAAAGCCCAGGCGCCCGGCCGCCAGCGACAGCAGCAGGGCAGCGCCGAGCAGGCCCAGGATCAGCTCGAACAGGGCGACGGATGTCATGGATCGACCGCTTTCGCGCCGGAACTCCGGCAAGCTCGGCCGTTCTAGGACGTTTTCCGCCTGTATGAACACCATGAACACCGGCATGGCTTGTTCGCCGGGCTGGCCTGTCGATCGCCGGATGCCGAAGCCGTTGCGGCGTCCGCGTCTCTGCGCGCTTCGCAGCAGCCTGCCGGCCCCGGGAGAAGCGCTCAGGTTGAGGCGCTACAGCGCCCCCTCCCGCACCGCGCCGGGATCGGCCAGCGCGTGCAGGATGCGCGCGGCGCTGTGGGCGAAGCGGAGCGTCACGGCCTTGCGGCGGGCGCCGCTCAGCGGGTGCTCGGGGGGCTCCCGCAGGATCCCGGCCCCGTAGGCGTCGGCGACGATCAGCCCGCATTCCTCGGGGATCAGAGCCTCCGGCACGTCCTCGGGGATCGCGAAGAAGAAGCGGTCGCAGAAATCGCGGTAATCCGGCCATTTCCGGTCGGCGCGGAAATCCGCGACGCTCGACTTGATCTCCACGATGGTGAGCTTCCCGGCCCCGCAAAGGGCGATGACGTCGGCCCGGCGGCCGTTGACGAGGGAGAATTCCGGCAGCGTGACGCAGCCCATCTCGGAGAACAGCCGGCGCACGCCGCGCTGGATCCTGAGGGCTGTCGGCGACTGCCGCCGGTCGGGCGGCAGCAACGCCTCGGCAATCGAGGCGGCGGAATCGGGAAGGCCGAGGGAAGCGGACATCACTCTTGGGGGATGCGTCTGGGGGATGCGTCTGTACCGAATCGGGACATCCTGCCAATCCCGGCGCCGTCCGTCACCTGCGGCGCGGGATCACCCCGGGACGTTCATCCGAGGCACGCCCGGATCGCGTCGAACCCGTCGGTGAGCGCGGCCGGGCCGGGCTGCAGGATGAGCGGCGACTTGATCTCGTGGATGCGCCCGTCGCGCACGGCCGGGATCGCGTCCCAGCCGGGCCGCGACCGGATGCGGTCGACGTTGACCCGCTTCCCGCACCAGGAGGCGAGGATCACGTCGGGCGCGGCCGCGACCACCGCCTCGGCGGTGACGATCCGGTCCTTCGCGGCCGGCTGCCGGCTCAGGGCCGGGAAGACGTCGCGGCCGCCCGCGAGGCCGATCAGGTCCGAGACCCAGCCGATCCCGGAGATCATCGGCGCATCCCACTCCTCGAAGTAGACCCGCAGGGGCGGACGGTCCCGCACAGCTGCTTCCGCCTCCGCCAGCCGCGCCTCGAAGCCGGCCGCCAGGATCTCGGCCCGCTCGGGCAGGCCCACGAGCGCGCCCAGCGTGCGCACCATGGCGAGGCAGCCCGCCACGTCGCGCTGGTTGAACAGGTGGACCGCCACCCCCGCGCGGGCGAGGTCGGCGACGATGTCGGCCTGGAGGTCCGAGAAGGCGAGGACCAGATCCGGCACCAGGGCCAGGATCTTCGGGATGTCGGCGCTGGTGAAGGCCGAGACGCGCGGCTTCTCCTTCCGGACCCGGGGTGGGCGCAACGCGTAGCCCGAGACGCCGACGATGCGATCCTCCGCGCCCAGCAGGTACAGGGTCTCGACGGTCTCCTCGGTGAGGCAGACGATCCGCTCCGGCGGGAAGCGGCGCATCAGCGGTCGCGCCCCTTCATCGGTCGAGCCATGTCAGCAGCCCGGCCCCGGGGGCTAAAAGCACGAAGGCCCAGACCAGGGCCGAGGCGACGTTGGCGAGCTGGAACGGCAGCCTCGACAGGCCGAGGATGCCGGCAAACAGCGGGACCAGGGCGCGGGCCGGGCCGAAGAAGCGCCCGAGCGCCACGGCGGCGATGCCCCAGCGCCCGATGAAGGCCTCGGCCTTGGCCATCAGCGCGGGATAGCGCCGCAGCGGCCACTTGGTCTTCGCCCCCGGCCCGAGCCAGCGCCCCGCCTCGTAGGAGATCCAGTCCCCCAGCGCCGCGCCGAGGGCGCCGCCGAGGACGACCGGCCAGAACGGGATGTCGGCGCCGCCCACCAGGGCGCCGACGGCGATGAGGATCACGGTCGCCGGCACGAACAGCGAGAGGATCGCGATCGATTCGCAGAAGGCGAGGCCGCCCGCGATCAGCGGCGTCCAGGCCTTGTGCGCCTCCACGAAGGCGAGGGTCGTCGTGCGCAGGGCTTCGAGGTCCATGGGGCTCAGCTTCAGACGGGGGGGGTCGCTCCCATCTGAGGCGCGCGGGGGAGGGCGGCAAGGGATGGGGGTGCGGCCGGAGCGGGAACCGGCTAACCCTGGCGTGACTACGAGCGAGTCCCGCGTTGAACGTCCTGTCGATCCAGTCCCACGTTGCCTACGGCCATGTCGGCAACGCCTCGGCGGTGTTCCCGATGCAGCGGCTCGGCGTCGAAGTCTGGCCGGTCCACACGGTGCAGTTCTCGAACCACACGGGCTACGGCGCGTGGCGCGGTCCGGTCTTCGACGCCGCGATGATCCGCGAGGTGGTCGAGGGCATCGGCGAGCGCGGGGTGCTGCCCACCTGCGACGCGGTGCTGTCGGGCTACATGGGTTCGGCCGAGATCGGCGCCGCGATCCTGGAGGCGGTTGGTGCCGTGCGGGCGGCGAACCGCCAAGCACTCTACTGCTGCGACCCGGTGATCGGCGACGTCGAGGAGGGGGTGTACGTCCGGCCGGGGATCGAGGCGTTCCTGCGCGAGCGCGCCGTTCCGGAAGCCGACATCCTCACCCCCAACCAGTTCGAACTCGGCCGCCTCACCGGGCTGCCGAACAGCACATTGGCGGAGGCCGGCGCGGCGATCGCGGCGCTTCAGGCCCGGGGGCCACGGGTGGTGCTGGTGACCTCGGCGCTCTGCGCCGATACGCCGTCCGACCGGATCGACCTGCTCGCCGGCACAGAGGGCCGGCTGTTCCGGGTCCGCACCCCGCGGCTGGCCATCGCGGTGAACGGGGCGGGCGACTGCATCGCGGCCCTGTTCCTGGTGCACTACGCGCGGACCGGCTCGGCCGAAGCGGCGCTCGGCGCGGCGGCGGCCTCGGTCTACGGGCTGCTCAAGCGCACCGCCGAGGCGGGATCCCGGGAGATCCTGACGGTGGCGGCGCAGGAGGAATACGTGACTCCGAGCGTGCGGTTTCCGGTCGAGGTGGTTTGAGCCGGTCAGACGAAACCTGCGAGGATGGCCGTCGCAACTCCGCCAAAGGGCTGTTGCCACTCATAGGCTGCGGGCCCCAAGCCAGCGCGATTGGGATGTTTCGGTCGACGCTAACGACGCGGCTGCAACACGCCGCGCCAAGGCTGAACGCTTTGGACGCCGAGGCGGCTGCATCGGCTCGGCCCCACATAAACCTTAAGGAAATTCATGGGGAAATTGCAATTTCAACGCGAACTACGTGTCGTATACGGGAATAGATCTGTGGCAAGGATGACGGACACGGCTTTTCGTTGATGGCTGCTCGAACGTGCTCAAACTCCGACCGCAGGCCAATGCAAGGCTCACCGCGCTGTCGTCTGACGAATCTTCGGTAAAGCTCTGCCGCATCGTCACGCCGATGCTGGCTTGCGTCGGGACGTTGATCCTGATGATGGGACCAGTTCACGCCTATGATGACAGCGATTGCGTCCGTCAGGAGACCGTACCGGTCGCCGTCGATGAAGCCTTCGGAACGTGGTCCGACATGGATGCGGCCCGGAAGCGAGCCCTGGACCGCATCAATCAGATCGCCATCGGTCAAGTTATAGGCTTTGAAGTTAAGTCTTCGCGCGAAAATCGCGCGGAAATCGTCAACAGCGACGCCGAGCAGCGCTTCAGACAATTGGAGCAGATCAACCTTTCCGGACTCGTGCGTGTCAAGATCCTCGAGGAGACTCGTAAGGACGCGGATGCCGGCGGGGCGCTCTCGATCAAGTCTGACGTGACTGTCTGCGTGCCGAAATCTCAAGCTCTGAAGAAGGAGGAGCAGGAGCGCGCGGATCGGCGCCTGCGACCGCCGAAGCCGGTCGATCCGACGAGCGCGGCCTGGTTCGACCCCGTCACGGGGCAGCCTAGGGTCTGGTACTGGCGTGAAGGCCAGACCTACGAGTTCTTCGACAATTCCGGGTTCCATCCGCGGACCGGCGACAAGCTTCAGATCGTCGACCGCAAGGTTGTCGCCGACTGGCGGCAGAGCGTCGAACGGGCGAAGCGAGAGGCGGTGGAGCGCGTCCAGCGCGAGGCACTCCAGCGGGAGGCGGACGCTCAGCGCCAAGCGAAGATCGCGCGAGCGGGCGAGTCCTGCGACCGGAATGCGGCGGGTCCGTACGACCCGGATCGCCCGCAAACGACGACTGGGGTCCCCTGGGATGTCTTGAAAGGGGCCGGCGCCGAGGCGATCGAGGCCTGCGAGATCGCCGTGCGGCAATATCCGGAGGAGCGACGCTACCGATACCAGCTCGCTCGGGCCTACCAGACGTCCGACCCCAGGAAGGCCCTGCCTCTGCTGCAGGTCCTGATGCGCCAGAACTATCGGGCGGCCTACGACAATTTCGGCTGGGCGCTCTTGGATACCCGGGTCGGGCGCAACGATCTGGCCGGCGCCGTCGCGAGCTTCCGGCAGGGCGCCAATCTCGGCGATCCGGACGCGATGGTCAGCCTCGCGACGATGATCTCGAAGGGCCGCGTCGAGGGCGCCGGTCCGGATGAGGCCTACCGGCTCTTCAAGCGCGCCGCGGGGATGGGACACCGCGAGGCGGCCGACGCAGTCGACCGCCTGATGGAAGGCCAGCGCCAGGCCGAGCAGCAGCGCCTCCAAAACGAGCAGGCGGCACGCGCCTTCATGGGAATCCTCGGGGGCGCCATCGGCGGTCTCGGCCGGCGCTGATTGGGAGAAACGAGATGACTGCAACCCGCCGCCGATTCTCCGGCCGATCCTTCAGCGTGGCCGGCCTGATGCTCGCATCCGTGAGTGGGGCCGCCTTCGCCCAGTCGCCCGGCTCGGTCGGATCCGCGGAAGCGGCGGTGGCTCTCAACGGCGGCGCTCATCCCGTCGCGGGGACGCAAGCCACCTCGGTGGAGCAGTGTTGGGCGAACTGGAAGGCGAAGGAGAACCTTCAGGACGGCAAGAACGAGAAGAAGAACGGCTACTTCGTCTACGTCGCCCATGAGCAGGCTTCGGTCGATGAGGCTCCGGGCTCACGGAACTGGCTGGTGGGGCGCAACGCGGCCTTCACCTACGCGGAGATCAGCGCCCGGAAGGCGCTCGCGGAGTCGATGCGCACGACGCTGCAATCTAGCCGGTCGGCCGCGGTGCAGATGTTTGGCGGGAGCGATGCACCGCCGTCCCTCCGGCCCATGGTCGAGCAGCTCTCGATCGTCGACAAGTCCCGCGTGCTCGCGGACAAGGCGCTCGACGCCGAGATCAAGAAGTTCGATCCGAAATGGTCGGGTGGGACCGAGGCCCAGCAGCGCGACGCCATCGCCACGCAACAGCTGCGGATCGAGCAGAGCATCGCGAGCGGCGCCGACATGGTCGCCGCCGGTGCCTTCACGGTGGTCCAATGTGAAGGCCCCAGCGCGGAGGACAGCGGCAAGTACCACGTCCTGACCGGTCTCATCTGGTCGCCGAAGCTCGCCGGCATCGCGGAGACCATCTGGAACACGACGCTGACCCTCCAGCGGGAAGCCGCCCAGCTACCGATCCGCCAGCAATTCGAGGCCATCAAGGCCGGGAACCCGGATTGGCTTGCCTACACAACGGGCGCCCGCGTCTTCACCGACGAGAACGGCGAACGCGTGGTGGTGGGCTTCGGTGTCACTCCGCAGACCAACCTGATGCCCGCCGACCGGAGCCGGGCAGGCTTGGCCGCGATGGCGGCCATCCAGCAATTCGTCAGCGAGCGGGTCGTGGCGAACAGAATGAGCAAGGATGCCTACGAGTCGCGCGGCATGAGCGACGGCTCGATCCAAAGCTTCAATCTCGGAACCTACACCGAGGCGGTCAGGGCCCAGGCCGCGGATCTGCAGTTGAAGGGTGCCGCCGAGATCCTGGCGTGGCGCGGCGAGCATCCTTGGTCGAAGGCGAAGATGCAGGTCGTGGCTGTCGCCTGGAGCCAGCGGTGGGCGAAGGATTCCGATGCCGTCGACCGGGCCATGGGTGCGGCCGAGCAGCGGATGAGGCAGCAGGGTGCCCAGCCCAGTTCGGCCGCGGACCGGACCGGCGCCGGCGCGCCGGCCGCCGCGCCCGTGGGGGCAGGGGCGGCCGCCTCGACATCGGATTTCTGAATCGAAGACGAGGGCCGCAATCCGCCCGGACGCCTGCCGGGTCGGTCGCCCGCTCCTCGACACTGGACGGGTAGCCGCCCGCACGACTGTGACGTGCACCGCCGTCCGTTCCCGTTTGCGGGCGGCCGCGACACCGCTGCGATATGGCCGCCTCAGGTGACCTGGCCTGGACCTTCGACTACGGGTCGAGCCGCCGCTCGTCGACGGCCGCCGGGAGGCAGCCGGAGCAGCAAGGAACGACCCGATGGCGCGCCGCTTCGTCACCCTGGACGTGTTCACCGAGGACCGGCTCGCCGGCAACCCGCTCGCCGTCGTGCTCGAATCCGAGGGGCTCGACACCGCCGCCATGCAGGCCATCGCCCGGGAGTTCAACCTGTCCGAGACGGTGTTCGTGCTGCCGCCCGCGGAGGCGCGGCACCGGGCGCGCTTGCGCATCTTCACCCCCGGACGCGAGCTGCCGTTCGCCGGCCATCCGACGGTGGGGACCGCGGTGCTCCTGGCCCTCCAGGATCCGGCCCGCGGCGATGCCCGGGCCTTCGGCCTGGAGGAGGGGATCGGCATCGTGCCCTGCGTGGTCGAGACCCGCGCGGACGGCGGCGGCGGGCGGGCGCGGTTCCGGCTTCCGGTCCTGCCGGAATATCTCGGCCCCGGGCCGGATCCCGCGGTGCTGGCGCCGCTCCTCGGCCTGAAACCCGGCGACATCGGCACCGGCCGGCACGCGCCGAGCCGCCACGGCGTCGGGCCGAGCTTCACCTGCGTGCCGGTCGCCTCGGTCGCCGCCCTCGACGCCGCCCGTCCGGCGCAGGCCCCGGATCCGGCGGACGGGCTCTACCTCTACACCCCGGATCCCGAGCGCACCGGCCAGAGCTGGCGGGTGCGGATGTTCGCGCCGAATTTCGGCGTCCCGGAGGACCCGGCCACGGGTTCGGCAGCCTCCGCCTTCGCGGGGGTGCTGATGCAGTTCGAGGCGCTCGGCGACGGCACCCACGACGTGGCGATCCGCCAGGGGCAGGCCATGGGCCGGCCGAGCACGATCGACCTGCAGATCACCGTCGCGGCGGGTGCCCTCCAGGGCGTCGAGATCGGCGGCGGCGCCGTGGTGGTCTCGGACGGCGTCCTGCATGTCTGACGGGTTCTTCGAGGGCTTCCGCCTCACGCGGCTCGCCGGCGTCACGGCGCGGTTCGTGGATCACGACTGGGCCTTCCCGAGGGAGAACGCGGCCGCGATCGCGGCGCATTGGCAGGCCCGGATCGCCCGCAGCCCCGGCATGTTCGACGGCACCGTCCTGCTGTGCTCCGCCTGGGCGATCGCCGACGGCATCGCCCAGCTCGACCTGTTCGCGACGCGCTACGCGACCTTCACCTACTACCGGGACGTCCGGCACGCCGACGCGCGCATCGCCAACGCCTTCGCGGCGATCGTACCCTGGACCGCGGACGGCGCCGTCCTGCTCGGCGCGATGGGCGCCCACACGGCCAATGCCGGCCAGCTCTACTTCCCCTGCGGCACCCCGGATCCGGACGACGTGCGCGGGGACGGCGTCGACCTCGCCGGGAGCGCCGGCCGGGAACTCACCGAGGAGACCGGCCTCGCGCTGCCCGAGGATGCCGGCACCGACTGGGTGCTGCTGGAAGGGGAAGGCCAGCTCGCCTTCCTGCGCCCGGTGCACTTCCCGGAGCCGGCCGATCTGCTGGACGCGCGCATCGCGGCCCATCTTCGCAGCGAGGCGGAGCCGGAACTCGCCGGGATGCAGATCGTGCGCGGGGCGGCGGACATCGATCCGGCGCGGATGCCGGCCTTCGTCCGGGCCTATCTCGCGCACGCCTTCCCGGCCGGTTCCTGACGCGCCCGAGCGAGCCGCGTCGACCGGGTGTCCGATCGCCCCGATGCGCTGGCCTAACCCCCTGGCTCTACCGTGACGCGAGAAACCTGCATCAAAACGCTGGCAGAACTGGGATTTTGGCGCTCGAGCGCTGCTCCCGATCGACGTGAAACAAAATCGATGGCTGAACCCGTGCCGAGCAAGGCGCGCGCTTCCTCTCCTCTGCGGGCTCAGGGCTCGACGCTGGAGAAGATTTATCGTCCTACCTTGGGCTTGCTCCTGTCGAGCGGCCCCGTCGTTCCGGGGCGCCGCAGGCGAGCCCGGACCCGAAGGCGCACGCCGGAGGCGGGCAACCCAGAACCGCCGACATCGCAGGGCTATGGCAGGTCGGCGTGTCTGGATCCCGGGCTCCGCTGCGCGGCCCCGGGATGACGGAGTGAAGCGGAGCCGCGGCGATTCAGAAGAGAAGATCAGACATCGGCCTCGCCCGAGAGACCGCTCCTCAACTCACGACGCGGGGCGGATCGAACCCAGCCCCGCGGCCGCGACCTTCAGTTGAACAGCGAGCCCACGCCACCCTGCACGCGGCCGAGACCGGCGCGCGCGACGGAATTGTTGGGATCGATCGTCGAGGCGCGCTGGTAATTCTCCAGCGCTTCCTTGCGCTGGCCCGACTTCTCGTAGGCCAAGCCGCGATACGCCCACGACGTGGCGTCCTTGTTGTTGACGTTGAGGGCCGCGTTGTAGTCCTCGATCGCCTTCGGATACTGGTTCGTGGCGATGAGGCTCTGGCCGCGGGCCGCGTAGGGCGCGGACACGAACGGGTTGCGGTCGATGGCGGCGTCGAAATCGGCGATCGCCTGCGTGTCCTGACCCTGCTTCTGCCGCACGAGGCCGCGGGCATGGTAGGCCTCGGCCGATTCAGGCATCAGCCGGATCGCGACGTTGAGGTCGTTGAGCGCCTGGTCGAGGCTGCCCTGGGCGCGCTCGACGTTGGCGCGGCCGATATAGGCCGGACCGTAATTCGGATCGATCTGGATCGCCTTGCTGAAATCCTGCAGGGCCGGGCCGTCGCGGCCGACCTGACGGCTGGCGAGCGCCCGGTTGTTGAAGGCCGAGGCCGAGTTCGGGTCGATCTGGATCGCCTTGGTGAAGTCCGCGATGGCGTCGTTGAACTGGCCCGCCCGGGCGTAGGCGGCGCCGCGGGTGTTGTAGGCCGCCGCGTCGTTCGGGTTGCGCTGCACGACCTCGGTCAGCGACGCGATGTTGACGTTCGTGGCGCCGGTGGTGTCGGTCTCCAGCACCGCGTATTGCCGCGGGCCGGCGGCGCTCCCGACGGTCTCGCAGCCGGCCAGGGCCGCGGCCGAGAGCGCGGCCGCGCCGATCAGTGCCGACTTCCGTGCCAGCCCGTTACGTACGATCATCGCCCCACTCTCCCCGAGGCGCGGCGCGCTCCGCGCAGCCCACCCCGCCCTCTCAGTTCCCGTCTCCTGCACCGCGCCGCGCGGCCGGAACACCCGATGGGGGGCACGGTCGCGCATCACGGTGAAGGCCGGCTTAAGAAGCGCCGCGTCGCGATCCGGTCCGCCGCCCGTGTCGGCCCTAGGCCGGCAGCGCGGGGAGAATCGACCGACCGCATTCGGCACCGGCTACGGCTTGGTGGAAGCGGCGGGATGTGGCGAAGGTATGGCTCGACGGCGCCCCGGCACCGGGTTCGCGCCGCCCGCCCCTCCGTGGGGCCGCAGGTGTGTTCCCGAAGCCGCAGAAACCGGCCCGGTCAGACCCCCAGCCGGGTCACGTGCCCCATCTTGCGGCCGGGCCGGGCCTCGCCCTTGCCGTATAGGTGCAGATGGGCGCCGGGCTCCGCCAGCAGCGCGTGCCAGTCGTCGGCCTGGGCGCCGATCAGATTGCGCATCTCCACCGGCAGCCCCCCCGTCCGGGCCGGGTCCCCGAGCGGCCAGCCGCAGACGGCGCGGACGTGCTGGGCGAATTGCGAGGTCAGAGCCCCCTCGATGGTCCAGTGGCCGGAATTGTGGACCCGGGGCGCGATCTCGTTGACCACGAGGTGCTCCGCCCCGTCCGCCCGCACCAGGAACATCTCCACAGCGAGCACGCCGACATAGTCCAGCGCGTCGGCGATGCGCTCGGCGATGTCGAGGGCCGCGCAGCCGGTCTCCGGCGTCAGGCCCGGCGCCGGCACCCGGGTCAGCGCCAGGATGTGGTCGCGGTGCTCGTTCTCGCAGAGGTCGAAGGCCGCGAAGCTGCCGTCGCGGGCGCGGGCGCCCACCACCGAGACCTCGCGCTCGAAGGGCACGAATCCCTCCAGGATCAGCGGCGCGCCGCCGAACTCGGCGAACAGCGCGTTGCGGTCGCCCTCGGCCCGCTCGCGCAGGATGCGCTGGCCCTTGCCGTCGTAGCCGAAGCGGCGGGTCTTGAGCACCGCCGGCAGGCCGATCACCTCGATCGCGCGGTCGAGGTCGTCGGGCGTGTCCACCGCCCGGAACGGCGCCGTGGGGATGCCGAGCCCGTTGATGAATTCCTTCTCGGACAGGCGGTCCTGCGTCGTGGAGAGCGCCCGCGCGTTCGGGTGCAGGGGCGCGTGCCGGGCCAGGATGTCGGCCGTGGCGTGCGGGATGTTCTCGAACTCGTAGGTGACGACGTCGACGCTGCGCGCGAACGCCGCCAGCGCCTCGGCATCGTCGTAGGCCGCGCAGGTGGTGCGGGCGGCCACGTCGAAGGCGGGGCTGTCCCGATCGGGTGCGTAGACGTGCACCTTGAGGCCGTAATTGGCCGCCGCCAGCGCGATCATGCGCCCGAGCTGCCCGCCGCCGACGATGCCGAGGGTGGAGCCGGGGCCGAGGATCCTGTCCGTCACGCGAGACACTCGTTCGTCACGATTGTGCTTCCGTCTCCGGGCGCTCGGCCACCGACGCGGTCTGGGCCGCGCGCCACGCGTCGAGGCGCTCCGCCAGCTGCGGATCGGAGAGCGCCAGAACCGCCGCGGCCAGCAGAGCGGCGTTGACCGCTCCGGCCCGGCCGATCGCCAGCGTCCCCACCGGGATGCCCGCCGGCATCTGCACGATGGACAGCAGGCTGTCCTGTCCGGACAGGGCCTTCGATTCCACCGGCACGCCGAAGACCGGCAGGCGCGTCATCGCCGCCGCCATGCCGGGCAGGTGCGCGGCGCCGCCCGCGCCGGCGATCACGACCTTGAGACCGGCCGCGACCGCACCCTTGGCGAAGGCCACGAGGCGGTCCGGCGTGCGGTGGGCCGAGACGATGCGCGCGTCGTAGGGCACGCCGAGCGCGTCGAGCGTCTCGGCGGCATGCCGCATGGTCGCCCAATCGGACTGGCTGCCCATGATGATCGCGACCGGAGGCGACGCCATCGTTGATCCCGGCAAAAGACGGCGCTTACAGGCGGCGCGGGCCCGCGGCAAGACGATGCCCGGAGGCGTCCACCGGCATCAGGCGATGATATCGGGGGTGAGCGCGTCCTCGATGTGGAAGATGCGGTCGCGCAGCGTCAGCTTGCGCTTCTTCAGCCGCTGGATCTGGAGCTGGTCCCCCGCGACGCTGCGCTCCAGCGCCTCGATGGCGCTGTCGAGGTCGCGGTGCTCCTCGCGCAGCCGCGCCAGCTCGCCGAGGAGGTCGGCCTGCGCATTCTCACCCGACTCGTCCGCCATCGTCACCTGCGGGACCAAGGATCGCTCATCGCCGGAGAGCATGCGTCACGCCCTCCCGCCGGACAAGCGGGCCCGGCAAGCATTCACCAAGCTTGACCGGAGAAAACGCTTCAACTGCTGTGGCATCCTGTGTCAGTCTCGGCGGGTCGAAACGATGACAGGAGATTCGACTCATGTCGCTGCAGACGCATCTGAGCCAACTCGCCCGGAAGCACGAAGCCCTCGAGCGCGAGATTCAGGAAGCGATCCACAGGCCATCGGCAAACGACCTCCACATCGCCGAGCTGAAGCGACGGAAACTCCTTCTCAAGGACGAGATGAACCGGCTCCAGGCGGGCAACGACACGCTGCACTGAGCCGTCCGACGTCCAGACCGACAGCAGATCCAGGCTGACAGCCGCCGCATCGGGAGCCCCGGTGCGGCGGTTTTGTTGTGGTCCACCCGCCGCGCCGGCGGCACTCCCGTCCCCGTCGGGATCCGCCTTCGGGCACGGACCGGCCTCGCCCCCGCGCGAGAATGCGCTAATCTGCCCGTCGCCGCCGGAGAGCGGCCCGCGGGGAAACGCCGAACCGATGACCACCGCCAGCCTTCCGGGCCGCTATCCCGAGCTCTACGACGCGGCCCGCCGCGACCCGGACGCCTTCTGGCTGGACGCAGCCCGGGCGATCGACTGGACGCGGGCGCCCGGCCAGGCCTTCGCGCCGGATTCCGGTCCCTACGGCCGCTGGTTCCCGGACGGGTCGCTCAATGCGTGTCACAACGCGGTCGACCGCCACGCCGACGGGGCGCGGGCGGAGCAGGTGGCGATCCGCTACGACTCGCCCGTCACCGGCACGAAGCGCGCCGTCACCTACCGGGCGCTGCGCGATGAAGTGTCGACGCTGGCCGCCGTGCTGGCCGGTTTCGGCGTCGGCAAGGGCGACCGGGTCATCCTCTACATGCCGATGGTGCCCGAGGCCCTGTTCGGCATGCTCGCCTGCGCCCGGCTCGGCGCGGTCCATTCCGTAGTGTTCGGCGGCTTCGCGGCGAACGAGCTGGCGGTGCGGATCGAGGATGCGGCGCCCAAGGTGGTGCTCGCCGCCTCCTGCGGCATCGAGCCGAACCGCGTGGTCGCCTACAAGCCTCTTCTCGACGCGGCGCTCGCCGCCTCGCGCCACAAGCCCGACGCGTGCCTGATCCTGCAGCGGCCGCAATGCGCCGCGGCGCTCGTGCCGGAGCGGGACCGCGACTGGGCCGAGGCGGTCGCGGCCGCCCGGGCGGCGGGGCAGGGCACAGCCTGCGTGCCGGTCGCCGCCACCGATCCGCTCTACATCCTGTACACCTCCGGGACGACCGGGAAGCCGAAAGGCGTGGTCCGCGACACGGGCGGCTACCTCGTCGCCCTCGCGTGGTCGATGCCGAACCTCTACGGCGTGCAGCCCGGCGAGACCTATTTCTGCGCCTCCGACATCGGCTGGGTCGTGGGCCATTCCTACATCGTCTACGCGCCGCTCCTGCACGGTTGCACCACCGTCCTCTACGAGGGCAAGCCGGTCGGCACGCCCGATGCCGGCGCCTTCTGGCGGGTCGTCGCCGAGTACGGGGTGGTCTGCCTGTTCACCGCGCCGACGGCCCTGCGGGCGATCAAGAAGGAGGATTCCAAGGGCGCCCGGATCGCCGACTACGACCTCTCCGCCTTCCGCAGCCTGTTCCTGGCCGGCGAGCGCGCCGATCCGGACTCGGTGGCCTGGGCCGAGCGGGTGCTGAACCGGCCGGTCATCGACCATTGGTGGCAGACCGAGACCGGTTGGCCGATCGCCGGCAACCCGATGGGGCTCGGCCTCCTGCCGGTGAAGCACGGCAGCACCTGCGTGCCGATGCCGGGCTACCGGGTCGAGGTGCTGGACGAGGGCGGCAAGCCCGTCCCGGCCGGCACGATGGGCACCATCGCGATTCGCCTGCCCCTGCCCCCCGGCTGCCTGCCGACCCTCTGGGGCTCGGACGAGCGGATGCGGTCGAGCTACCTCGCCACCTTCCCGGGCTACTACGACACGTCCGACGCCGGGGTGATCGACGCGGACGGCTACATCACGGTCCTGGGGCGGACCGACGACATCATCAACGTCGCGGGCCACCGCCTCTCCACCGGCGGCATGGAAGCGGTGCTGTCGAGCCACCCGGACGTGGCCGAGTGCGCGGTGATCGGCATCCGCGACGCCCTGAAGGGCGAGGTGCCCTGCGGCTTCGTGGTGCTCAAGGCCGGTGTCGACCGGCCGACCGGCGAGATCGAGCGCGAACTCGTCGCCAAGGTGCGCGACGAGATCGGACCGGTGGCGGCGTTCAAGCTCGCGCTCACCGTGCCGCGGCTGCCCAAGACCCGCTCGGGAAAGATCCTGCGGGCCACCATGAAGCGCATCGCCGACGACGAGCCCTGGACGATGCCGGCGACCATCGACGACGCCGCAGCCCTCGACGAGATCGGCGAGAGCCTCAAGGGGCGGGGGATCGGCGCGGCGCCCTGAACAGCGCACCGCGTCCCGCCGACGCCGCTCACAACCGGCCGCCCGCTCCCGGACAGGCGGAGCGACAGCGGAACTGATCCGGGCTCCGGCGCGGGAAGCGCCGCGCAGTCGGCTCCGAGCGATCTGCACGGACGCTTCGCGCCGTCGTGCGCCGTCGTGCGCCGGATCCCGGGCCGCGTCCCGCTGACGTTCCGTGCGCCCGGGACAGGGCGGCGCGCGCGAACGGCCCTTGCGTTCGACATTCCCATCACCATCTCCAGACCATCCAACGGGATGGTCCGGAGCGCTGGGATGACCGACAACGTGCGTGACCTCCGGCCCAAGGTGCCGGACAGCGAGAAGATCACGATCAATCTCGGCTTCGTCGATCTCGGGCGCGTGGACCTGATGGTCCGCGACGGCTTCTACGCCAACCGGGCCGACTTCATCCGCACGGCCGTGCGCAACCAGCTGGACCGCCAGGAGGAGGCCGTCCGGCAATCGGTGGCGCGGCGCCAGCTCCGCCTCGGGCTGTCGCACTACTCGCGGGCGGAGCTGGAGGCGGCCCGGGATGCCGGCACGCCGCTGCACATCCAGGTCCTCGGCCTCGCCACGATCGCCGCCGACGTCACCCCGGAGCTGGCGCGGGCCGCCATCGCCTCCGTGGAGGTGCTGGGGGCCTTCCAGGCAAGCCCCGCCGTCAAGGCCGCTCTGGCCGACCGCACCGTCTGATCAATCCGCGCGCCGGCCGCGCCATCCGCCCCGACACCTTGCACAAGGATTTTCCATGTTCCGCTTCCCCCACATCGACCCGTCGAAGCTCGACCTCTCCGCGCTCGGAATGCCGCACCTCGATCCGCGCGCCTTCGCGGCGGCGCAGAAGGCACGGGGGGCCGGAGCAGGCGACCGCGCGGCCGGGATGCGGGACGCGATGGCGCGGTTCCGTCAGGCGCAGGAAGCTGCCTTCACGCGGTGGACCGAGGCGCGTCGCAGCACTGGCGGTCGGTCGGAGACCGGCGGCCACGATGGACCGACCCTCGACATGGAGGCGCCGAGGGCGGCCGGCGGCGCCTGGACGGCGCCGGGCCGGGACGACGGTCCCGACGCGGCGACCCCGGACAGCGGAGCACCGGACCTGTCGGCGATGATGCGCGCCCTGCGGACGCATCTGCCGAAGACCGCTCCGGCGCGGCGCGCGACCGTTGCGGTCCCGCCTGGGGCGCGGTTCGAGGAGCGGGTGTTTTCGAACGCGGCCGGCAGCCGGCGCTACAAGGTCTACGTGCCGAGCGGCGACCGGGGCCCTGGCCAGCCCGTCGTCGTGATGCTGCACGGCTGCACGCAGAACCCCGACGATTTCGCCGCCGGCACGCGGATGAATGCCCTCGCCGAGGAGCAGGGCTTCCTGGTCGCCTACCCGGAGCAGCCGCAATCGGCGCATGTGCAGCGCTGCTGGAACTGGTACGCGGCCGATGATCAGGTTCGCGAGGGTGGCGAGCCGGCGCTGATCGCCGGGATCGCCCGGGCAGTCGTCGCGGACTTCTCCGCCGATCCCGGCCGGGTCTACGCGGCCGGGCTCTCGGCCGGCGGCGCGGCGGCGGCGATCCTGGCGGCGACCTATCCGGACCTGTTCGCAGCCGTCGGCGTCCATTCCGGGCTGGCCTGCGGGGCGGCCCGGGACCTGCCCGGCGCCTTCGCGGCCATGAAGGGGCAGGGCGCGGCGCCGGAGCGGAACCGGCGGGCGGTCCCGACCATCGTGTTCCACGGCGACGGCGATCGCACCGTGCATCCCGTCAACGGCGACCGGGTCGCGGCCCAGGCCGCGCCGGACTCGGGCCTCGCCGAGACGGTCACCCGGGGCACGAGCCCGGGCGGCATGGCCTATACCCGGACAGTCCGCGCGGACGCGTCGGGCCGGCCGGTGCTGGAGCAGTGGGTCCTGCACGGGGCCGGGCACGCGTGGTCGGGCGGAGACCCGGAAGGCTCCTACACCGATCCCCGCGGCCCGGACGCCAGCCGCGCGCTGATCGACTTCTTCCTGGCGCAGGGAGCGGCTCCGGCGACAGAAGCCTGAGGGTGTGAAAGCAGGATGGGCGGCAATACGGCCCGCGCGGTGCACGACGAAACCCCGCGGGACGGCGTTCCGGTGATTCCCATCCTGACGCCTCATCCTGAGCTGACCGCATCAGCGGGCCTCGGAGGAGGGCTCCTTCGAGGCCTGCGCTGCGCTCCGGCACCTCAGGACGATGTCAGGCCCTGCTCACTCCGCATCCGGCTCGTCGGTATCCTCGTCCATGTCGGCGGGGGCCGACCGGTCGAGGGCCGGTGCGTAGCCTCCCGGCGCCGGGTTCGTCGTCACCGAAGCCGGCATGCTCTGCGCATCGGGCTCGGAGGGGATCAGGGTCGCGGTGGCGGCCACGAGGCCGGCCAGCGAACGGACGTTCCGGGGCTGGCGCGGGTCGCGCGAGATCTGCTCGGCCTCCCGCTGCAGGCGCAGGTTGCAGGCTTGGGAGGGCAGGCCGCCCTGCGGCGTGCAGGCGTCGTGGCGGGCGCAGGCCGCGTCGAGGGCGTCGATCGGCGGCAGTGGGGCGTTGTTGCCCGGCCCACAGTAATTGCCGTGGATCAGCATCTTGGGCCCGCCAAAGGCGGCGGGCTGCGCGTGGGACGGTGCCGCGAAAGCGGCACAGCCGGCGGCGAGAAGGAACGGGGCGGCCAGTCTCGTGAGCATCATCAGGACCTCGGGCGATCTCACCCCCTCAGGTGGTTCGCGTCGGATGCCGCGATGCGGCGACAGCGCGAAAAACGGCCGGCTGCCACCGCAAGTTCCCGCGCCGCGATCGCAGGGCTGACCTGCCGCACGTCACGGCCGGGCAGGCTGGCGGGCCGGGCGATCCTGCGCCAGAGTGGCGGCAGCATGCCGGAGCCGTCCATGACATCGCCGAATACCGCACGCCTGTTCGAGCCAATGACGCTCGATGGGCTCACTCTGGAGAACCGCATTCTGATCGCGCCGATGTGCCAGTATTCGGCCCGGGACGGCGAGGCCACCGACTGGCACATGATGCACCTCGGCCAGCTCGCCATGTCGGGGGCCGGCCTGCTCACCCTGGAGGCCACCGCGGCCTCTCCCGAGGCGCGGATCACCGCCTGGGACCTCGGGCTCTACAACGACGGCTGCGAGCGGGCGTTGGCCCGCGTGCTCGACGCGGTGCGCGAGTACGCGCCGGTGCCGGTCTGCATCCAGATCGCCCATGCCGGCCGCAAGGCCTCGAGCGACGCGCCCTGGGCCGGCGGCCAGCAGATCCCGCCGGAGCACGCCTACGGCTGGCGCACCGAGGCGCCCTCGGCCGTGCCCCACGGGGAGGGGGAGGTCCCGCCCCACGCCCTCGACGCCGCCGACCTGAAGCGCGTCCGCGACCAGTTTGTCGCCACGGCCAAGCGCGCCGTGCGGCTGGGCATCGAGGCGGTGGAACTGCACGGCGCCCACGGCTACCTGCTGCACCAGTTCCTGTCGCCGATCGCCAACAAGCGCACGGACCAGTACGGCGGCAGCCTCGAGAACCGCATGCGCTTCCCGCTGGAGGTCTACGACGCGGTGCGCGACGTCGTCCCCGCGGGCAGCCCCGTCTGGCTGCGCGTCTCGGCCACCGACTGGGTCGAGGACGGGTGGGACCTGGACGAGACGGTCGAGCTGGCCAAGGCCTTGAAGCGCGCGGGCTCGCCGGCGATCCACGTCTCCACGGGCGGCGTCTCACCCAAGCAGGCGATCAAGCTCGGACCAGGCTATCAGGTGCCCTACGCCGAGCGGATCAAGGCCGAGACCGGCCTGACCACGATCGCGGTCGGCCTGATCACCGAGGCGCGGCAGGCCGAGACGATCCTGCAGGAGGGCAAGGCGGACGCGATCTCGCTGGCGCGGGCGATGCTGTACGATCCGCGCTGGCCCTGGCACGCGGCGGCCGAACTCGGCGCCCGGGTGCGGGCGCCGAAGCAGTACTGGCGCTCGCAGCCGCGGGAGTACAAGGACCTGTTCAAGGACACGGCGTTCGGGCAGCGGTGAGGCGATGCCTCACCGGGCCATCGCCCCGATGAGCGGTCCCAGCGGCCGGCTGATGTCCGAGCGCCCGATCCCCGGCGCGTAGAGGCTCGACACCGAGCCGTCGAGGAACAGGGCGTTGCGGCAGCCGAGGTCGTCCTTGAACAGCCGCGCGAAGGCCCCGAACGTCACCGGCCGCTCGGAGATCGCGAACACCGCCACGTGCCCGTCCGCCGTCACGCCGACGCCGTTGCGGACCTTCTGGCTCGGCCCGTCGGCCGAGATCTTCGGGTGAATCTGGCCGTCGATCACCAGCATCGGGCCGGACTGCGTGGCGTAGTCCGGCCGGACCTTCGTGCGCAGGTAGCGGGTCGTGTCGAGCACCCCGGCCTTGTCGCCCTTCACCCAGAACACGCCGTTGGGCTTGAGATGGAAATTCCCCGGGCCGTCCGTCGTGGAGACGTGCCGCATCTCGCGGCCGTCCTCGACGTAGAGGCCCACCGGCGCCTGATCCTTGTCGTACATGCCGGCATTCATCGCGAAACTCAGGCGGCCACCCTGCTTCTCGGCCAGAGTGCCGAGGGACCCATAGGGCCGGCCGTCGCCCTGGAGCCAGAACAGGCGCAGCCGTTGCCGCCGCAGGTCGATCGCGCAGACCGTGAACGTCTCGCCCTGGGCCTGGACGGCCCGGCAGGTCTCGGGCGCGGTCGGGGGGGCCGGGGTTGCTTCGGCGCGGCCGGGCAGGGGCAGCGCGAGCAGCGCGATCAACAGGGCGTGAGCCGGACGCATCGTCATCACTCGTTCCGTGCCGCTCGAAGGCGCCGGACAGCGGCGCCGAGAGGTGTGGGCGGCGCGTCTCGCCCGGGAAAGCGGCGATTTTCGTGTCCGAAGCCGGCCTGGAGCTTGCGCACACGCCAGCGGCGGCGCGCCGCGGAGCAAGACTGGACCGTTTTGGCTGCTCGAACGTTTGTACAGCCAGAGGGCGGTATTCCACGGAGATGACGTGATGAAGGGTGCAGTGCTCGGCTCGGCCCTGCTGGCTGCAGGTGCCCTGGCGCTGGCGCCGGCCAGCGCCGACGCGCGCGGCTTCGGCGGCGGCGGTTTCCATGGTGGTGGCTTCCACGGCGGCGGCTTCGGCGGCTTCCGAGGCGGCGGATTCGGCGGCGGCTTCCGCGGCGCCGGCTTCCGTGGTGGTGGGTTCTACGGCGGCCGGGGCTTCTACGGCGGCCGGGGCTTCTACGGTGGCCGGGGCTACGGCTACGGCCTCGGCGGCCTGGGTCTCGGCGTCGGGCTGGGCCTCGCGGCCGGCGGCCTCTACGGCGGCTACGGCGGCTACGGCTACCCGGGCTACGGCTACGGGTATGGGGGCGGCTACGCCCCGGTCGGCTATTACGGCGGCGACTACGGCTACGGCGGCGGCTGCTACACGGTCCCGCGGGTGCGCTGGACGCCGTACGGATACCGCCGGGTCCTGGTCGAGCGCTGCTACTGAGCCGCGCCCGGCAGCAAGACCGACAGCGAGAAAGAACGGGAGAGGCCGCCTCCGGGCGGCCTTTTCCTTGCCTGCCGCCTTCCCGGCGTTGGACAGCTCAGACTAGGACGCCGATACTGGTATCGAACGGCGGGAGACGGTCATGAGCACGGCAACCGGGCAGGGGCCTTCCGGGGTGGATGCGGTCGAGATCCGCGATGCCAGCCTCACCGCCTTCTACCGATCGATGACGCCATCGGAGCGGCACACCTTCTGGGCGTGCGCGGCCGGCTGGTGCCTCGACGGTATGGACTTCATGATCTACCCGCTGGTGATCGGGACGATCATGGCCCTGTGGCACGTGGATTCCGGCACGGCCGGGCTCGCCGCCACCGTGACGCTGCTGGCCTCGGCGATCGGCGGCTGGCTCGCGGGCTTCATCGCCGACCGGATCGGCCGGGTGCTGACCCTCCAGATCACGATCCTGTGGTTCTCGCTCTTCTCCCTGCTCTGCGCCTTCGTGCAGAACTTCGAGCAGCTCCTGATCGCCCGGGCGATCCTCGGCCTCGGCTTCGGCGGCGAGTGGGCGGCCGGTGCCGTGCTGATCGGCGAGACCATCCGAGCCGAGTATCGCGGCCGCGCCGTCGGCTCCGTGCAGTCCGGCTGGGCGATCGGATGGGGGCTCGCAGTCCTGTCGCAGGCGGTGCTGTTCTCGATTCTGCCGCCCGAGACGGCGTGGCGCTGGATGTTCGCCGTGGGCGCGCTCCCGGCCCTGCTGATCTTCTACCTGCGCCGCTACGTCGAGGAGCCGCAGGTCGCCGCCGAGAGCCGCGCCCGCGCCGCGGCCTCCGGCGACCGGCCGCAGATCTGGCAGATCTTCTCCGGGCCGATCCTCAAGACCACGCTGCTCGCCTCCCTGGCGGCGGCGGGGTGCCAGGGCGGCTACTACGCGATCACCACCTGGGTGCCGCGTTTCCTCACCACCGAGCGCCACCTGTCGATCGTCTCCTCCACCGGCTACCTCGCGGCGCTGATCATCGGCTCGTTCACCGGCTACCTCGTGGGGGCGTGGCTCGCCGACCGGCTCGGGCGCCGTCCGCTGTTCCTGATCTTCTCGCTCGGCGCCATCGCGGTGATCGTCGCCTACACGCAGATCCCGCTCTCGAATGGCGTGCTCTGGGTGCTGGGCTTCCCGCTGGGGTTCTTCGCCTCCGGCTACTTCTCCGGCATGGGCGCCTTCCTGACCGAGCTGTACCCGACGCGCCTGCGCGGCTCGGGGCAGGGGTTCTGCTACAATTTCGGACGCGGCATCGGCGCCCTGTTCCCGGCGCTCGTCGGCTACCTCGCGGAGCGCGCCGGCCTCGCCTCCGCCATCGCGATC
Organism: Methylobacterium sp. A49B; assembly: GCF_053346215.1. NCBI lineage: Bacteria > Pseudomonadati > Pseudomonadota > Alphaproteobacteria > Hyphomicrobiales > Methylobacteriaceae > Methylobacterium > Methylobacterium sp. A49B. The sequence continues at coordinate 110,653 of NZ_JBKFBO010000100.1, forward strand.
TTCGCCGCCGTCGCCTACGGGATCTTCTTCCTGGCGGCCTTCGCGCTGCCCGAGACCCGCGGCAAGGTCCTGCACGCGGATAGCTGATCATGCCCGAGATCCGAGACTGCCCCGCCCCGGACCCCCATCCGGGCGGCCCGACCCGCTACGCCGTGCCGGGGGGCGCCGTGGACACCCATGCCCACGTCATCGGACTGCCGCCGGATTATCCCTTGGTCCCGGACCGGAGCTACACGCCTCCGGCGGCCCCGGCGGACCGATACCTCGCGATGCTCGACGGGACCGGCATGGCCAACGGGGTGCTGGTCCAGGTCAGCGTCCACGGCACCGACAACCGGCTGATGGTGGAGACGCTGCGCGCCAACCGGCAGCGCCTGCGCGGCATCGCGGTGATTCCCCTCGGCCTCCCGGACGCGGAACTCGCCGCCCTGAAGGAGGCCGGGGTGGTGGGCCTGCGCCTCAACGTCCTGTTCGGCGGCGGAGTCGGGCTCGATGCCGTCGAATCCTACGGGGCGCTCGCCCGCGAGATGGGCTGGCACCTCCAGTTCCTGCTCGACGCCCGGGACCTGCCGCCGATCGCCGGCCGCCTCGCGCGGCTGCCGGTACCGCTGGTCTTCGACCATATGGGCCACATGCCGACCTCCGCCGGGCTGGACCATCCGGGCTTCCAGGCACTCCTCGGCCTCGTGGCCGACGGGAACTGGGTCAAGCTGTCCGGCGCCTTCCGGGATTCCGTGGAGGGGCCGCCCTATGCCGACACGATCCCCTTCGCCTGCGCGCTCAACGACGCCGCCCCCGAGCGCTGCCTCTGGGGGTCGGACTGGCCGCACGTCGCCGCCTGGGACGGGCCGCCCCGGACCTCGACGCTCCTCGACCTGATGGCCGACTGGGTGCCAGACGCGGACCGGCGCCGGATGGTCTTCGTCGACAATCCCCGGCGGCTCTACGGATTCGCGGCCGGTCCGTGAGCGACCGCCACGGTCGCGGACGGGCGCACCGGACGCAGGCCCCGACCGGGCGAGCCGCGGAGCGCCGGTGACGCACCGCCCCGTCGCCGCGACACGCGATGTGTTCCCCCGGATCACCGTCCGCTGCGCGGCAGAAATCCGGGACCGCGCCGGCGCCCGCCGATCCGCGCGCACCGCGGCAGGAGCCGACCCTACGCCTTCCCGTCCCGGATCCGGCGCAGGGCGTCGAACGGCCCCGCATCGTCGCCGGCCACGACCGGCTCGAAGGTGATGCCGGGCTTGCGGGGATAGGGATCGAGGCCGAGCGCCAGGAACTCGGCGGTCAGCGCGCCGAAATCGATGCGTCCGCCGACCAGGGGATCGGGGATGTCGGCGTCTTCGGCATCGGTGCCGGCGAGCTGGTCGGTATCGGTGAAGACCACCTCGACAGGTTCCCGGACCGGTGCCTCGAAGGGTTCGAGGCTCACGGTGCAGACCTGCGTGACCAGGGCCTCCACGGAGCCGGTGACCGTGAGCCGGCTGGTCGGCCCCTCGATGGCGAAGCGTCCGACCAGATCGCGGATGCCCGGGATGCCGAAATCGGCCGCGAGCGCCGCGCACTCGGCCGGGCTCGCCTCCACGGTGACGGCGCCGCGGCCCTGGGGCAGGCGCTCGACGTTCACCCAGCGCGCGAGCGGGAAGTCGACCTGACTCATGCGGTGCCTCCTGCAGTGTCTCCGGCCTCGGCCGATGCGGGCGCGAAGCCGTCCGGCTCCGGGAAGGGCGGCCCGGCCCCGAGCAGCCCGTCGAGGTCGGCCCCGGCCAGCGCCGCGTCGGCGGCCTGCACGTAGGCCGCGAGGCCGGTCCCGTCCCCTTCGCCGCCCAGCACGTTCCGCACGAGGGCCGTGCGCAGGGAAGCCGTGTCGCCCGCGTTGAGCGCCGCGTCGTAGCCCTCGGCGCGACCGTAGAAGGCGGCACCGAGCTTCTTCATCCGCTTGGACACGCCCATGTCGCCGACGCCCAGCTCGCGCAGGGACGCGTCGAGCTGCGCGAACACGGAGTTCACAAGATCCTGCGCGACCTCGGCGGCCGGGGCCGGCAGCCGGTTCAGCCGGCGCAGGACCAGGATGGCGTGCAGGCACAGGGATTCGAACCGGCCCTCCACGGTGTCGGGTATGCCGAGCCGCGTGTAGAGACCCGGCCGGCGCGCGGCCAGGCTGAGCGCCACGTGCAGGTCCTCGATGGCGCGGCGACGCGCGTTCGCGCGCCGGAACAGGCCGGCGATCATGGGCGCCCCGCCGGGACCGGGAGGGCCGGTCGCACCGCGTCCGCCCCTGTGCGGATGATGGCCATCTGTGGCCAAGCTTGCCTTGTCAAAGCCATAACCCCGCGGTACGGCAACCCACGCCCAGGGCGCAAGCGTCGTCGGAGTCCCGTGCCGGCGGCAGCGGTTGCGCCCCGTCCGTCAACACGCTCTCTGGGGGCCCGATGCGGCGCCGTCTCGTCCAGTCCTTCGCGCGCCTTGCCTTGGTCGGCCTCGCGGGAGCCGGCCTGTCCGGCTGCATCGGCGAGGAACTGCGCCACGGCTATCAGGTCGATCAGGCGGCCCTCGCCACAATCAAGCCCGGCATGAGCCCCGAACAGGTTCTGCAGATCCTCGGCACGCCGTCGACGGTGTCCACGGTGGGCAACAAGTCCTGGTACTACATCTCGCAGAACACCCGCCGGACGATCATGTTCCTGGGTGAGCAGGTCGAGGATCAGAAGGTCACGGCGATCTACTTCACCCCCGGCTTCAAGGTCGAGCGCGTGGCCCTCTACGGCCTCCAGGACGGCCGGATCTTCGACTTCATCGAGCGCACCACGCCGACGAGCGGCGCCGACCGCGCCTTCCTCAGCCAGCTGTTCCGCGGCCTGACCCGCTACGAGCCGTTCGGCAGCGGCAGGGGCACCAGCGTGGTGCCGGGCGCCAACCGCGGCCAGTGATCTGAGGTGCCGGCGGCCGAGCGGGCGACCTCTCGGGCGACCTCGGCGGGTTCGGAGAACAGATAGTCGGGCGCCTGCGCGGCGAGCGCCCGCGGATCGGTGAAGCCCCAGGTCACCGCGCCGAACGGGCAGCCGAGGGCGCGCGCCGCCTCCAGGTCGCGGATCTCGTCGCCGATGCACAGCGCCCGGGCCGGCGCGACCCCGGACCGCGCCAGCAGCGTCCGCAGGCGGCGCGCCTTCCCGAAGATCGAAGCCCCGCAGGCATAGGTGCCGATGCGCGCCGCGTTGTCGGGCCCGAGCACCCGGCGGACCGTGTCGGCGCGATTCGACGACAGGATCGCCAGAGGCACGCCGGCCGCCGCGATGCCGGCCAGCATGTCCGTCACGCCGGGAAAGAGGGCGATCCGCGCGGCGTCCCGGGCAGCCAGCGCGTGCATGTGGCGGGCGATCAGCGGCAGCTTCCAGCGGGGGATGCCGAGATGGGCCACGATCGCCCGGGCGCCCTGCAGCCGCAATCCGTCGACCTCGTGGGCCTCGACGCGCCGGAACCGGTAGCGGTCGGCGACCCCGTTCAGGACCGAGCAGAACCAGTCGAAGCTGTCGGCGAGCGTCCCGTCGAAGTCGAGGACGACGAGTCCGGGCGCGGCCGCTCCCGTCCGGAGGGCCACGTCAGGCCCGGAGATTCTCGAGCGGCACGCTGAGCCGCATCAGCAGGCCGCCCGGCGCCCAGTCGCGCTCCAGCTCTCCGTCGAGCTGTCCGGCGACGCTGCGCTCGGCGAGCACCGTCCCAAACCCCTTCCGGGAAGGTGCGCCGGTGACCGGGGGTCCGCCGGCCTCCTGCCACGTCAGGGTGTAGCGGTCCGCCTCCCGGCTGCCGCTCAGCGTGACGCCGCCCTCCTTGGTGGAGAGGCCGCCGTACTTCATGGCATTGGTGGCCTGCTCGTGCATGATCAGCGCCAGCGCCGTCGCGGTGCGCTCGCCGATCTCGGCGTCGTCGCCCGAGATCGCGACCCGGGCGCGGCCATCCTCGGCGTAGGCCGCCATGATCAGGCGCATGAGCCCGAACACCGTCTGGCCCGCCACCGCGGGGGCGCTCTCGGGCGAGTGCGGGCGGACATATTCGTGGGCCTGGGCCAGCGCCCCGAGCCGCTCGCGGAAGGCCGTGGCGAAGGGCTTGGCGGCCGGGTCGCTGCGCGCGGTGAGCGCCGCGAGGCCGCCGACCACCGCGAAGATGTTCTTGATCCGGTGCGACAGCTCGCGGATCAGCAGGTCGCGGGCCTCCTCGGCGCGCTTGGCCTCGCGCAGGTCGCGGGTGACGGTGGCGTGGCCGATCTCGGCGCCGGTGGGGTCGCGCACCTGGAAGATGTTGTAGAGGACCGCCACCGGCTCGCCCGTGCGGAAATGCCGGAAGGCCAGCTCGCCCTCCCAGTGGCCGTCCCGGCCCACCGCCGGCATCACGATCTCGGCCAGGATCCGGCGGCTCTCCTGCGTGAAGAAATCGGGGATCCGATGGCGGCGCGCGGCGGCGAGATCGGGCAGGCCGACCAGCGCCAGCGCCGCCTCGTTGAGATGGGTGATCTCGCCGTCCTGCGTCGAGAGGCCGATGAAGTCCTTCGAGGCCTCGACGATGGCGGCGAGCTTGCGGGCCTCGGCCTCGGTCCGCTTCAGGTCGTCGATGTCGGTGCAGGTGCCGAACCAGCGCTCGATCCGCCCCTCCGCGTCCCGGATCGGCATGGCGCGGCCGAGCGTCCACCGGTAGGCGCCGCTGTGGTGGCGCAGGCGGTACTCGATCTCGTAAGGCTCTCCGGTGGCGAGCGAATGGCGCCACCGGGCCCAGGCCCGGTCCTGATCCTCCGGGTGGAACACGTCGTTCCAGCCTTCGCCGTCGGTGGTGCCGTAAGGCACGCCGGTGAACTCGTACCAGCGGTCGTTGTAGTAGTCGTGGAACCCGTCGGGCTGCGTGGTCCAGACCATCTGGGGCATCGCCGCCGTCATCACGCGGAAACGGCGCTCGCTGGCGGCGAGCTCCGCCTCGCGGGCCGCCACCTGCGCGAGCGTCCGACGGTGGTCCAGCAGGCTCGAGATCTGGCGCGCCAGGGCCGTGAGCGTGGCGGTCTGTTCCGAGTCGAGACCGCCCGACCGCGGGACCCGGTCGAGCACGCAGAGGGCGCCGAGGGGGATGCCCTGGGCCCCGCGGATCACCGCGCCGGCATAGAAGCGGAAGGCCGGCGCCCCGGTCACCAGCGGGTTCTCCACCGTCCGCGCATCGGCGGCCAGGTCGGGGATGATCAGCAGCTCGCCCGCCTCGATCGTGTGGGCGCAGACGGAGCAGTTGATCGGCAGTTCGCGCTTGCCGAGGCCTACCTCCGACTTGAACCATTGCCGCTCGGCATCCACGAGGCTGACGAGGGCCACGGGGGCGCGGCAGACATGGGCGGCGACCCGGACGAGATCGTCGTAGAGCGGCTCCGGCTCCGTATCGAGGATCGCGAGATCATGCAGTTCCGCGATCCGGTCCGCGGTGCTCCAGGGCCCTACGGTCGGTTCAGGAGCCGCGAGCGCGTGTGGTGCCGGCACTTTCATGGTCCGGCAATCACATAGGTGCCTTGCACTCCCCTGCCTAGGTGCCGCCGCGCTTTCCACACGCGGCGGCCGCCGGAGCGCCGCCTTACGCGGCGCGGGGCTCATCCGCGAGGGTCGGATAGTCGATGTAGCCCTCCGGTCCCTGGCTGTACCACGTGGCCGCATTGTCCTTGTTGAGGGGCGCGCCCTTGGCGATGCGCGCGACGAGGTCGGGGTTGGCGATGAAGGTCCGGCCGAACGCGATCGCGTCGGCCTCGCCGGCATCCAGGACCTTCTGGCCGCTGGTCCCGTCGTAGTCGGCGTTGAGGATCATCGGGTTGCGGAACACGCGCCGCATCGCCGGGGCGATCGGCGGGTGGTCGGCCTTGCCGAAGGTGCCGTCGGGGCCCGGCTCGCGCATCTCCAGGAAGGCGATGCCGACATCGGCGAGCGCCTGGGCGGCGGCCACGAACAAGGGCTCGGGGTTCGAGTCGTTGCAGCCCTGGATCGCGCCGTTGGGCGAGAGGCGCACGCCGGTGCGCTCGGGCCCGGCGACCTTCGCCACCGCCTCGGTCACCTCCCGCAGGAGCCGCACACGGTTCTCGATGGCGCCGCCATACCGGTCGGTGCGGTGATTGGTGCCGTCACGCAGGAACTCGTCGATCAGGTAGCCGTTAGCCGCGTGGATCTGCACCCCGTCGAAGCCGGCCGCCAGGGCGTTGGCGGTGGCGTGCTCGTAGTCGGCGAGCAGCCGCGGGATCTCGGCGACCTCCAGGGCGCGGGCCTCCGCGTAGGGCTTCTTGCCGGCATAGGTGTGAGCCTGATCGGGCGCCGTGGTGGCGGAGGACGAGACGGGCTTGGCGCCGCCGAGGAAATCCGGGTGGACCAGCCGGCCCATGTGCCAGATCTGGCAGACGATCTTGCCGCCCCTGTCGTGGACCGCCTTCACGATCGGCCGCCACGCGTCGACCTGGGCGTCGGACCAGATGCCCGGCGCGTAGGGCCAGCCGAGGCCCTCCTGGGAGATGCCGGTGGCCTCGGTGAGGATGAGGCCGGCGCCGGCACGCTGGGCGTAGTACTCGGCCATGATCGGAGTGGGCACGTGCTCGCGGGTGCCGCGGCCGCGGGTGAGGGGGGCCATGAAGATCCGGTTCTTCGCCTCGATGGCGCCGATTCGGATCGGGTCGAGCAGGGACGGCATAGGGTACCTCGTGCTGGTGCGGCCGCGCCGCATCCGGTTTAATCCGCGGCCGAGGTGGCGCTGCGGCGCGGCGATGCCAAGGTGCAGCGCAGCGGGCACGACGGCGCCGTGCGGAGGCGCACATCGCGGGAGGCGCGCCAAAACGCGAAGGGCCGGGCTCGCGCGGAGCCCGGCCCTCCCTTTTGCGTCAGGGACTTGGCAGCCCTCAGCTGTGCGCCAGCACCGCCAGCAGCAGCAGGGCGATGATGTTGGTGATCTTGATCGCCGGGTTCACCGCCGGGCCCGCGGTGTCCTTGTAGGGGTCGCCGACCGTGTCGCCGGTCACCGCCGCCTTGTGGGCCTCCGAGCCCTTGCCGCCGTGATGGCCGTCCTCGATGTACTTCTTGGCGTTGTCCCAGGCGCCGCCGCCCGAGGTCATCGAGATCGCCACGTAGAGGCCGGTGAGGATCACGCCGAGCAGGCTCGCGCCCACCGTGGCGAAGGCCTGGCTCTTGCCCGCGATGAGCTGGATCACGAAGAACAGCACCACCGGCGACAGCACCGGCAGCAGCGAGGGGACGATCATCTCCTTGATCGCCGCCCGGGTCAGCATGTCCACCGCCCGGCCGTAATCGGGCCGGTCCGTGCCCTGCATGATCCCGGGCTTGGCCCGGAACTGCCGCCGGACCTCCTCCACCACCGCGCCCGCCGCGCGCCCCACCGCCGTCATCGCGATGCCGGCGAACAGGAACGGGATCAGGCCGCCGAGCAGCAGCCCGACCACCACGTAGGGGTTCGACAGCGAGAAATCGACGCTGACGCCCTGGAAGAAGCGGTACTGCGTCGGGCTCGCATTGGCGATGAAGTAGTTCAGGTCCGACGTGTAGGCGGCGAACAGCACCAGCGCGCCGAGGCCGGCGGAGCCGATCGCGTAGCCCTTGGTGACCGCCTTGGTGGTGTTGCCGACCGCGTCGAGGGCGTCGGTCGACTTTCGCACGTCCGGGGGCAGCCCGGCCATCTCGGCGATGCCGCCGGCATTGTCGGTGACCGGCCCGAAGGCGTCGAGGGCCACGATGAAGCCGGCCAGCGCCAGCATGGCGGTGACCGCGATGGCGATGCCGAACAGGCCGGCGAGCGCGTAGGTGCTGATGATGCCGGCCACGATCACGATCGCCGGGAGCGCCGTCGATTCCAGCGAGATCGCCAGCCCCTGGATCACGTTGGTGCCGTGTCCGGTGACCGATGAATCAGCGATCGACTTCACGGGCCGGAAGTTCGTGCCGGTGTAGTACTCGGTGATCACCACGATCAGTGCCGTGATGGCGAGCCCGATCACCGCGCAGCCGAACAGGCCGGCCGACGTGAAGGTGACGCCGGTGGAGGTGGTGAAGGTGGTCGCGAAACCGCCGAGCAGCGTCATGTTGACGGCGGCAATCGCCGCGACCGAGAGAACGCCGGCGGCGATCAGGCCCTTGTAGAGCGCCCCCATGATCGACTGGTTGGCTCCGAGCCGCACCGCGTAGGTGCCGGCGATCGACGTGACGATGCAGGCCGCGCCGATGGCGAGAGGATAGAGCATCATCGGCTCCAGCGCGTCCCGGCCGCTGCCGGTGGGGCCGGAGAAGAAGATCGCGGCCAGCACCATGGTGGCGACGATGGTGACCGCGTAGGTCTCGAACAGGTCGGCCGCCATGCCGGCGCAGTCGCCGACGTTGTCGCCGACGTTGTCGGCGATGGTGGCGGGGTTGCGCGGATCGTCCTCCGGGATGCCGGCCTCGACCTTGCCGACGAGGTCGCCGCCGACGTCGGCCCCCTTGGTGAAGATGCCGCCGCCCAGGCGGGCGAAGATCGAGATCAGCGACGCGCCGAAGCCGAGCGCCACCAGCGCGTCGATCACCTCGCGGCTCGACGGCTCGAGATGCGCGCCGCGGGTGAGGTACAGGTAGTAGAGCGCCACGCCGAGGAGCGCGAGGCCCGCCACGAGCATGCCGGTCACCGCGCCGGACTTGAAGGCCACGTCGAGGCCGCCGCCGAGCGACGTCGAGGCGGCCTGCGCGGTGCGCACGTTGGCCCGGACCGAGACGTTCATGCCGATGAAGCCCGCCGCGCCCGAGAGCACGGCGCCGATCAGGAAGCCGATGGCGACCTTGAGTCCGAGGAAGACGGCGAGCAGCACGAACAGGACCACGCCGACGAGGCCGATGGTCGTGTACTGCCGCCGGAGATAGGCCTGGGCGCCCTCCGCGATGGCGGCGGCGATCTCCTGCATGCGTTGGGTGCCGGCGTCGCGCCGCAGCACGTCGAGGATCGTGACAATGCCGTAGGCGACGGCGCAGAGCCCGCCCACGATGATCAGAACCAAGGGAATCATTCGACCGTCCTTGTTATTATCGTGCCTGGCGTGGGCTTGTGTTTGTCGAGCTTGGCCGCCGGAGGACGGCCACGGGACGTGGCGCTCGGATTCGGGGCTTTCCTTCCCAGAACAAGGCCTTGATTGCCAAACTTCGCCGCAGAGCGCAAACGGCGTCTTCGCGTTTTTCTGCGGCGCAGCGCGCGAATGCTGCACTGCACGACGACGGAGCCCGCCGATACAGGGAACTATTGTGCTGTTTTCGCGCGTGACGGCGGCGGACCGATCGAGCAAGGGACGCGCGACGGGAGCGGGAAGCCGCGGATCGGACCGCCCCTCGATCCCTTCATCCTGGCGTACCGGAGCGGAGTGCGGGCCTCGACGGAGCCCTCCAGAGGTCGCGGCAATTCCGAGCGCCCACCTTCGAGGCCCGCTGACGCGGGCATCTCAGGATGCGGAGGTGGATTGGATCACGTCGGTGCCTCGGTCCGTGCGAGCGCGGCGAAGCGACGACCAAGCGGGCCGCGCCGACCGAGCGTTACCGACCGGAGCGTTCGACCGGACAATGCGTCAGAAGTGGCTGAACGCCCCGGCGGCGAATACGCGCGCGGTCCCGTCGTCCATGGCGAATTCGGGCGGCCCGTCGCCCGCCGTCACGGTGCCGATGGCGGCGATGGGGATCCCGGCCGCCGCCGCCTCGGCCTGGAAGGCTTCGAGCGTCCCCGGTGCCACCGTGCAGAGGATCTCGTAATCGTCACCGCCGGTGAGGACCGCCTCGATCAGGCCGGGCGCGGCCGCGCAGGCGAGGCGGGCCGCCTCCGAGAGCGGCACCGCCGCCACGTCGATGCGGGCGCTGCGGCCCGAGCCCAGCATCTTGGCGAGGTCACCCGCGAGCCCGTCCGACACGTCCATGGCGGCGGTGGCGTGGTGGCGGACCGCTCGGGCCGCGGCGAGGCGTGGCCGGGGATGCAGGTAGCGGTCGGCCAGCGCGGCCCGCTGCGCCGGATCGAGGGCGGCCACCCAGGGGGCGGCCGGCTCGAGGCGCATCCGCAGGCCGAGGGCCGCGTCGCCGATCGTGCCGGTGACGCAGATCCGATCTCCGAGCCGGGCCGTGCCGCGCCGGACGATCGCGCCAGACGGCACTTCGCCCATCATGCTCACGCCGATCAGGGCCGGCCCGCCGGAGCGGACCGTGTCGCCGCCGAGCAGGGGGCAATCGGCCTCGACGGCCGCTTCCCCCAGCCCCGCCGCGAAGGCCGCCAGCCAGTCCTCGGTCCAGTCGCCGGGCAGCGCCAGGGTCAGCAGGAAGCCGCGCGGGACCGCGCCTTTGGCGGCGATGTCGGAGAGGTTCACCCCGAGGGCCTTGCGGGCGATCGAGGCCGGCGGATCGTCCGGGAAGTAGTGGATCCCCGCCACCACGGCGTCCGCGGTGAGGACGAGGTCGTGGCCGGGGGCCGGCGTCAGGATGGCGGCGTCGTCCCGGAGCCCGTCCGCGCCCGGCCCCGCCAGGGGGGCGAAGTAGCGGGCGATCAGCCCCTCCTCGGAGACGCGGGCCGGCCCGGCCACCGGTCAGCCCTTCTGGGCCGGCGGCTTCCCGGGGAGCGGCTTGGCGGAGCCCGGCTTGCCCGCTCCAGGCTTGCCCGCTCCCGGCTTGCCCGACCCCTTCGGGGCCGCGACCTCGCCCGGCCGGACGTCCCGGGCGAGCCGGTCGAGCACCGCGTTCACGAGGCCCGGCTCGTCGGCGGTGTAGAAGCTGTGCGCCACGTCGACATAGGCGGAGATCGCCGCCCCCACCGGCACGTCGGGCCGGAACATCAGCTCGTAGGCGCCCGCCCGCAGGATCGCCCGGAGCACGATCTCGATGCGGCGGAGCGGCCAGCCCTGGGCCAGCGCCTGATCGAGCTTCGGGTCGATCGCCCGCTGCTCCTCGACGGTGCCGCGCAGGAGGTCGCGGAAGAAGGCGGTCTCGGCCTTCGGATGGGCGATCCCGTCGACCTCCTGGCCGATCCAGAACGCCTCGAACTCGGCGAGCGCGTCGAGGACGCCCTTGCCGGAGATGTCCATCTCGTAGAGCGCCTGCACGACGGCGAGGCGGGCGCCGCTGCGCGGGCTGATCTTGGCCGTGTCGGCGGCCCTGGGGGCGCCCTCCGGCCCGGCGTCGGTGGTCCCGGTCATGTCGGTTCCCGTCATCGCGTACGCGCCGCCTCGGCCGCGCGCTTGAGGGCGAGCACCCCGAGCGCCGCCTCGGCCGCGCCGCCGCCCTTGTTCATCTCGGCGACCCGGGCGCGGGCCAGCGCCTGCGCCTCGGTCTCCACGGTGAGGATGCCGTTCCCCAGGGGCACGCGCCGCTGGACCGAGAGATCCATGAGCGCGCGGGCGCTCTCGCCGGCCACGATGTCGTAATGGCCGGTCTCGCCGCGGATCACGCAGCCGAGCGCCACCACGGCGTCGTAGCAGCCCGCATCGAGCAGGATCGCCACCGCGGCGGGGATCTCGAGGGCGCCCGGCACCGTGATCACGGTGGCCTGCGCGTCGGCGGCCTCGATCGCCGCGAGCGCGCCGGCGAGGAGCTCGTCGGCGATCACGTCGTAGTAGCGCGCCTCGACGACGAGGATGCGGGCGCCGGCGAGCGCCGGATCGGTGGGCTTCGGCGCCGAATCGGCGCGGGTATGGGCGACCATGGCTCTCGTCGGCTCTCGTCCGGCCGGGTTTTCGGGGGTTGGCGAGCGGCGTGGCGGGCGCCCGCCCGGGGAGGACGGTTAGACCGAAGCGGCCGGCGCCACAAGCGGTGCCGCCGGTGCGGAGGGTGGCGCCGCGTCGCGCCGTCTCGTGCGGGGTCCCCGATCCGTCATGCGATCGCCGGTCCGGCGCGGGCGCGTCGGCCCGACGGCCCTTGACCGACCCGCCCCGAGCCGGCGCGCGACCCCGCACATGAGCGCCCCGGCGGTGCGCCGCGGCCCGCGCGCCGCGGTCGGCTACCGGGCTCCGCGTTCCGGGGGCCGGGGCCGGGCACGCGTCACGCGTTCGAGGCGGCCCGTGCCGCGCCGCGCGCTCGGCCAGACGCCATCACCAGACACCGTGACCGGACGTCACCGAAGGGCTGCGGCCGGGCCTCACCCGAAGACGTGGCCGCCGTTGATCCGAAGGCCCACCGGGTGCCCGGCCGGGTACCGGACGCCGTCGAAATCCTCGACGGCGAGGACGCGCCCCTCGGCATCGGCCACCTCGATCCGCTGGCGACCCTGGCTCCGGTAGGAGCTGCGGACGGTGCCGGAGAGATGCGCCGCCTCCGGCTCGGCGAGTTGCAGCTGCCACGGCCGGACGTAGAGCTTGACCGGGCCGATCACCCCGGCCGGCGCAACCACGGGCGTCTCGCGGCCCCGGACCAGCACCCGGCCGCCCTCGGCGATCGCCTCCACCTCGACGGAATCCCCTAAGAACTTCATCACGGTGGCCGAGGCCGGGTTCTCCTGCACCTCGTCGGGCGTGCCGACCTGCTCCAGACGGCCGCGATCGAGCACGGCCACCCGGTCGGACAGCTCCAGGGCCTCGTCCTGGTCGTGGGTCACGAAGATCGTGGTCTGGCCGGTGCGGTCGTGGATCTCGCGCAGCCAGCGGCGCAAGTCCTTCCGGACCTGGGCGTCGAGGGCGCCGAAGGGCTCGTCCAGCAGCAGCACCCGGGGCTCCACGGCGAGCGCCCGGGCGAGCGCCACCCGTTGGCGCTGGCCGCCGGAGAGCTGGGACGGGTAGCGGTCGCCGAAGCCCGAGAGGCGGATCAGGTCGAGCAGGTCGCCGACCCGGCGCTTGATCTCCGCCTTGGCCGGCCGGTCCGCCCGGCGCCGGGCGTTCAGCCCGTAGGCGATGTTGTCGGCCACGCTCATGTGCTTGAACAGGGCGTAGTGCTGGAACACGAAGCCGACGGCCCGCTCCTGCACGGCGAGACCCGTCGCGTCGTCGTCGCCGAACAGGATCCGGCCCCGGTCCGGCGCGTCGAGCCCGGCGATGATCCGCAGCAGCGTCGTCTTGCCCGAGCCCGAGGGGCCGAGCAGGCCGATCAGCTCGCCCGCCCGCACGTCGAGCGACAGGTCGTGCAGCACCGCCGCCGTGTCGAAGGTCTTCGACACGTTCTCGACCCGGATCGCCGTGGAGGGACGCTCAGTGAGCCCGGCCGTGCGCGAGCTCGCCGGCGAAGCGCCATTCCAGGACGGATTTGAGGACGAGGGTGATGAGGGCAAGGACGGCGAGGAGCGAAGCGACCGCGAAAGCGGCGACGAAGTTGTACTCATTGTAGAGGATCTCCACGTGAAGTGGGATGGTGTTGGTCAGGCCGCGGATGTGGCCCGACACCACCGAGACCGCGCCGAACTCGCCCATCGCCCGGGCATTGCAGAGGAGCACGCTGTAGAGCAGGCCCCAGCGGATGTTGGGCAGCGTCACCGTCCGGAACGCGTGCAGGCCCGACGCGCCGAGGGTGAGCGCCGCCTCCTCCTCGGCGGTGCCCTGCTCCTGCATCAGGGGGATCAGCTCGCGCGCGACGAACGGGAAGGTGACGAACACCGTCGCCAGCACGATGCCCGGCAGCGCGAACAGGATCTGGATCCCGTGATCGATCAGCCAGGTGCCGAACAGGCCCTGGGACCCGAACAGCAGCACGTAGATCATGCCGGACACCACCGGCGAGACAGAGAACGGCAGGTCGATCAGGGTGATCAGCAGGGACTTGCCGGGGAACTCGAACTTGGCGATCGCCCAGGACGCCGCCAGCCCGAACACGAGGTTGAACGGCACCGCGATCGCCGCCACCGTCAGCGTCAGGCGGATCGCGCTCCAGGCGTCGGGCTCGCGGAAGGCCTCCAGGAAGGCCGCGATCCCCTTCGAGAAGGCCTGGACGAAGACCGCGAAGAGCGGCAGCACCAGGAACAGCGCTAGGAACGCCACCGCGATGCCGATCAGGATCCCGCGCGTGGCCGCCCCCTCGGAGGCGACCGGCGCGGGCTTGGCGGCCGGCACGATGACGGGCGAGAAGATCTCAGACATAGCCGAACCGCCTCCGGGACCAGGCCTGGATGAGGTTGATGGCGAGCAGCGTCAGGAACGAGATCCCGAGCATGATCGTGGCGATGGCGGCCGCGCCGCCGTAGTCGAACTCGGAGAGCTTGATGACGATCAGCAGGGGCGCGATCTCCGAGACGTAGGGCAGGTTGCCGGCGATGAAGATGATCGAGCCGTACTCGCCGACGCCCCGGGCGAAGGCGAGGGCGAAGCCGGTGAGCACCGCGGGGATCAGCGGCGGCAGCACGACCCGGGTCAGCGTCGCGATGCGGGTCGCCCCGAGGGTCGCGGAGGCCTCCTCGATCTCCTTGTCGATCTCAGCGATCAGCGGCTGCACGGTCCGCACCGCGAAGGGCAGGCCGATGAACACCATGGCGATGAAGATGCCCACCGGCGTGTAGGCCGCCTGGATGCCGAGGCGGGCGAGCGGCGCGCCCAGGAGCCCGTCCGGCGCGTAGAGCGAGGCGAGCGCGATGCCGGCGACCGCGGTGGGCAGCGCGAAGGGCAGGTCGACGGCGGCGTCGACGAGCTTGCGCCCCGGGAAGCGGTAGCGCGTCAGAACCCAGGCCACCAGGAAGCCGAACACGGACGCGACGAGGGCGGCCACCGCCGAGACGCCGAAGCTGATCCGCAGGGCGCTCGCCACCCGCGGATCGGTGGCGACGTCCCAGATCCCCGAGAGCCCGAGCCCCGAGGCCTTCACCACCAGCCCGGCCAGCGGCAGCAGGACGATCAGGCCGAGGCAGGTCAGCGTGTAGCCGAAGGTGAACCCGAAGCCCGGGATCACGCTCGGCCGTCGGAAGGTCCATCCGGGACGGGGCGTCGCAACCATGGTCTCAAGCCTCAGCGGCCGGCCCGGCTCAGACGGTCGAACAGGCCGCCGGCGTCGAAGTTCCGCTTCTGGATCTCGTCCCAGGAGCCCTGCAGGTCCTCGATCCGGAACAGCTTGATGTCGGGGAGCTGCGCGAGGTCGGCCGGCGCCGCGGCCTCGCGCTTGATCGGCCGGTAATGGTGCTTGGCGAAGATCGCCTGGGCCTGGTCGGTGTAGAGGAAGTCGAGATAGGCCTGTGCGGCCTTCGTCGTCCCCTTGCGCTCGGCATTGACCGCCACGAGGGCCACCGGTGGCTCGGCGTAGATCGAGATCGGCGGCGAGACGATGTCGAACTTGTCGGCGCCGAACTCCTGCAGCACGAGGTAGGCCTCGTTCTCCCAGGTCGGCAGCACGTCGCCGAGCCCGCGCTGCGCGAAGGTCACGGTCGAGCCGCGCGCGCCCGTGTCGAGCACCGGGACGTTCTTGTAGATCTGGCCCACGAAGGCGTCGGCCTTGGCGGCGTCCTTGTCCTGGCCGTAGGCGTAGCCCCAGGCGGCCAGGAAGTTCCAGCGCCCGCCCGCCGAGGTCTTCGGGTTCGGGGTGATCACCTTCACGTCGGGCTTGACCAGGTCGGCCCAGTCCTTGACGCCCTTCGGGTTGCCCTTGCGGACGAGGAACACCACCGTCGACGTGTAGGGCGTCGCGGTGTTGGGCAGCTTGCTGCGCCAGTCGTCCGGGATCTTGTGGGTGAGCTTGGCGATGGCGTCGATGTCGGACGGGATGCCCAGCGTCACCACGTCGGCGTCGACGCCGTCGATCACCGTGCGCGCCTGCGCGCCCGAGCCGCCATGGGAGGCCCGGACCGTGATCGCCTCGCCGGTCTTGGCCTTCCACGCCTCCGCGAAGGCGGCGTTGATCTCGCGGTAGAGTTCCCGGGTCGGATCGTACGAGACGTTGAGGAGGGCGGTCTCGGCCGCGGCCGGCAGCGCGCAGGTCCACAGCCCAGCCCCGGCCAGCAGGGACAGCCCGATCGCCCGGGCCACCAAGCCCCGACCCGCAGCATTCTTCATCGCGTCCGATCCCCAGCCCTACTGCCTGCGACACGGGGACGACCGACCCCGAGATCCGGAAAATCGTTCGTTTTATCGAACATTGTCAAGCCGCGCGCGACCATCCGGAACGGTTTGCGCCGGTCGCACATCGGGCATCTCTTACCGGAAAGCCAGCGTCGCCAATATGCTGGCGTGAGAGAAGGCATGGATCTTCTCCCGTCGGACCCGGACAGGGAAGAAAATCAACCGGTGAAGGCGTTTTATAGAACGAACGATCTCATGTGCGTCGGCACACGTCGTTCCGCGGCCGGGATAGGAGCCGGGACAGAGGCCGGGATGACCCGCGACGCGAGCGAGGGGCGTGCGTCGTCCCACCTTCGCGCCGCGAATCCATTCCGCTGGATTGGGGAAGGGCGTCTCGTAGCCGGCGACGCGTTCCTCACCGTTATCACGAGCACAGTGAAATGACTCAGGGCGGCGCGACCGCCGCAGGCGCGGCGCCCCTGGATCGCTTCGCCCCGCTCTCAGAGACGGCGGCGCCCCCATCATCGAGCGGAAACGGCATCACCGGTCCCGCGCCGTCGAATCCGTCCTCAATGCGGGAGACCGGGCCGGCTCAGCGCTTCGTCTTGTCGAGTTGCGCCATCAGCGTCTCGAGACGCTGGGTGAGCGGCGCCGCCAGCGTGTCGGCGTAGAGCGTGCGCAGGTTCTGGCCGAGATGGCGGCGGATGCCCGCCGCGAGGGGGGCGACGCTGGGGTCCGCCGAGGCTTCGACGGGACGCTCGAGTTTCGGCTTCGACATCGTCCGGAACCCCGCGCCCGCTCCGGATCAGAATGCGCAAGCTTGGTTAAGGACCCGTCACCGGCCGGAGCCGGAACTGCCGGTGCGAGGGATACGTTGCCCGCTGACCCACGTTGGCGCCCGGAGTTCCGCCTTGTCCCGTTCGATGTCCCTGTCCGTGCTGGTGTTCCTCGCGGCGACGGTGGCCGGTTCGCCCGCGCTGGCGCAGACCAAACCCGGCGAGATCAAGGGCATCGACGCGATGGGCGACAAGTCGCGCAGCGCCCAGGACGGCTGGAGCCAGGCGCCGGTCCCCCGGGAGCAGTCGGCCGCCAAGGATGCGCCCGACCCGGGCGGCCAGTCGATCAAGGAGAACGCCGACCGTCCGGTCCCGCCGGCCCAGCCCGGCGGCACCGCCGGCACCGAGCCGCAAGCTCCCCTGGAGCATCGGACGGCAGGGCCATCCGGGACGAATCCCGCAAATCCCAGCAAGTAAAAAAAGCGTATTCATCCAGGATGATATCGGCACATTGAACGTGCAGCCCGGGGCGATACACGGGCTGTCGCTGTGTCACGCGACCGCACTTGTGTGGCGCACGCTTTTTTGGGACACCCTGGAATTATACCAGATCGCTTTTACGGAGCGGAGATGACGGTCCAGGTCTCAAGGCGTGGCCTGCTCAAGGGGGCCGGTGCCGGCCTCGCGGGCGGCTCGCTGGGTGCGCTCGGATTCGGCGGGCTCGAGCCCGCCATGGCCGCCGCGGTGCGGCCCTTCAAGCTCGCGCAGATGCGCGAGACCCGCAACACGTGCCCGTACTGCTCGGTTGCGTGCGGCGTCATCCTGTACAGCCTGGGTGACCGGTCGAAGAACGCCCGCTCCTCGGTGATGCACATCGAGGGCGACCCCGATCACCCGGTCAATCGCGGCACGCTCTGCCCGAAGGGCTCGGCGCTGCTCGATTTCGTGCATTCCGAGACCCGCACCAAGTACCCGCTGCACCGCGCCCCCGGTTCCACCGAGTTCAAGCGCGTGTCCTGGGACTTCGCCCTCGACCGGATCTCGACGCTCCTCAAGGAGGAT
This sequence comes from Methylobacterium sp. A49B, assembly GCF_053346215.1. NCBI lineage: Bacteria > Pseudomonadati > Pseudomonadota > Alphaproteobacteria > Hyphomicrobiales > Methylobacteriaceae > Methylobacterium > Methylobacterium sp. A49B. Next base: position 128,455 of record NZ_JBKFBO010000100.1, read on the forward strand.
CGGGACAAGAACTTCGTGGCCAAGAACGGCGACCTCACGGTCAACCGCTGGACCACCACGGGCTTCCTGGGGGCCTCGGCCACCACCAACGAGACGGCCTGGCTGACCTACAAGACAGTCCGAAGCATGGGGGCCCTGGTCTTCGATAATCAGGCCAGGGTTTGACACGGTCCGTCGGTCGCCAGTTTGGCGCCCTCCTTCGGACGCGGTGCGATGACCAACCTCTGGATGGACATCAAGCACGCGGACGTGATTACCGTGATGGGCGGCAATGCCGCCGAGGCTCACCCCTGCGGCTTCAAGTGGGTCGTCGAGGCGAAGGCCCATAACAACGCCAAGCTGATCGTCGTCGATCCGCGCTTCACCCGCACGGCGTCGGTGGCCGATCTCTACTGCCCGATCCGGCAGGGGACCGACATCGCGTTCCTGTCGGGCGTGGCCAAGTACCTGCTCGACAACGACAAGCTGCAGCACCGCTACGTCTCCGCCTACACCAACGCCGGGTACGTCGTCCGCGAGGGCTACGACTTCAGCGAGGGCCTGTTCGCGGGCTACGACGCGGACAAGCGCGACTACGACAAGACCACCTGGGACTACGAGATCGGCTCGGACGGCTACGCCGTGGTCGACGAGACGATGCAGCACCCGCGCTGCGTGATGCAGCTCCTGAAGAAGCATCTCGCGCTCTACACGCCCGAGATGGTGGAGAAGATCTGCGGCTCGCCTAAGGAGACCTTCCTGAAGGTCTGCGAGCTGATGGCGACGACGGCCGCGCCCGAGCGGACCATGGCGTCGCTCTACGCGCTGGGCTGGACGCACCACTCGAAGGGCTCGCAGAACATCCGCTCCATGTGCATCGTGCAGACGCTGCTCGGGAACATCGGGATGCTCGGCGGCGGCATGCAGGCGCTGCGCGGCCACTCCAACATCCAGGGGCTGACCGATATCGGGCTGATGAGCAACCTCATCCCCGGCTATCTCAACATCCCAGTGGAGAAGGAGCCCGACTACGCGAGCTACATCGCCAAGCGGCAGTTCAAGCCGCTGCGCCCGGGGCAGACGAGCTACTGGCAGAACTACAACAAGTTCTTCGTCTCGTTCCAGAAGGCGATGTGGGGCGACAAGGCCCAGAAGGAGAACGACTGGGCCTACGACTACCTGCCCAAGCTCGACGTGCCGACCTACGACGTGATCCGTGGGTTCGAGCTCGCCAAGCAGGGCAAGATGACCGGCTACGTCATCCAGGGCTTCAACCCCCTGCTGTCGTTCCCGAACCGCGCCAAGATGACGGAAGCCTTCTCCAAGATGAAGTTCTTGGTGGTGATGGATCCGCTCAAGACCGAGACGGCCCGGTTCTGGGAGAACCACGGCGAGTACAACGACGTCGATCCGACCAAGATCCAGACCGAGGTGTTCGAGCTGCCGACCACCCTGTTCGTGGAGGAGGAAGGCTCGCTCTCGAACTCCAGCCGCTGGCTGCAGTGGCACTGGCAGGCGCAGGACGCGCCGGGCGAGTGCCGCTCGGACATCGAGATCATGTCGGAGATCTTCCTCCGCGTGAAGGCGGCCTACAAGAAGGACGGCGGGGCCTTCCCGGACCCGATCGTCAATCTGAAGTGGGACTACGCCATGGCGGAGGCGCCGACGCCGACGGAGCTCGCCCGCGAGCTCAACGGCTACACGCTGGCGCCGACGCCGGACCTCAACGGGACCGTCATCCCGGCGGGCAAGCAGGTGGACGGCTTCGCCCAGCTCAAGGACGACGGGACGACGGCGTGCGGGTGCTGGATCTACTCGGGCTGCTACACCGAGAAGGGCAACACCATGGCCCGCCGGGACAACACCGATCCCGGCGACCGCGGCATCGCGCCGAACTGGGCCTTCGCGTGGCCGGCCAACCGGCGCGTGCTCTACAACCGCGCCTCGTGCGACCCCGAGGGCCGTCCGTGGTCGGAGAAGAAGAAGCTCATCGAGTGGAACGGCAAGCAGTGGATCGGCTTCGACGTGCCGGATTACGGCGTCACCGTCGCCCCCGATAAGGGCGTCGGGCCGTTCATCCTGAACCAGGAGGGCGTAGCCCGCCTGTGGACCCGGGGCCTCATGCGCGACGGGCCGTTCCCGACGCACTACGAGCCGTTCGAGTCGCCGGTGGCCAACCTCGCCTTCCCGAAGATCAAGGGCGCGCCCGCGTCCCGCATCTTCAAGGACGATCTGGCCGACCTCGGCGACGCGAAGGAGTTCCCCTACGCGGCGACGAGCTACCGCCTGACCGAGCACTTCCACGGCTGGACCAAGCACGCCCGGATCAACGCGATCCTCCAGCCGGAGGCCTTCGTGGAGATCTCGGAGGAGCTCGCCAAGGAGAAGGGCATCACCAAGGGCGGCTGGGTCCGCGTATGGTCGAAGCGCGGCTCCCTGAAGGCCAAGGCCGTGGTGACGAAGCGCATCAAGCCGCTGATCTGCGACGGCAAGCCCGTCCACGTCGTCGGCATCCCGCAGCACTGGGGCTTCATGGGCCTCACCAAGAAAGGATGGCACCCGAACTCGCTCACGCCGGTCGTGGGCGACGCGAACACCGAGACGCCGGAGTTCAAGGCCTGGCTCGTCAACATCGAGCCGACCTCGCCTCCGTCGGACGCGGTCGCGTAAGGGGGAGCGGCAGACATGGCTGACTACAGCTCCCTCGACATCCGCCAGCGCTCCGCCTCGACGGAGACGCCGCCGGAGATCCGCCGCCAGGTGGAGGTCGCCAAGCTCATCGACGTGTCCAAGTGCATCGGCTGCAAGGCCTGCCAGGCGGCGTGCGAGGAGTGGAACGACCTGCGCGACGACATCGGCATCAATCGCGGTGTCTATGACAACCCCCACGACCTCACGCCGAAGTCGTGGACGCTGATGCGGTTCACCGAGTACGAGAACCCCGAGACCAACCACCTCGAATGGCTGATCCGCAAGGACGGCTGCATGCACTGCACCGAGCCGGGCTGCCTGAAGGCCTGCCCGTCGCCGGGCGCGATCGTGCAGTACTCCAACGGCATCGTCGACTTCATCGAGGAGAACTGCATCGGCTGCGGCTACTGCGTGAAGGGCTGCCCCTTCAACATCCCGCGCATCAGCCAGACCGACCACAAGGCGTACAAGTGCACCCTGTGCTCGGACCGGGTGGCGGTGGGTCAGGCCCCGGCCTGCGCCAAGGCCTGCCCGACCGGCTCGATCATGTTCGGCACCAAGCAGGCCATGATCGATCAGGCGCACGACCGCGTCGAGGACCTGAAGTCGCGCGGCTTCGACAAGGCCGGCCTCTACGACCCGGCGGGCGTCGGCGGCACGCACGTCATGTACGTGCTGCACCACGCCGACCAGCCGAGCCTCTATGCCGGCCTGCCGAACGACCCGAAGATCTCGCCGCTGGTCGCCTTCTGGAAGGGCGGGGCCAAGGTTTTCGGGCTCGCCGCCATGGGCTTCGCGGCGGTGGCGGGCTTCTTCCACTACGTGACGGCCGGCCCCAACGAGGTCGTGCCCGAGGAGGAGGAAGAGGCGGTCGAGTACGACGAGGCCAAGCGCCGCGAGAACGGCGGCGGCGAGGTCCGGCCGCACTGAGACGCGACGGTCTCCCTCCCCCCTCTGCGGGGGAGGGTGGCCCCCGAAGGGGGTCGGGAGAGGGGAGCGACGGTGCCGCATGAACCGCCGGCCTCCATGAAGATCGTGCCCTTTCTTGAACCCGGGTTCCCCTCTCCCGACCCCTGCTGACGCAGGGGCCACCCTCCCCCGCAGAGGGGGGAGGGAGAGATGCGGAGCCGCGAGCGACAGGATGGAGACGTTGCAGCCGTCCCACCCTATCTTTGAATTCCAGAGCCGCCCCGCGGGGCCGGCACCGCATCAGGCGCGAGAAGGCCGATGACGATCCAGACCGATATCCGGGACGGCGATTCCCGCCCCCTCCACCACGCCAAGTCCGAGGCGCCGGAGGTGATGTACGTCCCCCGCTACACCGGCGTGCAGCGCGTGAACCACTGGATCACCGCGATCCTGTTCACCCTGCTGACCCTCTCGGGCCTGGCGATGTTCACGCCGTACCTGTTCTCGCTCACCGGCCTGTTCGGTGGCGGGCAGGCGACCCGGGCGATCCACCCGTGGTTCGGCGTGGCGCTGGCGGTGAGCTTCTTCTTCCTGTTCGTGCGCTTCTGGAAGCTCAACATCCCCAACAAGGACGACGTCGAGTGGTCGATGAAGATCGGCGACGTGGTCACCAACCGCGAGGACCGGCTGCCCGAACTCGGCAAGTACAATGCCGGCCAGAAGGGCGTGTTCTGGGGCCAGACCGCGCTGATCGGCGTGATGTTCGTCACCGGTCTCGTGATCTGGAACACCTATTTCGGCGGCCTCACCTCCATCGAGACCCAGCGCTGGGCGCTCCTCGCCCACTCGCTCGCCGCCGTGATCGCCATCGCGATCATCGTGGTGCACATCTACGCGGGCATCTGGGTGCGCGGCACCGGCCGGGCGATGGTCCGCGGCACGGTGACGGGCGGCTGGGCCTACCGGCACCACCGCAAGTGGTTCCGGCAGATGGCCGGCGGCAAGGCCCGCCACGGCTCGGTGGACAAGCGCGGGTCCTGAGCGCGTGGCCAGTTTCTTCAAGCGCAAGCCCGCGGCACCCGCCGCGGACAAGGCATCGACGCCCGCCGAGGCGCCGAAACCCCGCCGCCGGGACTTCAATGAGCTCAAGCCCGATCCCGACAAGATCGGCATCTCGGGCTCGGTGCCGTTCGTGCGCCTGCCCGACCCCGCGAGCCTGTTCGCCGACCGTGCCGCCCGCTTGGACGAGGCCGCCCCCGGCCACCCGCTGGAGGCCTATCTCCGGTTCGTCGCCGAGGTCGCCCGGGCCCAGGCGACGGTCCAGGCGCAGGTGCCGCCGCCCGCGGCGCCGGAAGCCGGCGATCTGGCGCTGCGCAGCGAGCACGGCATGCCGCCCCTGTCGCGGCACGGGCTGGAGGCGGATCCGGGCTTCGACGCCTGCCTGCTGGCGCTCCTCGACGCGGTCGATCTCACCACGGCGCCCGAGGCCTCGGCGGCGGCGCGCGAATCCCTGCGCGCGGCCTCCCGCGAGGATCGCCTCGACCTCGCCCTGCAGGTCTTCGAGGGCGCGCTGCCGGTGGACCGGATCGCCGAATGCGTGTTCGTCTCGGCCGCCCTTCAGGTGCGCCTCGCCGGGCAGGCGGCGCGGCTCGACACCAAGATCCTGAAGCCCGTGGCGGACGGCGTCTGCCCGTGCTGCGGCGGCGCGCCGGTGGCGAGCGTCGTGGTCGCCTGGACGCCCGCCGACAAGGCCCGCTACCTCAGCTGCTCCCTCTGCGGCACCTACTGGAACCACGTCCGCATCCGCTGCACCGCCTGCGGCTCCGGCGAGGGGATCAGCTATTACGGACTCGACGAGGTCTCGAAGGACGTCCAGGTCGAGACCTGCACGACCTGCCACAGCTACATCAAGCACCTGCACCAGCACCGGGCGCCGACGCTCGATCCGGTGGCGGACGACATCGCCTCCTACGGCCTCGATCTGAAGATCGCCGAGGAGGGGTTCCGGCGGGCCGGGCTGAACCTGCTGTTCGTGATCTAAGCCGCGCTCCACCCGGGCAGGGCCACCCTTATCCCGCCCACACCCTCATCCTGAGGTGCCCGCGTCAGCGGGCCTCGAAGGAGTGCTCCAGAAAGCACCGCAATCCCTGGAGCCCCCCGTCGAGGCCTTCGCTCCGCTGCGGCACCTCAGCATGAGGGGGAGGGGTTGGACGCACGCCGACGCGCGAGAACGGCGACCTCGACGGCGGGCGGCCCTGAGACGCCTCGCTCAGCGGTAGCCGTACCGGCTCTTGGCGGCGGCGAGGAGGTGCAGGGCCTCGCCCGACTTGCCGGCCGCGCATTCCGCCGCGGCGTGCGCGAGGTCGGCGCCGAAGCGGTCGCCCACCGGCTTGTTGAGGTTGCCGGTCGCCACGTCGCTGTCGACGATCGCCCGGGTGCGCGCGATCTCGGGGCCGCAGCCGCTGCCGGTGGGCAGGGCGAGCGGGGCCGGCACGACGGGCGAGGGCTCCGTGACCGCGGGGGTGGCCCGCTGCTGGCAGGCGCCGAGCGCCGCGACGGCGAGGATTGCGAGGCTGAGGCGCAGCGGGAGGCGGGACGCGGGCACGGCGATCATCCTGGTGGGGGCGCCGATCGCGGCGCCGCCAGGGTTGTGAGCCGAGCTTGGCAGTGGGTCAATCGCCGGGGCGGCACGCCGCGTGCGCGCGCCGCGCGGGGCAGGGGGGACTGCGTCCACGTCGTTTCCCGAGGCGCCCGCGTGACTTGGCGCGCGCGCCTCCCCTCCGGGTCCGGCGGTGCGCGCCAAATCGTGACCGCGGCACCTTCGGCGCGCTTACGCGACGCGCCTGCTCGGAGCGCTTACTTGGCCTTGTCGGCCAGCGCCTTCAGGCCGGAATCGTAGATGCCCTGGATCGCATCGGTGGCGACCGTGTCGGGCGCACCCTTGGCGTTGAAGGTGCCGGTCCAGGTCACCTTCGAGCCGGAGCCCGCGGGCGCGACCGAGAGCGTCGACTTGTAGTCCGAGACCGGCAGCGGGCTCTCCAGGATCGTGTAGGTGTAGCTCATCACCTTGTCGTCGCGGGAGACCTGCTCCTCCTTGATGGTGCCGCCGCCCTTCAGGCTGAGGGTGCGGACCTTCATGCCGTCCTTGTCGGAGAGGGCGCACTTCTCGATGGCCGGGTGCCAGTCGCCGATGCCGCAGAACTCGCCGATGGTCTGCCAGACCTTGGCCGGGGGCGCGGCGATGTCGGCCGAGCGCGTCACCTCCAGGGCGTACCCCGGCACGGTGGCCGCGGCGAGCGCCAGGGCGGCGAAGGGGAGGGACCGGCAGAAAGCGATGGGCATCTTGGGGGTGTCTCCGTCCGTCTCAGGTCGCGGCAGGGGCCGCGCGGGCTCTGATGGCCGCGGAGGAGCTAGGCCGGCAGGCCGCCCACGGCAATGGGCGCACGGCGCCGCGCGTGACGTCCGTGCCCTGACGCCGCGCGGCCGTGGGCGGACCTACCAAGCCTCCATCGCGTCGCTGTCGGCCGGGTATCCGTAGGTCGCCGCCGGCGCGTAGGCGGGTCGGCCGGCGGGGCGGTAATAGGCCGGCACCGACCGGCGGCCCATCTGGTCGCTGTCCGCCAGGAGGTCGTCCGTCTCGTAGGGGCTGCGCTGCCGGGCGACGCGGATCCCGCGCCGCCCGCGCTCTGCGACCGGGGCGTCCGCACCGTCGATCACCACGCGGGTCCGGCCCATGCCCTGGGCCTTCACGAGGTTGAACAGGGTGGCGGCGTTGCGCACCGACAGGCGGACGCAGCCGTGGGAGGCCGCCCGCCCCAGGGCGCGGCCGTGGTTGGTGCCGTGGATGGCATGCCCCTGGTTGGTGAAGAACATCGCGAACGGCATGGGGGCGTCGTCCCACTCCTTCGAGAAGTGGGTGCGCTCCATCCGGAACGGCCGGTACGACCCGGACGGCGTGTCGTAGCTCGCCACACCCGTGGAGACCGGCCAGGAATAGCGGGGCTGCCCGTCGACCGAGACCTCCATGCGCTGCGTGGTCTTGTCGACGTTGACGAGCACGTCGGCGCTGGCGGAGCCCGGAGCCGCGGACCACAGGAGCAGGCCGGAGAGGGCCGAGATCAGACCGATACGCATGATGCGACTCCGACTGGGTAAGCGCGACGGTTTGCCGATAGGCTAAGCCGTTGGCAACACCGCGGTTCCGCCCGTCGACGGCGATGCGTAGTCACGCTTTGCTGAACGGCTCTCACAGGGATTGTGCCGGAACTGCGCCGGGCGCGGGATTTCGGCACGAACCGTGCCCTCGGCACCCGCCGGTTGACAGCCGCCCGAGCCCGGGCGCTTCCTCCCGGCCGCACCGGTTCGGAGTTCCCATGGCCCTCGACCCCACCCTCGCCGCCGAGATCGAAGCCTCCGTGGCGGAGGGGTTTCCCGATCAGATCGCCCACACGCAGGCGCTGGTCCGGTTCGCGTCCCTGCGCGGCGAAGAGCATGCCTGCCAGGATTACGTCTTCGAGCAATTCCGTGCCCGCGGCTACGCCACCGAGCGCTTCGCCATGGACCGCGCCGCCATCGCGGCCCATCCGGGCGGCTCGAAGATCGACGAGGCCCACCATTCGGACGCGCCGATCGTCGTCTGCCACCACCGGCCGGGCACCGAGACCGGACGCTCGCTGATCCTGCAGGCCCATGTCGACGTGGTGCCGCCCGGCCCCCTCGACCTCTGGACCCACGGGCCCTTCGACCCGGTCATCCAGGGCGACTGGATGTATGGGCGCGGTGCCGGCGACATGAAGGCCGGTCACGCCGCCAACCTGTTCGCCCTCGACGCCCTGGCGCGTCTCGGCCTCCAGCCGGCGGCCTCCGTGACGGTGCAATCCGTGGTCGAGGAGGAATCCACCGGCAACGGCGCCCTGATGACCCATCTGCGCGGCTACCGGGCCGACGCCGTGCTGATCCCCGAGCCGGAGGACGAGAAGCTCGTGCGCGCCAATACCGGCGTGCTCTGGTTCACCGTGGAGGTCCGGGGCGTGCCGGTCCACGTGCGCGAGATGGGCGCGGGCGCCAACGCCATCGACGCCACCTACCGGGTGATCGGGGCGCTGCGCGCCGTCGAGGCCCGCTGGAACGCCGAGAAGGCGGCGCACCCGCATTTCGAGACCGAGGACCACCCGATCAACCTCAACATCGGCAAGATCGAGGGGGGCGACTGGGCCTCATCGGTGCCGGCCTGGTGCCGGATCCACTGCCGGGTCGCGCTCTACCCGGGCGTGACCGCCGCGCAGGCCGCCGCCGAGATCGAGGCCGCGGTGGCGTCCTTCTCCCGCACCGACCCGTTCCTGGCCAACAGCCCGCCGCAGGTCGTCTTCAACGGCTTCTTCGCCGAGGGCTACGTGCTGGAGGCGGGCTCCGAGGCCGAGGCGGTGCTCGGCCGCGCCCACGAGCGGGCCATCGGCTCCCCTCTGCAGAGCTTCATGACGGCGGGCTACCTCGATACCCGCGTCCACGCCCTCTACGACCGGGTGCCGGCCCTCTGCTATGGCCCGACCTCCCAGAACATCCACGGCTTCGACGAGCGGGTCAGCCTCGCCTCGGTGAAGCGGATCACGACCACCATGGCGCTGTTCGTGGCCGAGTGGTGCGGGACGGAGCGCAGGGCCGGGTGACGGTGCAGACTGGGAGAAGGTGAGGCGCAGTTCTCCCTCCCCCCTCTGCGGGGGAGGGAGACTCGCGGAACCCATCGTGATTGCGCGGCCGGCTTCAAGGGATCAGCCGATCCGCGCGGAGCTGGGCGAACAGGTCATAGAACGCGTCGTCGGTCGGCTGGTAGGCGGTGAAGCCCAGCCGCCGGCTCCTGCTCATGTCGGTGACGACCTCGATCGGCCGGCCGAGATCGGCATCCGTGTGCCAGGGCGAGGCCAGCTTGGTCAGGTCCGGCTCGGCGAGGCCGTGGCGCCGCGCGATCTCCGCCCAGGCCGGCCCGTCCTGCGCCATCCGGGGCTCCAAGGGCCGGTGCGTGCCGTCGAAGGGCACCGCCTCGATCCCGAACCACGCGGCGATCCGGCCCCACATCCAGCTCCAGCGGAAGACGTCGCCGTCGACGACGTTGAACGCCGCGTTGGCGGCCCTCGGCTCAGTGGAGGCCCAGAGCAGCTGGCGGGCGAGCAACCGCGCGTCGGTCATGTCGGTGAGGCCGTTCCACTGCGCGGCCGAGCCCGGGAACACGAACGGACGTCCCAGCTCCCGGCACAGGGTGGCGTAGCACGCGAGCGTCGTGCCCATGTTCATGGCGTTGCCGACCGCCTTGCCGATGATCGTGTGCGGCCGGTGGACGCTCCAGGTGAAGCCGTCGCGCTCCGCGGCGGCGAACACCGCATCTTCCTGGGCGTAATAGAAGTTCTCGATGTCGAGGCGGCCCTGGTCCTCGCGGAACGGCGTCTGCGGCAGGGTGCCTTTGCCGTAGGCCTCGAACGGGCCGAGATAGTGCTTCAGCCCGGTCACCAGGGCGACGTGGCGGACGCTCTTCTTCGGCCGGAGCGCGTCGAGCACGTTCTCGACCATCGCCCGGTTGACGCGGATCATCTCCGCCTCGGTCGGCCGACGCTGCCAGGTCGCGAGGAAGACGTGGCTCGGGGCGAGATCGGCGAGCGCTGTCTCCAGGGAGGCCCGATCCTGCAGGTCGCCGGTTACCGGCGCGACGCCGTCCTGCCGCACCGGGTGGCGGGCGAGACCGGCGACCGTCCAGCCCTCCTGGGTCAGCAGCGCCGCGGTGGCGCTGCCGACGATCCCGCTGGCGCCGACGATCAGGGCGGTGTTCGACATGGAAAGCCTCGCGCCCGGCCGAATTCCGGGTCCGGGGCAGATGGGCATGGGTGGTGTCGCGACAACCCCGCTGCGCGGCGAGGGCGCCTGTGCGGCGCGCAAGGCGTGGTTTCGAAAGGTCTCGACCCGGCCCTGTCAAGGTGATCTCGGGCCGGCGGGATACCAAACGGACGCGCTCTCCTCCCCCTTGTGGGGAGGAGTTGGAGGTGGGGGTGGTTCAGGATGGGGCGCTGCGGTGCCTCCTGCACCACCCCCACCCCTGCCCCTCCCCACAAGGGGGAGGGGAAATGCGCGTTCATCATCAGCAGGTTAGGGCTTGCCCCTTGGAAACCCGGATCGAGAGCGCTCAGGCGACCCGGTCGATCGCCGCGCCCACAAAGTCGACGATCTCGCCGATCTGGCCGCGCTCGATGATCAGCGGCGGCGACAGCGCGATGATGTCGCCGGTCACCCGGGTGAGCAGGCCGCGCTCGAAGCAGTCCACGAACACCTCGTAGGCGCGCTTGCCCGGCGCGTCCGGCCGCGGCGCCAGCTCGATGCCGGCGACGAGCCCGATGGTGCGGATGTCGATGACGTTCTTGCGCCCGCGCAGGTCGTGGATCGCCGCCGCCCAGTCGTCGGCGATGTCGGCGACCCGGGTGAGCAGCCCCTCGTCCCGGTAGATGTCCAGCGTCGCGATGCCGGCCGCGCAGGCGATCGGGTGCCCGGAATAGGTGTAGCCGTGGAACAGCTCGATCCCGTCCGGGCCCTGCATCAGGCCGTCGTGGACCGCGCGGCTCGCGAAGACCGCGCCCATCGGCACCGTGCCGTTGGTCAGGCCCTTGGCGCTGGTCACGAGGTCGGGGACGACGCCGAAGAAGTCGGTCGCGAACGGTGCGCCCAGGCGGCCGAAGCCGGAAATGACCTCGTCGAAGATCAGCAGGATGCCGTGCCGGGTGCAGATCTCGCGCAGGCGCTCGAGGTAGCCCTTCGGCGGGATCAGCACGCCCGTGGAGCCCGCCACCGGCTCGACGATGCAGGCCGCGATGGTCTCAGGCCCGTGCAGCGCCACCAGCCGCTCCAGATCCTCGGCCAGCTCCGCCCCGTGCTCGGGCTGGCCCTTCACGAAGGCGTTGCGGGCGGGGTCGTGGGTGTGGCGCAGGTGGTCGGTGCCGTTGAGCTGCGGGAAGACCCGCCGGTTCGACACGATGCCCCCGACCGACAGCCCGCCGAAGCCGACGCCGTGATAGCCGCGCTCGCGGCCGATCAGGCGGGTGCGGGTCCCCTGGCCGATCGCCCGCTGGTAGGCCAGCGCGATCTTGAGGGCGGTGTCGACCGATTCCGAGCCGGAATTGGTGAAGAACACCCGGTCGAGGCGCTTGTCCGGACCGCCCGGGGCGATCTCGGCGAGGCGCTCGGCGAACTCGAACGCGATGGGGTGGCCCATCTGGAAGGTCGGGGCGAAGTCGAGGGTCGCGAGCTGGCGCTCCACGGCCGCCGCGATGCCCCGGCGCCCGTGACCGGCATTGACGCACCAGAGGCCGGCGGTGCCGTCGAGGACCGTGCGGCCGTCGTCGGCCGTGTAGTGCATGCCCTCGGCCGACACGAGCAGCCGCGGCGCCGCCTTGAACTGGCGGTTGGCGGTGAACGGCATCCAGAAGGCGTCCATCGCGGGCGCGTTGCGGAGCGGATGGTCGGTCATGGGCGGCTCTCCGGAATCGGGCGCGCGGATCGGGCGGTGCGATCAGGGGACACCTTCGCCGATCCGGCAACAAGTCCTTTTCTGATCGTCGCCAACCTCTTGCAGGATCGGGGCCGCGCGCGGCACTGTTGCCGGATCCGCAACACCTGAAACGGGCCTCGACCGGATGAGCATCGATGTCGGCGCGCGCCTGCGCTTCGTGCGCGCCCGCCACGGCCTGTCGCAGCGGACGCTCGCCAAGCGCGCCGGGGTGACGAACTCCGCGATCTCGCTGATCGAGGCGAACCGGGTGAACCCGTCGGTGGGCGCCCTGAAGCGGATCCTCGACGGGGTGCCGATCGGCATGGCCGAGTTCTTCGCCCTGGAGCCGGAGCCGGAGCGCAAGGCGTTCTTCGCCGCCGAGGAGCTGACCGAGATCGGCCGCCGGGCCGCCAAGGGGGCGATCTCGTACCGGCAGGTCGGCGACAGCCTGTTCGGGCGCAAGCTCCAGATCCTCAAGGAGCGCTACGAGCCCGGCGCCGATACCGGCCGGGTGCCGCTCTCCCACGAGGGCGAGGAGGGCGGCATCGTGCTCTCCGGCCGCCTGGAGGTGACGGTGGATGCCGAGCGCCGGATCCTCGGCCCCGGCGACGCCTACAGCTTCGACAGCCGCCGCCCGCACCGGTTCCGCTGCGTCGGCCCGAACGCCTGCGAGGTGGTGAGCGCCTGCACGCCGCCCAGCTTCTGAGACGGAGCCCGCCGCGGCGGATGAAACGGCCGCCCTGTCGCGTGCAGGCGTTGCGGTCGGCGGCCCGACTGGCGCATGCAGGGCTCCAACTGAATTCATAATCCCGAGCGAGGTCCGATGGCCGTCACCACCGCAGCACCGGGACCTGTCCAGAACCAGTCCGCCCGCGCGGCGCTCGCGGCCTTCGTGGGCACCACGATCGAGTGGTACGACTTCTTCATCTACGGCACGGCGGCGGCCCTGGTGTTCGGGCCGCTCTTCTTCACGGCGGAATCGCCCTACATCGCGACGCTCTCGGCCTTCGGCACCTTCGCGGTCGGCTTCCTGGCCCGCCCGCTCGGCGGCCTGATCTTCGGGCATCTCGGCGACCGGTTCGGGCGCAAGCGCGCCCTGGTGGCGACGCTCGTGATGATGGGCCTCGCCACCTCGTGCATCGGCCTGCTGCCGACCTACGCGTCGGTCGGCCTCTGGGCGCCGGTGATGCTGGTCGTGCTCCGGCTGATCCAGGGGCTCGCCGTCGGCGGCGAGTGGGGCGGGGCGGTGCTGATGGCCGCCGAGCACGCGCCGGCCGGGCGCAACACCTTCTTCGCCTCCTTCGCCCAGCTCGGCAGCCCCGCCGGGCAGATCCTGTCGCTGCTGGCCTTCCGCCTCGCCGGCCTCCTCGACAAGGAGAGCTTCCTGACCTGGGGCTGGCGGGTGCCGTTCCTGGTGAGCATCCTGCTGCTGTTCGTGGGGCTCGCGATCCGCCTCGGCGTGGCCGAATCACCCGCCTTCGAGAAGGCCCGCGCCGCGGGCGGCCCGCCGGCGGCGCCGGTGCGCGAGGTTCTGACGACCAGCCTCAAGCCCGTCCTGCTGGCGGCCGGCGCCAACACCTTCGCGATCGCCTCGGTCTACCTGTTCAACACGTTCATGATCGCGTTCACAACGCAGTATCTCGGGATCGAGCGGGCGACGATCCTCGACGCCCTGCTGATCGGCGCCGTGGTTCAGCTCGTGATGACCCCGGTGGGCGCCCGGATCGCGGAGCTGATCCGCAACGAGCGCCTGTTCCTGCAGGGGACGCTGGTCTGGGCGATGCTCGCCCCATACCCGCTGTTCTGGCTCGTCGAGACCAAGTCGGTCCCGCTGATCGTGCTGGGCCTCGCCCTGAACGTGATCGGGAGCGCGACCTTCTACGCGGTGATCGCCGGCTATCTCGCGGGCGCCTTCCCGACGCGGGTGCGCTACACGGCGATCTCGATCGCCTACCAGTTCTGCGGCGCGCTGGCCGGCGGCCTGACGCCGATCGTCGGTACGGTGCTGGCCGAGCGCTTTCAGGGGCATTGGTGGCCGATCGCGGTCTTCGGAACCGTCCTCGCCGGCGTGTCCTTCGTCTGCGTGACGCTGATCGGCGGCTACCGGGCGCGGCAGCGCGGCTTCCTGGACGGGTGATCGCTCGAAGGCCGCGGTTTCGGCTAACGCGGGATTCAGCTCCCCGCACTAGGGTGCCATGATGGACCCCATCGCGACCACCGCCGTCCAGATGCTGGCGGCGTCCCAGAACCAGCAGATCGGAATCGCCGTCGCCCGGCAGCAGATCGCCGCCGACAGGGCCGTGGCCGCGCTGGTGGCGCAAGGCGCCGATCAGACAGCGAGTGCCGGTCCGCCCGCGCCTCCCGGACAGGGCCAGACCGTCGACAGGCGGGTTTGACCGCCGGGCCTCTCGAAGCCGCACGCAGATCGGACGTCGTTCGAGGCTGGCCGCAATCGGGATAGGCGTGCCGATCAACGCTTCCCGCATGCCCCCTCATGGCACGTTGCTGCTCGCCAGTGCGGCAGCGTTCTCCTACCCTTCCGTCCATGACTGAATCGAATCGCACCGGCCTGCCCGATGTCCTCTCCGCCATCGGCCATACGCCGCTGATCCGCCTGCGCCGCGCCTCTGAGGAGACCGGCTGCGCCATCTACGGCAAGGCCGAGTTCCTCAATCCCGGCCTGTCGGTGAAGGACCGTGCCGCCCTTCATATCGTGCGGGACGCGGAGGCCCGTGGACTGATCCGCCCCGGCGGGACCATCGTGGAGGGCACCGCCGGTAACACCGGCATCGGTCTCGCGCTGGTCGCCTCGGTGCGCGGCTACCGGACGCTGATCGTCATCCCGGAGACCCAGTCCGAGGAGAAGAAGCAGACCCTGCGGCTCGCGGGCGCCCGGTTGGTGGAGGTCCCGGCCGTGCCCTTCGCCAACCCCAACAACTACGTCCACGTAGCCCGGCGCCTCGCGGAGAAGCTCGCCGCCACGGAGCCGGCAGGCGCCTTCTTCGCCGACCAGTTCGACAACGTCGCCAACCGGCAGGCCCATGTCGAGGGCACCGGCCCAGAGATCTGGGACCAGACCGGCGGCAAGGTCGACGGCTTCGTCTGCGCGGCCGGGACCGGTGGGACGCTCGCCGGCACTGCCGCAGCCCTGCGCGCCCGGAACCCACAGGTGCGGATCGCACTCTCCGACCCCGAGGGCTCCGCGCTCTACGCCCACTACACGACCGGCACCCTCAAGGCCGAGGGCTCCTCCATCACGGAGGGCATCGGCCAGGGCCGCATCACGCAAAATCTCGACGGCTTCACCCCGGATCTGGCCTTCCGCATCCCCGACCGCGAAGCCCTCGACATCGTCTTCGGATTGATGCGGGAGGAAGGGCTGTCGCTGGGCGGCTCGTCGGGGATCAACGTGGCCGGGGCGATCCGGCTGGCGAGGGTGCTCGGGCCCGGACACACCGTCGTGACGATCCTGTGCGATGGGGCGGCCCGCTACGCCTCGAAGCTGTTCAACCCGGCCTTCCTCACCGGGCGCGACCTGCCGGTTCCGGACTGGCTTGAGGCGCCCGCGGAGGCTCTGCCGGACTGGCACGCCTGAGGCCGAGGTCTCATCCGGAATTTTCCTCACAAAAGCGTGGCTTGGCGTTGAACGGAACGGAATGTCGCAGCGTTTGAACGGTCACGCTCGCACCAGCGCGACCGTCCGGAGAACGCGACCGATGTCCCTCGTCACCATCCTGCTCATCATCCTGATCATCCTGGCCTTCGGCGGCGGCGGCTTCCTCGGCGGCGGCGCATATCGCGGCCCCGGCTTCGGCCTGGGCGGCATCCTGCTGATCGTGCTGATCGTGCTCCTGGTCACCGGACGGCTCTGAGCCGGAGCCCGCCGCCCGGGCGGACGATCGTCCGCCCGGGCCCCTGGATGGCCGCGGGTCCCGGTCGGGCGACAGAAAATCCGACGTTCGGCGCGATCCCTACCGGCAGGTGATCCCGACCACGGCGGGCGCGACCGCGCCGGGCCCGCCACCCGGCCGCGGCGCCGCACCGGCGATGCCCTGAGTCGCGAGGAAGGCGGTGATCGCCCGTGCCGGCACGACCGGCAGGCGCGCCGGCGGTACCACCCCGGCGACCCGGCGGGGCGCCGCGGGATACCGGGCGACGATGCCGACGAGGGCCCCCGACCGGTCGAGCACCGGCGCGCCGCTGGAACCCGGCTGAAGCGCCGCGATCACATCGCCGCCCCGCGCATCGCCGGGGGCGGCCTGGACCCCGTCGGAGCCCGGCGCCAGGGCGATCACGCTCTCCTCGCCACCGACGGTCTCGGACCGGATCGCGGGCCGGAGCGGGGCGGGGGCGCCGGGCACGTCGAGGAGGGTGAGACCGGCCGGGTCGGTCGCGAGCACCCGCGCCGGCGTCGCGCCGACGCGGGGCTGCACACAGTTCTCCAGCACGGCGGTGGCGGTCAGCACGCGTCCCGGCGCCACTGCGAGGCCCGCGCCCGATGCCGGAGCGGAGGCGAGGCTCGCCGGCCTCAGCGGCGCGGCGGCCTGCGGCTGGGGCACCGGGTTGGGGACACGGGTCTCCGGCGCCGGACCTGAGGGAAGCTGGGCGGCCGGCGCCGCGGCCGGGTCCGGAAACGGCACGAAGGCGTTCGCCACGGCGATGACCAGCCTGTCGACCTCCGGTGCCAGGGCGCGGTCGTAGCCGAGCAGGAAACCGCGGACGCCCTCGGGTCCGGAGGCGTAGCGGATGTAGGACAGTCCCGGCCCTGTCTCGGCGGTGACCACCACGGTGTCCGGCCGCCGCAGCTTGTAGGTCACCTTGCGACCGGGGAGCGGCGCGGTGGCCTTCTCGAACAGCGCGTCCAGGCTCTCGGCCCCGGGTGGAAAGGCGCGGGATTCCAGGGTCACGCGCCCGTCCTGGCTCTGCCAGCGGGTTCCGGAGGGCAGGGCGGTCCGCTTCGCCAAGAGGCGCTCGGGCACCCCCATCACGGCGCCGGTCCCGGGATCGACCGCGACGCGGAAGCGCGCCGCGTTCCGCGCAGCCGCGCCGGCGGCCAGCAGCGCCGCCCGCTCACGCGGATCGAGGGGGTCGGCCCCGCCGATCCGGGCGGCGTAGGCGGTGAGCGCCTCGTAGGTCCGGCGCCCGAAGGCGCCCGACACCACTGCGTTGAAGGCGCCGGTCCAGACCAGGGCATCCTGGAGGGCCTTGCGGTCGGCCTCCGGAAGGGCTTCGAAGCCGGCCTTCATGGCCTCGAAGGCGGGGTCGGCCGGCGCTCCGACCGCCGGCACGGATCCGGGAGCGGCCCGGGCGGGCGCCGGCCGGTCCTGGGCCGCGACCGCTCCGGTGCCGAGGGCGATCAGGATCGCCAGGGCCGTCGCGCGCCGGGCGCGGCCGCGCGGGGCGCCCGGGATCCGACACCGCGACGCGTCACCCGAAACCATTCTCGCCCCCCGACGCTCGTCGGGCCGATCCTGGCAGAGGCCGTCGCGACAGGCCAGATCAATCCGGCCCCGGCCACCGTGCGTCCGGGACCGCGATGCGCTACAGGGCGGAAGTCCGGCCCTGGGCGGCGGCCGGCTCCCGGACCGGTCGTCCGGCCACGCAATGCCGCCACGGTTCGACGCGGGGCCCGGCATGAGCGACACGAACAACACCTTCAGGAAGGCGCCCAAGCGCAAGGCCGCCAAGGGCAAGAGCATCAGCGTGTCGCCGGAGATGCGGCAGGCCTACGCCGACCTGATCCAGGAGCGCGCGGAGAAGCAGGAGGCCTACGGCCGGCATCTGCCGCAGGACGAGACGCGGCGGCGGTAGCGCGAACGGTCAGGGGAAGCTGCCGCCCAGAAACGGCCTCAGCGCCTGCGCACGAACTCGGTGCGCAGCACCAGACCCTTGAGGGTGGCGTGGCGGCAGTCGATCTCTGCCGAATCGTCCGTCAGTCGGATCGAGCGGATGACCGTGCCCTGTTTCAGGGTCTGGTTGGCGCCCTTGACCTTGAAGTCCTTGATCAGCGTGACCGAACCGCCGTCGGCCAGGACGTTGCCGGCCGCGTCACGGACGGCCGTCGCCTCGGGGGCAGCCGCACCGGGCGGGAGCCATTCGCCCGTCGCCGCGTCGTAGACGTAAGCCTCGTCGTCGCCACTCAAACCCCCGCCCCCTTTCGGTTCGGGGCCGGGTCCCGTCAGGATCTCCTGGGACCTCCACCCGCGCGCCTTCCAGTACAGCGAGTCGGCGCGGGACGCCGGGAGCCGAGTTGATCGGCCCGGCCCCGCGCGAGAGCGACGGGGCCGGGCCGATCGAGAGCCTTACCGCTTCAACGGCCCGGCCTCGATCACGTCCTCGACCGTGCGCAGGCCGGCGCGCGGGGAGTTGACGAGGCAGGCCATGTTGCCCGGCGGGTGCTGGTTCTTCCACATCTTGGTGTGGGCCTGGGGGATCTTGTCCCAGGGGAAGACCTCGCTCATGCACGGGTCGATCCGCTGGTCGAGCACGAACTGGTTCGCCGCCGAGGCCTGCTTGAGGTGGGCGAAGTGCGAGCCCTGGATCCGCTTCTGCCGCATCCAGACGTAGCGGGCGTCGAAGGTGATGTTGAAGCCGGTCGTGCCGGCGCAGAACACCACCATGCCGCCGCGCTTCACCACCAGCGCCGAGACCGGGAAGGTGGCCTCGCCGGGATGCTCGAACACGATATCGACGTCCTGCTTGCCAGTGATGTCCCAGATCGCCTTGCCGAACTTCCGCGCCTCCTTGGTCCAGGCGTGGAACTCGGGGCTGTTGACCTTCGGGAGCTGGCCCCAGCAGTCGAAGTCCTTGCGGTTGATGACGCCCTTGGCGCCGAGGCTCATCACGTAGTCGCGCTTCGACTCGTCCGAGATCACCGCGATGGCGTTGGCACCGGAGGCCGCGCAGAGTTGCACGCCGAACACGCCGAGGCCGCCGGAGGCACCCCAGATCAGGACGTTCTGGCCAGGCTTCACCGTGTGGGGGGCGTGGCCGAACAACATGCGGTAGGCGGTGGCCAGCGTCAGCGTGTAGCAGGCCGCCTCTTCCCAGGTGAGGTGCTTCGGCCGGACCATGAGCTGGCGGGACTGCACCCGGCAGAACTGCGCGAAGGACCCGTCGCCGGTCTCGTAACCCCAGATGCGCTGCGAGGGCGAGAACATCGGGTCGCCGCCGTTGCACTCCTCGTCGTCGCCGTCGTCGCGGTTGCAGTGGACGATGACCTCGTCGCCGACCTTCCAGCGCTTCACCTTGGAACCGACCTTCCAGACGATGCCGGAGGCGTCGGAACCCGCGATGTGGTACTCGCCCTTGTGGACGTCGAAGGGCGAGATCGGCTCGCCGAGGCCGGCCCAGACGCCGTTGTAGTTGACGCCCGCAGCCATGACGTAGACCAGCACCTCGTCGTCGCCGATCTCCCAGACCGGCAGCACCTCGAGCTGGTGAGACTGCTCCGGCGGCCCGTGGCGCTCGCGACGGATCGCCCAGGCATACATCTTGGCCGGCACGTGACCCAGCGGCGGGATCTCACCCATCTCGTAGAGGTCCTTGACCTCCCCGCCCGTCGGACTGATCGCAGCGCTCGCCGCCATCTCACTCTCCTCTCGTCCCGCGTGTTGCTCACGGCCGCGGTTCTCCTTCGCGCTATAGCGGCGATGTCGAGGGCGTCCAAGTGGGTCGAAAGTCGAAACCCCACGGTTTCCGACCTGAAAAAGCCGTCGGCAAAGGGCCGCCGCTCACGTATTCAAATTCGCCTTCCCGCGCGGCCAAGTATTATTCGCCCGCCGCGTTGCAGGTCACAAGGCCGAGACCTTAAGCGCCGCCCTGGCGGATATTCAGGTGGACTTTATACCAACCGCCGAAACAGGCGTGTCGGCGCCGGCACCCTCAAATCCCGCTGTCGTCGCGCACAAGTTTTTTAAAGGCCGTCGGCCGCGTGCGGGAGGCTCTTGCACTTCCGTCGCGGATGACGCGTGGCCAAGCCTTCGCTACGGTGGCCGCACGACCGCGCTCGGCGCGGATACAAAGATCATACGGAGGCGAGGATGGGCGCGAGCGTCGCGGAGACCAAGAGCGACAAGTCGAGCCGCGACAAGCCCTGGATCATCCGCACCTATGCGGGGCATTCCACCGCGGCGGAGTCGAACAAGCTCTATCGCGGCAATCTCGCCAAGGGCCAGACCGGCCTGTCGGTGGCCTTCGACCTGCCGACCCAGACCGGTTACGACCCCGACCACGAGCTGTCCCGCGGCGAGGTCGGCAAGGTCGGCGTCTCGATCGCGCATCTCGGCGACATGCGGACCCTGTTCCAGGACATCCCGCTCGCCCAGATGAACACCTCGATGACGATCAACGCCACGGCCCCCTGGCTGCTGGCGCTCTACCTCGCGGTGGCCGAGGAGCAGGGCGCGCCCATCGCCGCCCTCCAGGGCACGACCCAGAACGACATCATCAAGGAATACCTGTCGCGCGGCACCTACGTGTTCCCGCCCGCGCCGTCCCTCCGGCTCACCAAGGACGTGATCCTGTTCACGACCAAGAACGTGCCGAAATGGAACCCGATGAACGTCTGCTCCTACCACTTGCAGGAGGCGGGGGCGACGCCGGTCCAGGAACTCTCCTACGCGCTGGCCATCGCCATCGCGGTCCTCGACACCGTGCGGGAGGATCCGGAGTTCGACGCCGAGAGCTTCCCCGAGGTGTTCGGCCGGATCTCGTTCTTCGTGAACGCGGGGCTGCGGTTCGTCACCGAGATCTGCAAGATGCGGGCGTTCTCGGAACTCTGGGACGAGATCGCCCGGGAGCGCTACGGCATCGACGACCCGAAGAAGCGCATCTTCCGCTACGGCGTGCAGGTGAACTCCCTCGGGCTCACCGAGCAGCAGCCGGAGAACAACGTCCACCGCATCCTGATCGAGATGCTGGCGGTGACGCTGTCCAAGCGTGCCCGCGCCCGCGCCGTGCAGTTGCCGGCCTGGAACGAGGCGCTCGGCCTGCCGCGGCCCTGGGACCAGCAATGGTCGATGCGGATGCAGCAGATCCTGGCCTTCGAGACCGACCTCCTCGAATACGACGACATCTTCGACGGCAGCCACGTGATCGAGGCGAAGGTCGAGGAGCTGAAGGCCCAGACCCGCGCCGAGCTGGAGCGGATCGGCGGCATCGGCGGCGCGGTCGCCGCCGTGGAGACCGGGGCGCTCAAGCGTGCGCTGGTGGAGTCGAACGCCCGGCGGATCTCGGCCATCGAGGCGGGCGAGCAGATCGTCGTCGGCGTCAACAAGTGGCAGCAGGGCGAGCCGTCCCCGCTCACCGCCGGGGAGGGGGCAATCTTCTCCGTCTCCGAGACCGTGGAGATGGAGGCGCAGACCCGCATCCGCGAGTGGCGCGGCGGCCGTGACGAGCGGGCCGTGGGTCAGGCCCTCGACGCCCTGGAGCAGGCGGCACGCTCGGGCGCCAACATCATGCCGCCTTCCATCGAGGCCGCGAAGGCTGGCGTCACCACGGGCGAGTGGGGCGCCCGCCTGCGCGCGGTGTTCGGCGAGTACCGGGCGCCAACGGGCGTGACGCTGGAGACGGTCTCGTCCGGGGCGGCCGAGGAGGCCAAGCTCCTGATCGCCGATCTCGGCGAGCGGCTCGGCGAGACGCCGAAGCTGGTCGTCGGCAAGCCGGGCCTCGACGGCCATTCCAACGGCGCCGAGCAGATCGCGCTCCGCGCACGGGACGTGGGTTTTGACGTCACCTACGACGGCATCCGCCAGACCCCGGCCGAGATCGTCGCCAAGGCGCGTGAGACCGGCGCCCACGTGGTCGGCCTGTCGATCCTGTCGGGCAGCCACGTGCCGCTGGTGCGGGAAGTGAGGGCCAAGATGCGCGAGGCGGGCCTCGACCACATTCCCGTCGTGGTCGGCGGCATCATCTCGCCCGAGGACGAGCTGGTCCTCAAGAATATGGGCGTGCGCGCCGTCTACACGCCGAAGGACTACGCCATCGACCAGATCATGGTCGGCCTCGCCAAGGTGGTGGAGAAGCATCTGGATCGCCGCGACGGCCAGGAGGATCGGCCGCGAGAGGAGGCGCAGGTCTACTGATCGGGACGACGCTCCCCCTCACGGTCGTCCTCGGGATCGCGTAGGACGGCGCATGCCGTCCGCGCTGCCCACGCTCATCCTGCTCGCCGTCCCGCTCACCGCCGCCTTGTCGGCCGGGCTCATCCTGCGGCTGCGTCCGCTCCTGCAGCGCTACGCGCTGGCGCGGCCGAACGCCCGCTCCAGCCACACGGTTCCGACCCCGCAAGGAGGGGGAATCGCCGTTGTGACGGCGCTTGTCACGATCTCGGGCCTATTCATCGCGGCGCCGGAGATCGGCGGACGGCCGGACTGGATCTGGCTTGCCGGCTGCGCTCTGGCTTTGGCACTGCTGGGCGCCGTCGACGATATACGTCCCCTGCCGGCCGCGCTGCGGCTCGCCGCACAGGCGGCGGCGGTCGGCCTGCTGGTCTGGCATCTGGACGGGCGGCTGATACCCGGCATCCCATCCTGGCTCGAACGCGGCCTCGCCGTCGTCGCCGGCGTGTGGTTCGTGAACCTGACGAATTTCATGGACGGGCTCGACTGGATGACCGTCGCGGAAGTCGTCCCGGTCACCGGCGCCCTCCTGCTGCTGGGCCTTGCCGGCCCCCTGCCACCGCTGCCGACATTGGTCGCGGCCTGTCTCCTGGGCGCGATGCTCGGCTTCGCGCCGTTCAACCGGCCTGTCGCGACGCTTTTCCTCGGGGATGTCGGGTCGCTGCCCATCGGCCTCGTCACCGGCTGGCTGCTCTGGCATCTGGCCGTGGCGGGCAGCCTCGCAGCCGCCGTACTGCTGCCGCTGGTCTACCTGGCGGACGCCACGCTGACGCTCATCGCCCGGGCCGCCCGGGGCGAGCGGGTCTGGGAGGCGCATCGAGGACACTACTACCAGCGCGCCACCCTCAACGGACTGACGGTCTCGGGCGTGGTGGGATCGGTGTTCGCCGTCAATCTCGCCCTGGCGGCGCTTGCCGCCGCGACCTTGCTTTGGCCGTCCTGGACGGTCACGCTCGCCGCTCTCGCGGCCGGACTCGCCCTGGTCGCGAGCCTGCTCCGCCGCTTTGCCCGCGCCCCAGCGCGGACTCCAGCCGAAGGTGCCACTCAGCCTTGACCGGACTCATCGCGCTCACCGGGGCGACCGGGTTCATCGGACGCCACCTGCTCGCCGATCTCACTGCGCGCGGCTACCGGGTCCGGGTCCTGCTGCGCCGGCCGACGGCTCTGCCGCAGGGCGCGGCGAGCGCGGTGGTCGGCGACCTGACGCGGCCGATCAACATGGCGGCGGCGCTGAGTGGCGTCGACGCGGTGGTGCATTCGGCAGGCCTCGCCCACGCCATGTCGGGCGCCCCGGAGGACGATTATCGGACGCTCAACACCGAGGCGACGCGCAAGCTCGCGGAGGCCGCGGCCCGGGCGAAGGTGCGCCGCTTCGTGTTCCTGTCGTCGATCCGCGCCCAGGTCGGGGCGAGCGCCCCCGGAACGGTCGGGGAGGGCGATCCCGCGGCGCCGACCGATGCCTACGGCCGCTCCAAGCTGGACGCCGAGCGGGCGCTCGCCGAGACCGGGCTCGACTGGGTCGCCCTGCGCCCGGTCCTGGTCTACGGCGCGGGCGTGAAGGGCAACATGGCGGCGCTCCTTCGGCTGGCACGCACTCCCTATCCGCTGCCCCTCGGCGGCCTGGCGGCGCGGCGCTCGCTGATTGCGCTGGAGAGTTTGTCGGGTGCGGTCGATGTCGTGCTGCGGGCGCCGGAGCCGCTGAACCGGGCCGTCATCGCCGCCGACCCGGATCCGCTGAGCCTGCCCGAGATGATCGCAGCCCTGCGCCAGGGACTGGGTCGGAGCCCAGGCCTGATCCCGGTGCCGGTCGGGCTGCTGAAGCTGGCCTGCCGGGTGACCGGCCGGGACGCAGAATTCGCCCGCGTCGCCGAAGGACTGGTGGCCCGCGTCGACGGACTTGCATCCCTCGGCTGGCGTCCGGCCGGCCCGACCCGGGACGGGCTCGCGCAGCTTGCGCGCGACGGTGGATGAGCGTCCCGGGCGGCTGGATCAGCCGATGACGGCGGGCGTCGCGCCGGCGGGCGCCTTGAGTCCGGCATTGGTCCCAGTGGGGGATGCCGACGGACGCGCGGCCCGCTCCGTAGCGCGCTCCCTGAAATGCGGCACCGCAGCTTCGAAGACAGCCTCGGCGGCGGCCCGGTCGCCCGCCGCAACGGCGGCCCGCAGCTGCGCGACCCAGGCCTCGAGGCGGGCCCGGTCCGCGAAGACCGGTCGCGCCGCCATCACTCCGTCAATGCCCAGCAGGGCGACCCGGGGTTCCTCGCGGGCGAACAGGATCTCGTTGAGCCGCTCGCCGGGTCGCGCCCCGGTATAGGCGATCTCGATCTCCGCGCCGGGCTCGAAGCCGGCGAGCCGGATCATCCGCTCGGCGAGTTCAGCGATCCGGACCGGCTGGCCCATCTTGAGCACGTAGACGGCGGCGCGCTCCGACGCGGCGCCCCCGCGTGCCTCGCCGTCCGCGTGGGAAGCGGCCGTCAGCACGAGGTCGCAGGCCTCGCGCACGGTCATGAAGTATCGGACCATGTCGGGGTGGGTGACCGTCACCGGGCCACCCCGGGCGATCTGCGCCTTGAACACCGGCACGACCGAGCCGACGGAACCCAGCACGTTGCCGAACCGGACGGCGATCAGTCGGGTCGGATGGCCGGGCTTGGTCGACAGTTCCGCGTCGAGGGCCTGGGCGACCATCTCGGCGAAGCGTTTGGTGACGCCGAGTTGCGAGACCGGCTCGATCGCCTTGTCGGTGGAGATCATCACCAGCGCCCGGGCACCCGCCGCGACCGCGGCCTCGGCGACGTTGATCGAGCCGAAGACGTTGGTCTTGATCCCTTCCTGCCAGTCCCGCTCCAGATAAGGCACCTGCTTCAACGCGGCGGCGTGCAGCACGTAATCGGGACGGAACGCCGCGATCACCGCGCGGGTCCGCTCTCCGTCGCGGATATCGGCCAGGACGCCCGTGACCGCGGCCTCGGCGGCCAGGACCGCGGGATGGCTCAGGATACCGTGGAGCGCCGGCTCGGAGGATTCGAGCACCAGCACGGCGGCTGCCCCGAAGGCCACCGCCCGCAGGCAGATCTCCGAGCCGATCGACCCGCCGCCGCCCGTCACCACGACCCGGCGTCCGGTGAGGAACGCCTCCAGGCGCGTCCGGTCGATGGACACGGTCGGCCGCAGCAGCAGATCCTCGATTTCAAGGGGCGCCAGTTCCGGCCCCTGGACGCCCTCGCCAAGGCCGACGACGCGGGCAAGCGGCAGGCCAAGGCGCCGGGCGCGGGCGATCAGGTCGTCTGGGGCCGCCTCAGGTACGAGGGCGCTCGGCGCGGCCACGAGCCGCCGCACCGGCTCGCCGCGGGCGGCGAGGTCGGCAACCACCCGCTCAAGATCCGGGAAGCCGCCCAGGACCGGCACGCCGCGCATGAACTGGCCGCGCTCGTCCGCCCGCGGCGACAGGATGCCTCGTGGCGCCAGCTTCCTCACCGAGCCGGCCTCGATGGCGCGGATCAGCACGTCGATATCGGCGCCGCGTCCGAGGAGCAGTGTCGGCACGGTGGCGGCCCGCGCGCTCGACTGCCGGGAGCGGGTGTCCTTGAGATAGCGGAACGCGAGCCGCGTGCCGCCGAGGAAGAAGATCTGCAGCACCCAGTAGAGCAGGATCGCGATCTTGCCGAAGAAGTAGAAGCCGTAGAGATCGGCCGAGACCAGGACCCAATCGGTGACCAGAAGCGCCAGCGCCAGCACGCTGGCCGCCCGGACAATGCCGGCGAGATCCTGCAACGAGGCGAAACGCCACTTGGTCCGGTAGAGGCGGAAGCGGCCGTAGACCAAGCCGGCGAAGACTAGGAACGGCGGCAGCAGCAGGGGTAGGGCATGCAGGCGCTCGGCCAGCATGCCGCCCTGGAAGCGGAACAGGAAGGTGAGCACCACGGCGGCAACGGTCGCCGCGAGGTCGTGGGTCACCATCACCGCGGTCTTGTAGAGGCGCTGCTGCATCGGGGGCCGGATGGGATGCCGCGGGGTATCCGCCGCGGCATCGGCGCTGTCAACGCACAGGGGACGGCGCGCCAAACGGAGGCGCGACCGCAGATCCGGCGACCCGTCCGGCTACTTGATGGGCGAGCCGGAAAACCCCGCCTTGAAAGTCCGCTGGTAGATGCGGCCCTTCACGGGATCAAGCTTGTCGAGCATCAGAATCCGGACGCGCTCGTTGAAGTCTTCCGTGGTCACCGTCTGTGCCCGGCCGGTGATCAAGATTCTCGCCATTATCGCCTCCACAACGTCGCCCAGAGCACTGAATTGCGCGGAGGGTTGTTTTTACTTGGGAAGCCGGCGTCAGATTACAATCAGAACAGATAATAAATCGTCGGACTCAAGTCAGCGCCCGGGCCGCGGCACCGGCCGCGTCGTCCACGCGATCGATGTCCGGCGCATCTATGTGCCGGTAGCGGGCCTGGATCAGCCCGAAGGCACCGAAGGCGACGTGGCCCGCTGCCGCCAGCCCGAGCAGAACCCAACCGTAAGGCTGGGCACGCAGCAGCGCGAAGGCTTCGGTCAGCCCTTTGGCGTCGGACGAGCGCTGGTGCCACGCCGCCGCCACGAGGAAGGCGCCGATGATCAGGAAGGCCAAGCCCCGCGCCGCGTAGCCGAACCGTCCGATCGGGCCGGCCCAGCGGTCACGGGCCCGCGCGTCGAGGCTGAGCCGGTCGGTGACGTCTCCGCGCCAGGCCTTGCCGAGGAAGCCGAAGCCGCCGCCAACGACCGCGAGACCGCCCAAGGCCACGAGCCAGCGGCCGAACGGCTTGGCGAGCAACCACGCGGTCCAGTCGTGCATGCCGTCGCCGCCGCCCATACCGAGACCGAGGCTGAGTGACGCCGCGCTCGCCGCGAGGCCGAGATAGAGTCCGGCGCTGATCAGATGGGCGCCGCGCACCGCGAGGCCCTTGGCCGAGGTGCCCCGCCGGTCGGCATCCGTGATTCCCTCGACGAGGCGCCAGAGGGCGAAGCCGACGAGGCCCAGCGCGATCAAGCCGACGATGGCCGCGCCGAACGGGCCGGCCATCACCGCCCGCAGGGCGTCCTTGCTGTCGCCAGCCCGCCCGCCGTGCCCGAGGGCCGCCAGCAGGGCCAGCGCGCCGACCACGAGGTAGACCACCCCCCGGGCGCCGTAGCCGAAGCGGGCGATGCGCTCGATCGAGTTGCGACCGCCGGGGAAGGCGCTCATCGACGGAACCGGGAAGATTGGGATCGGTGACACGGCAGGAGCGGCATCGACGGGCGGCCTCCGGTGAAGCGGGACCGATCAACGCCCGGCGGCGCGCACCCGATCCGTTGCCGGCGCGACTTCGAGGCGGTCCTACATGGGCGTCCGGTCCGCCCGACCGGCGAGCGCCACGTAGAAGCCGAGTCCGTCCTGGGCCGGCAGGGTCTGCAGGCGCTCGATCAGGCCGCGGCGCTTCGCGTCGAGGAGCAAGCGTCCCGCCGGCTGGAACAGGGTCTCGCCGCCGCCGTCCGGGGGCGGGTCGAGCCGGATCGCCACAGTCTTGCCCTTGGCGAAACGGCTGCGCTCCAGCATGTCCTTCAGCGATGCCTCGGCGGTCGCCCGGTTGGTGCCCCGCAGGTCGAGCACCGACTCCGCGTCGGTCACGCCGAGGGAACCGCGCAGCTTGGCAGCGTAGAAATCTTCGAAATGGGGCAAGTCAGTGCCTTGATGCTTGGCCGTTCGATGATGTGGGGTGCCAGCGCTCAGAAGGCGAGGCCGCGGTCGATGTCGCGCACCGGCACAGCGCCGTCGAGGTCCGGCGGCGGGACGGTGCCGTCGAGCCCGACAGCCGCGACGCTCCAATCCTCGCCCGCCCGCCGCCAGACCGCGATCCGCGCCTCGTCGGAACAGACGATCGGGAATGTGCTGAGGCTCGGCACGGTCCGGTAGAAGTCGATCTTACGCCCGCAATCGAGGCTCATGGTCGTGGGGGAGAGAACCTCGGCGACGCGGAGCAAATCCGCGGCGCAGCCGTTCGGCACGGGCGGTCCGACTTGCACCACCACCTCGGGGATCGGTGCGACATCGTCCATGGCGTCGCTGAGGATCGCCAAACCGGGCATCGCACTGCAGCCTTTGCCGTCGGTGAGGTCGTCGTTTCGACGGATCAAGTCGGCGACGATCGCCTGATGCCGCTCCCGCGGCGGCGCCATGAGCACAGGTTCGCCGTCGAGCGGTGCCCAGCGCTCCTCATCCGGTCGCGGCTCCAGCCAGCGCTTGTATTCTGCGACGCCCTTGCGCGCGTCGCGCCTCACGGCCAATGCCACGGCAGCCTCCGATCGCGACTCAGAGGCTAGCACGGAGCGGGCTTTCCGGCGATGGATTCAGTCGGCGTTGAGCTGCGCCAAGGCGGAGGGCGCGCCGGCATCCAGGAAGCGCTGCGGATCCACCGGCTCGCCGTCGACCCGGGTCTCGTAGTGCAGATGCGCCCCCGTGGAGCGCCCCGTCGAGCCGACGAAGCCGACCACATCGCCCGCAGCGACGCGCTGACCGGGGCGCACGGCGATGCGGGCGAGGTGGCCGAACCGGGTCGTCAGGCCGCGGCCGTGATCGATCTCGACCATGTTGCCGTATCCCCCGGCGAACTCCGCGGCCGTCACCCGGCCCGACGCGGTGGCGCGGGCGGTCTCGCCGTACTCCGCCTTCAGATCGAGTCCGGTATGCAGGGCGAGGCCGCGGGTGAACGGGTCGAGCCGGGTGCCGAACGGGCTCGACACGGTCGCCGCGCCCCGGATCGGACGCCTCAGAGGCAGCGCGGCGGCGAGCCGGCGCAGGCGCTCGCCGTCGCCGAGGGCCCGGCGCACCAGCGCCAGGCCGGCCTCGAAGCCGGCCCCATCCAGCCCTCGAGCGTCCAGCGGAACCAGCGGGCCGCCGATGCCGGCGGTCGGGACGGGTGCGTCGAAGCGGCCGGGGTCGAGACCGGTGCGGCCGATCAGGCTGCGCAATTGCCGGACCTCGTCCTCGGCCCGGCCGGCTAGGCGGACGAGGCGCTCGCCCTGCGCCGCCTGCAGGCCGTCGAGACGCGCCTCCAGTCGGATGAGACCCAGCTCGGCGTCGCGCGCGCTCTGGCGCGGAAGCGGGCGGATGGCGGGGCGAAGCACGTCGGCCTCCTCGGACGGGCGCAGGAAGAGACCATCGCCGCCGGCATCGCGACCCGATGGCAGCGCGCCTGTGACGACCGGATCAGACAAGCCTCGCCGTTCCAGGACCGTCAGGGCCGCCCCGCGCCGCTCCAGCTCGGTTTGACGCTCCAGCGCCGCCGAGACCCGGTCGCTCAGGCCCGCCTCGGTGCCGGCGCGGGCGCGCCGGTCTCGATCCAGCAAGTCCTGAAGGGTGACGATCCGCGCCTCATACGCGTCCCGCATCGCAGCCTGACGGGCCACGAACCCGGCGAGCACCTCGTCGTGGAAGACGATCAGGTACGAAGCCCCGAGGGCCCAAGCGAGGGCGAGACCGAAGCCCGCGGCGAGCCAGGGCATGGCCCGACGGGGCAGGACGCGCGAGAAGATCTTGGAACACAGCATCGGGACGGCCCCGCGGGAGCCGTCATTCAAGCCTCAGTAAGGTTAAAGATCCGTCGAGAGCCGGGTTGAGCCCGCTCGACTTCCATCACGACAGGGCGCGGGCCGCCTCCAGCACGGCTTCGGCATGGCCCGGCACCTTCACCTTGGGCCAGATCCGGGCAATGCGGCCGTCGCGGTCGACCAGCACGGTGGTGCGCTCTACGCCCATGTACTTGCGGCCGTACATGCTCTTCTCGACCCAGACGCCGTAGGCCTCAAGGACGCCCTTGTCCTCGTCCGAGGCCAGCGGGAAGGCAAGCCCGTACTTGCCGCAGAACTTGTCGTGGCTCTTCACCGGATCCGGCGAAAGGCCGACAACCTTCACGTCGGCCTCCGCGAAGGCCGGCAGCAGCGCGTTGAACGCCTGCGCTTCCAGGGTGCAGCCGCTCGTGTCGTCCTTCGGATAGAAGTAGAGCACGATTTTGTGACCGCGGAGGGCGGAGAGCGCGACGCGGCCTCCCGCGGAGGCGGGCAGGTCGAAATCAGGGGCGGAGTCGCCCTCGGACAAGGACATCGTGCCTTCCTTTCGGCCGATTGATGATGTGCAATCGATCGGGTGCGCGGCATCACAAGGTTGCGCCGTGCACGTCCGAGCCAAAACCGGAGTCGCGGCCGCTGTAAAGCGCGGGCGCGCTTCGATCCACCGGCCGCGGCGCCTGACGGTCCCGCGCGCAGAGCCCCCCGGAACAAGGGTCCCGATGGCGGACGAGACAACGTCGGCATGCAGACCCCGGGGGAGGGCACGGCGCGTCGGAGGTGTCTGCCTCGTGAGCGCCCTCGCTCTGGTGCTGCTCCTCGGCGCCGGGATCGGCGTTGTGGCCGTGCGCCTGTCCAATGGGCCGCTGCAGATCGACGGTCTCTCGCGCCGCGTCGCGACCGCGGTGGCCGAGCGGATCGGGCCCGGCTGGAGCATCGGGATCCGCGGCAGCAGCCTCGAGCTCGACCGCGAGAACGCCCTGAGGCTGCGCTTCTCCGGGCTCGATATCCGTAACCCGCAAGGTGCCCTGGTCGTCCGCGCACCTCTGGCGCTGGTCAGCCTGGACCTCTGGAGCCTGCTGCGGCTCAACCTTCAGCCGCGCTCCATCGAATTCCGCGAGACCCAGACCACCGCACTGGTTCACCGGGACGGGTCCATCGCCTTCGCGGCCTCGGAGGCCAACCACCCTGTCGATATCGAGCCGGTCACGCCGCCAAGCGTAGACGGAGTCCGGGGCAGCGTCTCGCCGCTCTCGGCCGCCATCGCGTCGATCTTCGGGGTGGTGCTCGATTCGAGCGGCGTAGTCGGAGCCCTCGACCGCGCCCGCGTGACCGACGCGCGCCTGCGCCTCATCGACGAGGACGGGCACGAGCGGGCGGTCTTCTCGCGCGTCAACGGGCTGTTCGGGCGCGATCCGGTGAATGGCACTCGCAACTTCGAGTTGCGTCTCGACGGACCGCACGGCGAGTGGCGCTTCGGCGGCTCGCTGCGCGATGGCGGCGAAGGGCGTGCGCGCTCAGGCGTCATCACGCTGGACGACCTGCCGGTGACCGACCTGCTCCTGCTCTCGGGCCAGTCGGGCCTGCCGCTGACCACGGATCTGAAAGTCTCGGCCCGCGCCGACGTGAGCCTGTCGGCGGGACGCATCCAGACGATGAGCGCCAAGCTCCACACCGGCGACGGCACGTTCCTGATCGAGGAGAAGGACTTCAATCCCGTCACCGTCGAGAGCCTGGACGCCAACCTGACCTGGGACGAGGCCGGCCGCGTCATGGAACTTGCCGGCCTGGATTATCGCGGGGCCGGCAACGCCGTGCACCTGACGGGGGCGTGGAAGGGGAGCCCTCCCGATGCGGGCACGACCTGGACCGCGACGCTGGCGAGCCGCGACGCCACCTTGCGCGGGGCGACATCGAAGGACGCGCCGGTGAAGATCGGCGCGCTGGATGCCCAGCTTTCCGGCCGTGACGGCGGCATCGCCATCGATGCGCTCACCCTGTCGGCCCCGGGCGTGTCGGGAACGATCACCGGGACCATCGGCACCTCGGCCGACGATGGGGG
The DNA here is from genome assembly GCF_053346215.1 of Methylobacterium sp. A49B. Lineage (NCBI taxonomy): Bacteria > Pseudomonadati > Pseudomonadota > Alphaproteobacteria > Hyphomicrobiales > Methylobacteriaceae > Methylobacterium > Methylobacterium sp. A49B. Next base: position 160,316 of record NZ_JBKFBO010000100.1, read on the forward strand.
CCTCACGCTCCACATTGTCGGCCATGACGGCGAGGTCCGGACCGGACTGCGCCTCTGGCCCGAGCATATCGCGCCGCCGGCCCGGACCTATCTGGTGGACCAGTTGCGGCGCGGCCGCGTGGATTCCGTCGACATCCGGGTGAAGATGTCGGGCACGGTCCTGGCCGCCGCGACCCGGGGCGAGCCGGCGCCCGACGATTCGGTCCACATCGACTTCCACGTCTCGGACGCGGCGATCGACGTCACCGCCGACGCGCCGCCGGTGACGAAGGGCAACGTCGTCGGAACCATCACCGGGCGCTCGACCACGGTGCGCAACGTGACCGCCGAAGTCCACGGACCGGATGGTCGCGGACTCGCGATCTCGGACGGCAACTTCGTCATCCCGCAGATCACGCCGGACCGGGTGGTCGCGCAGATCGGCATGCGGCTCTCGGGTGGCGCCGACGGGATGGCCTCCGTCCTTCAGGCCAAGTTGTTCAAGAGCGTGATGAGCGTCGATCTCGACCCTGCCACGATCAAGGGCAGCGCGGATCTCCGCGTCGACTTCCCCCTCGATCTCAAGCACATCCCCGATCTGCCCGATCTTCCGGTGACGCTGACCGGCACGCTGGCCGACCTTTCGGTCGACAAAGTGATGGGCAAGGACCGGCTGGAGGCCGGCAAGTTCGCCCTGTCGTACGATCGGGGCGCCTTCGCGCTGAAGGGCGACGGCCGGGTCGCGGGGGCGCCCGTCTCGGTCGACATGCGCCAACCGAAGGTCGGGCAGCCCGGCGAGGCCGTGGTCAACCTCGCCCTGGACGATGCGGTCCGGAGCCGGAAGGGCCTGCCGACCGCGCCGCAGCTCACGGGCACGATCCCGGTCCGCGCCGTCGTGCCCATCGGCCGACCCGGTTCGGGAAAGCCGCCGATCAAGGTCGAAGCCGACCTCGCCAGGGCCGGGATCGACGGGCTTCTTCCGGGCCTGACGAAGCCCGCCGGCAAGGCGGGCCGGCTCACCTTCACCCTGGTGGACAACGGCCAGAGCCTCGAGCTGCGCGACTTCGCTCTCGACGCCGCCCCGGCCACAGCCCGCGGCAGCGTGACGATCACTCCGGACGGCGGGCTGGAGCGCGCGGACCTGACGAGCGTCAAACTCTCGCCCGGCGACGACCTGCGGGTGAGCCTCGATCGGATCGGGAGCGGCTACAAGGTCCTGGTCCGGGGGGCGGTGGTGGACGCGCGGCCGTTCCTGAAATCGCTCGGTGCGCCGGATCCCAAAGGCGGCAAGGAGGCGAAGGAATCGAACCCGAAGGATGTCGAGGCCGACATCCAGCTGCCGATCGTGACGGGCTTCAACGACGAGGCGCTGACCAGCGCGAAGCTGCAGCTCTCCCTCCACGGCAAGACTCTGCGCGCCGCCAACATCACCGGGCGGTTCCGGTCCGCCCCGTTCGCCGCCACGGTGACCCGCGAACGCGGGGCGCCGACGCTCGCCGTCGACGCCGCCGATGCCGGCGCGACCTTGCGCTTCGTCGACGTCTACCGCCGCATGTATGGCGGGCGGCTCAATGCCGGCATCGGCCTCAATGACGGCCCGCAATCCGGCGTGGTGCAGATCCGCGACTTCACCCTGCGCAACGAGCCGGCCCTGTCGAGCATCATGGCGCAGGGCCCGGAGGCGGCCGACACGGACGCGGCCCGCGGCCGCCGGGCCGCCCCGGGCCGGAGCGCCGGCGACGTCACCTTCGACCGGATGCGCGCCAACTTCGTGCGCAACGGGACCCGGGTCGATTTCAGCGATGCGGCGATCTCGAACGCCGCCATGGGCTTCACCCTGTCGGGCTGGCTCGATACAGGCCGCGAGCGCACCGACATGAACGGGACCTTCGTACCGCTGTACGGATTGAACAACGTCGCCTCGCAGCTGCCGCTGCTCGGGCCGCTGCTCGGCGGCGGGCACAACGAGGGTCTGTTCGCGGTCAACTTCCGCGTTTCCGGCAAGCTCGCCTCACCGGATGTGAGCGTGAACCCGCTCTCGGCGATCGCTCCGGGTTTCCTGCGCAAGCTGTTCAGCGCCGGGGGAGGCCCCTTCGCCGACGGCATGCCGGCGGTGCCGCAGCAATAGGGTGGCCGCCGTCCTACGGCGTGTCGATCAGCGCGCCGACAGGCGCGAAGCGGAGCGTCTCGGGGATGCGGGAGGCCGATCGGCGCGGGCGGGAGAGAGCTTCGCCCCGCCGCCGACGGAGAGGCGAATCGCGCCGGACCGCCTTGGTGGGAACGTGGCACGAAAAAGCCCGGCGCGGCGAACCGCACCGGGCCGGCGCCAAGTCCCGAAAGCCTACTTCTCCACGAAGGCCTTCTCGATCACGTAGTGACCGGCCTCGCCGTGGTTGCCCTCCTCGTAGCCGCGGCCCGAGAGCAGCTCACGGGTGTCGCGGATCATGTCGGGGCTGCCGCAGAGCATGAAGCGGTCGTTCTCGATCGACATCTCCGGCAGGCCGATATCCTCGAACAGCTTGCCCGAGACCATCAGGTCGGTGATCCGGCCGCGGTTGCGGAACGGCTCGCGGGTCACCGTCGGATAGTAGATCAGCTGGTTCGAGATCATCTCGCCCAGGAACTCGTGCTGGGGCAGGGTCTCGGTGATGGTCTCGCCGTAGGCGAGCTCCTGCACCTGCCGGCAGCCGTGGACCAGCACGACCTTCTCGAAGCGCTCGTAGGCTTCCGGGTCCTTGATGATCGACAGGAACGGCGCGAGGCCCGTGCCGGTGCCGAGCAGGTAGAGGTTCCGGCCCGGCAGCAGGTTGTCGAGCACCAGCGTGCCGGTGGGCTTCTTGCCGACGATGATCGGATCGCCGACCTTGAGGTGCTGGAGCTTGGAGGTCAGGGGCCCGTCCTGGACCTTGATCGAGAAGAACTCCAGCTCCTCCTCGTAATTGGCGGAGACCACCGAGTAGGCGCGCAGCAGCGGCCGGCCCTCGACCTCCAGGCCGATCATGGTGAACTCGCCGTTGCGGAAGCGGAACGCCGGATCGCGGGTGGTGCGGAACGAGAACAGGTTGTCGGTCCAGTGGTGGACCGACAGAACGCGCTCCTCGTAGAACTTGCTCATGGACGGATCAGACCTCGAATCCTCGGATGCTCGGCTCACGGCCCCGACGATTCGGGGCGCGTGGTTCGGCGGATCCCCGCCGCCCGGCTCGGGCGGGGGCGGATCCTCAGCACGTCCCCATGGGACGGCCCGCCGGGATCCGGACGATGAACACAGATGCGCTGCTTCTTTCGCAGTTGCAGCACGCCCGTCAAGGCGCGCGGGGATCACACAGGCGAAAGAAGTGAACGACCTGGAATCGTTCGAATATTTAGCGTCATTCCGGAAGAGCTGCAGCCTCGCCGTGAGCATGGGAGGGTTGCCGCCGGGTGCACCGCCTCGGCCTGCTGTCAGGCGCGAAGATCGGGGCGGAGCGGCTTGAGCCCGGCCTCGATCTCGGCCCGGCGCGGCTCCAGGAACGGCGGCAGGGCGAGGCGCGCGCCCAGGGTTTCCAGGGGCTCGTCGGCCGTGAAGCCGGGCCCGTCCGTGGCGATCTCGAACAGGATGCCGTTGGGCTCGCGGAAGTAGAGGCTGCGGAAGTAATAGCGGTCCACGGGACCGCTGGTCGGCACCCGGGCGGCCCGGAGCCGATCAGCCCAGGCGCCGTAATCCCCGTCCGGGATGCGGAAGGCGACGTGGTGCACGGCGCCCGCCCCCTGCCGGGCCTGTGCGGACGCGTCCGCGAGAAGCTGGAGCTCCGCGGCCGGGCCGCCGGGACCCATGGCGTAGACCTCGACCGGCCCGTCCTCGGTCTGGAACGCCCGGGCCCGGCGCATGCCGAGAACCTCGGTGAGGATTGCGGCGGTGCGCCCGATCTCCGGCACCGAGAGCCGGATCGGCCCGAGGCCGCGGATCTGGTAGGCCGCCGGCACCGGCGATCCGTCCCAGGGATGCTCCGGGCCGGTGCCGCCGTCATCGACCAGGGCGAGGCGCTGCCCCTCCGGATCCTCGAAATCCAGGGTCAGGCGCCCGTCGCGGAGCACGGGCTCGGCCTCGACCATCCCGGCCTCGCGCAGGCGCGCGTGCCACCACGTCACCGCGCCCGCGCCGGGCACGCGCAGATGCGTGCGGGTGATGCTGTTGGAGCCGCGCCGCTCCCGGGGCGCCGGCCAGTCGAAGAAGGTGATGTCGGTGCCGGGGCTCGCCAACCCGTCCGCGTAGAACAGGTGGTAGGCCGAGACGTCGTCCTGGTTCACCGTCTTCTTCACGAGGCGCAGGCCGAGCGTGCCGGTGTAGAAGGCGACGTTCTCCGCCGCGCGCGCTGTCACCGCGGTGAGGTGGTGGATGCCGGTGAGCTGCATGGGGGTCCGGGGGTTCGCGGCCTTCGGGCTCAGGTGGGAATCTTGATCGGTGTCGCGAGGATGGGGCAGGCGGGCGGCACTTGGTTGGGACGTATCACTGAGCGATACAGTTTGCGTTGTCCCGGGACACGGTCATGCCCATCCAGAGTGTCGCGAACGCGATGACGGAGGCGGTTTTCCAAGGTCGGCATCCCAAGAGCATTCCTGCCGCAATCCTCAATGTCGCGCGACGCAAGCTACGCCAGATCCATGCGGCAGCATCTCTGCAAGATCTGAAGGTGCCGCCGGGTAACAAGCTTCACCCGCTGACGAAGGACTGTAACCGGCAGCACGCCATTTGGATCAATGACCAGTTTCGGATTTGCTTCCGCTGGACCGAGACCGGCCCAGAGGCCGTCGAGATAGTCGACTACCACTGATTGCGGGTGAAACCTGCGAGGATAGAGCAAACGACGATGGCCATTGCATACGAGGCCGATACAACTCTCCCGCCGCTGCACCCTGGCGAGGTGCTGCGGGAGGACTTTCTCATCCCCCTGGGATTGTGCGCCGGTGCGACCGCGCGGGCCTGCCACGTACCCCGAACCCGGATCGAGCGGATTGCGGCCGAGCAGATCGGCATCTCGACCGATACGGCGCGGCGCCTCGGCCGGTATCTCGGCACGCGCGCGGATTTCTGGCTGAACCTGCAACGCCAGTTCGAGCTTGAGACGCGGAGCCGCACGCTTGGGCCGAAGATCGAGCGGATCGCACCTCTGGCCTCAGCAGAGGCCGCCTGAGCGCCTAAACGGGCTCAGGCGCGTGCTGCTCACAGCCCGACCGGACGACCCGCAGCGACCACCAGCATCCGGCCGTCCGCGAAGGTGCGGGCGGCGGCGCGGCGGATATCGGCCTGGGTCACGGCCGCCACCATCGCGTTGCGGCGGGCGATGTAGTCCATGCCGAGTTCCTCGAAGGCGATCTGCACCAGCTGGTGGGCGATCTTGGTCGAGGTGTCGAAGCCGAGCGCGTAGGAGCCGGTCAGGTAGTCCTTGGCCTTCTGCAGCTCGTCGTCGTCCGGCCCGTCAGCGATCAGCCGGCCGATCTCGTCGCCGATGACCGACAGCGCCTCGCCGACGCGCTCGTTCTTGGTGGCGGTGTAGCCCCAGGTCATCGCGGCCGAGCGGTGGCTGACCAGCGACGTCCCCACCGAGTAGGCGAGGCCGCGCTTCTCGCGCACCTCCTGGAACAGGCGGGACGTGAAGGCGCCGCCGCCCAGGATGTGGTTCAGCACGTAGGCGGGGATGAAGTCGGGGTCGCGCCAGGGCACGCCGGCCATGCCGAACCGGATCACCGACTGGGGCACGTCGAGATCGACGACGACGCGGCGGCCGAGGTCGTGCACCTCGGTGCGCGGCACCGCCTTCAGCTCCCCGGCCTCCGGGAGGGCCCCGAAGGCGCGATTCAGACCCTCGGCGAGCTGCTCGGCGCCGATCGCGCCGACCGCCGCCACCTTCACCCGGCCGCGGCCGATGATGCGGGCATGCATCGCCAGCAGGTCGTCCCGGGTGATCGCCGCGACGCTCTCGACCGTGCCGGAGGAGGGGCGGGCGTAGGGATGGCCGGCGAAGGCCTCCTTGAAGAAGCGGCGGGAGGCGAGCACGCCCGGATCGTTCTGCTGATAGCGCAGGCCGGCGATGACCTGGCCCCGGACCCGCTCGATCGCGTCCGGGTCGAGGCGGGGCTTGGCGAGCGCCAGGGCGAGGAGCCCGATCGCCTCGTCAGCGTGCTTGACCAGCATCTTGAGCGAGCCGCCAACGGCGTCGGGCCCGGCGTGGAACGACAGCTCGATCGCCCGGGCGGCGAGCCGCTCCTGGAACAGGTCGGAGGTGAGGTCGCCCGCCCCTTCGTCGAGGAGCCGCGCCAGCATCTGCGCGCAGCCGGACTTACCGGCGGGATCCTGCGCGGCCCCGCCCTCGAAGGTGAAGGCCAGGGCGATCATCGGCACAACGGGGGATTCGACGTGCCACGCCTCGACGCCGGGAGCGGTCGACACCGGCAGCGCCGTGGTCGGCGAATTGGCGGCGGCGGCGGCGGTCTCGACCAGAGTCTCGGTCAAGCTCATGGGAACCTCATCTCTTCTCTCGGGCGGCGGCGGAGCCGGACAGGGCTCGCTTCGACGCGTCCCGCGGGCGGCCCAGGGCAGGGCCGCCGGGACGCGGCCGTCGCTACTCGGCGGCCATCGCGACCGGGGCGTCGGGATCCTGCGCCTTCGTCAGGTAGCCGGTGACCGAGCGGGCCGGCGTCAGCCAGTGCTCGGCGGCGCTCTTGAGGCGGTCCTGCGTGACCGTCTCGATGTCGGTCGGCCAGCGGCGGACCTCCTCGATGGTCTCGCCGATCGCCAGCGCCGAGCCGTAGATGCGGGCGAGCGACGACTGGCTGTCGGAGGAGTAGACGGTCTCGGCCACCAAGCGGGTCTTGGCGCGCTCGATCGCCTCCGCGTCGAGGGCCTCCGCGGGGGCGCGGCGCAGCACCTTGTCGACGGCCTCCTCCAGCTTCTCCAGGGGTACGCCCTCGGCGGGGACCGCGTAGACGGAGAAGCGGGTGTCGTCGATCGCCGAGCCCATGTACCAGGCGCCGGCATTCACCGCGAGGCCGGTCTCCATGACCAGCTTCCGGTAGAGGTAGGAGGTCGAGCCGCCGCCCAGCACCTCGGCGAGGAGTTCCAGGTCATGGCAGCCGCCGTTCCGGGCGGTGATGCAGGAGGGGGTGAGGTAGAGCCGCTGCAGGGTCGGCTGCTCGACCTTCGGGTCGGCGACGGCGACGCGGCGCAGGGCCTTCGGCTCCGGCTCCCGCGCCCGCAGGCGCTCCGGCCGGGCACCCTGCGGCGCGACGCGGCCGTAAGTGGTCTCAGCGAGGCGCCGGACCTCGTCGGGGGTCACGTCGCCGGCCACCACCAGGATGGCGTTCTCCGGCGTGTAGAAGCGCTTGTAGTAGGCCAGCGCGTGCTCGCGGTTCAGGCCCTCGATCTCGTGCATCCAGCCGATGATCGGGATCCCGTAGGGATGATGCACGAACAGGGCGGCGGCCATCGCCTCGGAGAGCTGGGCGGAGGGGTCGGTCTCGACCCGCATGCGGCGCTCCTCCAGCACCACGTCGCGCTCCGGCGCAACGACGGCGTCGTCCAGGACGAGGCCGCTCATGCGGTCGGCCTCGAATTCCATCATCGTGCCGAGGTGGTCCCGGGCGACCCGCTGGAAATAGGCGGTGTAGTCGTAGCTGGTGAAGGCGTTCTCCTGGCCGCCCAGGCCCGACACCGCCTTCGAGAAAGCGCCGACCGGGTGCGTCTCGGTCCCCTTGAACATCAGGTGCTCGAGGAAGTGGGCGATGCCCGACTGTCCGAGCGGATCATCCGCCGAGCCGTTGCGGTACCAGATCATGTGGGTGGCGACGGGCGCCCGGTGGTCGGGGACGACCACCACGTCGAGGCCGTTGTCGAGGGTGAAGGCCGTCACTTCCGGGCCGCCCGCCTCGGAACGCCCGAACGGCGCGGCCTCGCCCCGGCCGGCGCTGCCGCCGAAGGACGAGCCCGGACGCAGCGGGAAGAGGTGGGGCGTCGCCTTCCTGAACAGGTGCATTCCGCTTTCCTTCTGCCGGTCCCGGACCCGGCGTCTCACGTCGGGACGCACGCGCGAATCGGGACCGTCCTGATCTCCGGGCGGCAAGAGCCGTACCGGGTCGAACGTCACATGTTGCCACGCCGTGTCGCCGTTGCAACGGCGACACGGCGACCTCGCCACTACTGGGCGCGCTGCCGGAGATAGGCTCCGGGATCGGCTTCCTCGCGCTCGCGGCTGGCGTTGTTGATCGGATCGCTCGACGACGGGCGGGCCAGCTTCTTCGGCGACTGGCGGTATCCGGTGGGCGGATCCGTCAGGACGTCGCGGTTCGGCTCGACGTCGGAGGGCTCGGCATTGGCGCTCTTGCCCTTGAGCAGGTCGAAGGCGCTGAGCAGGCTGTCGTCGCGGGTGTTGTCGCCGGGCTTGCGCTCGGCCTCGGTGGTCAGGCTCGCCCCGGCGCGACGGCCGCCCCGGATCTCGTCCACCGAGAGGGTGGCGTTGTTGTCGTCGTAGCGGCCGCGGGCCTGATTGCCCAACGGGCGGCGGCGCTCGGCGGCGGCGCGCTCGCGCTCGACGATCTCCGGGTCCTTCGGCCAGGCCGTGCTGGTGGAGCGGGCCCGGGGCTGGGGCAGGACCTTGCCGTCGAGCTTGGGCGGCATCACCAGCGGCGGGCGCTCGTGATAATCGATCGGATCCTGGCGCTTCTCCAGGAGGCCGATGCCCGAGAGCGCATCGCGCATGAACTCGCCGCGCTCCTGCGCCCGGGCACCGCCTGCGCCGACGGACGCCAGGACGACCGCGGCGGAAAGGAGGGGACGAAGCCTGCGATGCCCGGTCATGCTGCCTCACGGGTTCCGGCCGGGAGGTCCGGCTCGGGGACGGCCGCGGCGCGGCCTGATCCGACGGGTCCCGGCCTGAGGCCGGTTTCCGGCGATCGTATGGCGCCTTGACCACGTTGCGCCAGGGCGGTGGTGCAGATGGACCTGTGTGTTGCGCGGATCACCGGCGCGGCGCGGGGTCGCCCGCGGCGGGCTCCTTCTGCGGCCGCCGTCCGGCCGGGGACAGGCTGTCGAGGATCAGGCCGATCACGCCCGCCACGATCGCCGCGTCGGCCACGTTGAACACGTACCAGGACCAGCGGCCGGCATGCAGGTGGACGAAGTCGAACACCGCGCCGTAGGCGGCCCGGTCGATGGCGTTGCCGAGCGCACCGCCGACGATGAGGCCCAGCGCCACCGCGAGAAGCCGCGAGCCCGCCCGGCGCATCCAGATCCCGAGGCCGAGGGCGGCGGCGAGCGACAGGATCACGAGGAACCAGCGCCCGAAACCGCCCTCCTGCTGGAACAGGCCGTAGGACACGCCCCTGTTCCAGACCACCACGAGGTCGGCGAAGGGCGCCAGCCGCCAGGGCTGCGTCAGCACGAGGTCGGTGCCGAGATACAGGCCGAGCTTCGAGGCCTGATCGAGGATCAGGGTGAGGAGGAGGGCCAGGAGGCCGGCACGGAAGGGGGTCATGAGCGCTGACCGAAGAAGCGCTGTCGCGCGCGCGCCTCTCCCTCCCCCCTCTGCGGGGGAGGGTACCCTGCGAAGCAGGGGGGGAGAGAGGAGCAGCGGTGCAGAAGAAGGCAGCGGCCTTCATGACGGTCACGCCGCATCCGGAAGCCGCGCTCCCCCCTTGCGGGACTTCGGCCCGACCCGACCGCCTTCGGGGGCCACCCTCCCCCGCAGAGGGGGGAGGGCGCTGTCGCGGGTATGATCACGCCGCGCTCGCCTCCGGGTGCGCCGCGTCCCACTCACGGAGCGCCTGGGCGTCGCGGGGGGTCACGTCCGGAAAGTCCGGATCGCTGCCCACGCTCGGGCTGACCCGCCAGGAGCGGGCGCATTTGCGGCCCTGGGCCGGGCTCGGCACCACGGCGACGCCGCGGACCTCGTCGAGGCGGAAGGCGTCGGCCGGGCCCTCGCCCGCCGCCACCGTGATGTCCGAGGTGATGCAGGTATCGGCGAAGTCGCAGCCCTCGAGCGCGGCGAGCAGCTCCGGATCGGCCACGTAGACCGTCGGCGCCGCCTCCAGGCTCGCGCCGATCCGCTTGGCCGCGCGCTCGATCTCCAGGGCGCCGGTGACCACCCGCCGCACCCGCCGGATCTTCTGCCAGCGCTCCGCGAGGGCGGCGTCGAGCCACGCGGCCGGGGTCTCCGGCAGGGTCTGGAGATGCACCGAGCCGTCCTCGGACGGGTAGCGGTCGAGCCACGCCTCCTCGGCCGTGAAGGCCAGGACCGGGGCAAGCCAGATCGCGACGCGCCGGAAGGACACGTCGATCACCTGCAGCGCCGCCCGGCGGCGCACCGAGGAGATCGGATCGCAGTACAGGGCGTCCTTGCGCACGTCGAAATAGAAGGACGACAGGTCGCCGGTCATGAAGCCGTTGAGCAGCGCCACCACCCGCTTGGTGTCGAAGGCCGCATAGGCCTCGCGGATCTCGCCGTCGAGCTCGGCGAGCCGGTGCAGGATCAGCCGCTCCAGCTCCGGCATTTCTTTGAACGCGATGTCGTCGCCCGCGACCCGATGCGCCAGGGAGCCCAGCATCCAGCGCAGCGAATTCCTGAGCTTGCGGTAGGTCTCGGCAAACGTCTTGATGATCTCCGGGCCGATGCGCAGGTCGTCGGTGTAGTCGGAGGCGGCCACCCAGAGGCGCAGGATGTCGGCACCCGAATCCTTGATGACGCTCTGCGGCGCGACGACGTTGCCCTTCGACTTCGACATCTTCAGGCCCTTGCCGTCGAGCACGAAGCCGTGGGTCAGGACGATGTCGTAGGGCGCCCGGCCGCGGGTGCCGGCGGATTCGAGCAGCGAGGACTGGAACCAGCCGCGGTGCTGGTCCGAGCCCTCCAGGTACATGACCCGGTCCTTCCCGCCGTCGCGGACGCGCGTGACGCCCGCGAGCCCCGGGAAGGCTTCCGGATCGTCCAGCACGAAGGCGTGGGTCGAGCCGGAATCGAACCAGACGTCGAGGACGTCGGTGACCTTCTCGTAGGCGGCCGGGTCATGGTCCGGCGCCAGGAAGCGCTCAGCGGCGTCGTCCCGGAACCACGCGTCGGCGCCCTCACTGGCGAAGGCGTCGCGGATGCGGGCGTTGACGGCATCGTCCTTCAGAATCTCGGCGGTCTCCCGGTGGACGAACACGGTGATCGGCACGCCCCAGGCGCGCTGGCGCGAGACCACCCAGTCCGGCCGGTTGGCGACCATGCCGGTGATGCGGTTCTTGCCCTGGGTCGGCACCCACTGGGTGTCGTCGATGCCCTGGAGCGCCACCTCGCGGAGCGTCCGGTTGCCGAGCGAATCCACCGGCCGGTCCATGGCGATGAACCATTGCGGCGTGTTGCGGAAGATCACCGGCTTCTTGGACCGCCAGGAATGCGGGTACTGGTGGCGCAGCACCCCGCGGGCGATCAGCGCCCCGGCCTCCGTCAGCGCGGCGATGACCGCCTTGTTGGCGTCGCCCTTCTCGCCCTTGGCGGTGAGCACGCGGGTGCCGGTGAAGCCCGGGGCCGCTTCGGTGAGCACGCTGTCGGCGTCGACCGTGTAGGGGATGGTCGCGTCGATGCCGCGCTCGCGCAGCAGCCGCCCGTTGGCCATCCAGAGCTCGAAATCCTCGCGGCCGTGGCTCGGCGCCGTGTGGACGAAGCCGGTTCCGGACTCGTCCGTGACGTGGTCGCCGTCGAGCATCGGCACCGCGAAGGCATAGCCGAGCTTGGCCAGCGGATGGTCCAGGGTCAGGCCGGCGAGCGTCGACGGGCTCACGTCGCCCACGCGCTCGAACGCCTCGACCCGGGCGGCCTTGAACACCGTGGCGGCGAGGCTGTCGGCGAGCAGGTAGGTCTGGCCGGGGGTCGCCCAGTTGTCGGCCGGCGCCTCCGCCACCCGGTACAGGCCGTAGGCGATCTTCTTGGAGAACGCGACGGCGCGGTTGCCGGGGATCGTCCAGGGCGTGGTCGTCCAGATCACCACCCGGGCCGCCGCGAGGTCGCCCTCGGCGCCGGAGCGGATCGGGAAGGCGACGAACACCGTGTCGCTGACGTGCTCCTCGTACTCGACCTCCGCCTCGGCCAGCGCGGTCTTCTCGACCACCGACCACATGACGGGCTTCGAGCCGCGGTAGAGCTGGCCGCTCATCGAGAACTTCATCAGCTCGTCGGCGATCACGGCCTCGGCGGGGAACGCCATGGTGGCGTAGGGATGGTCCCAGTCGCCGGTGACGCCGAGCCGCTTGAACTCCTCGCGCTGCACGTCGAGCCACTGGGCCGCGAAGGTCCGGCATTCCTGCCGGAACTCGATCACCGGCACGTCGTCCTTGTTGCGGCCCTTGGCGCGGTACTGCTCCTCGATCTTCCACTCGATCGGCAGGCCGTGGCAGTCCCAGCCCGGGACGTAGTTGGCGTCGAAGCCGAGGGCGGTCTGCGAGCGGACCACCACGTCCTTGAGGATCTTGTTGAGCGCCGTGCCGATGTGGATGTTGCCGTTGGCGTAGGGCGGCCCGTCGTGGAGCACGAATTTCGGCCGGTCCCGGCCGCGGGCGCGCAGCGTCCCGTAGAGGTCCATCTGCTTCCAGCGCTCGATGAAGAGCGGCTCGCGCACCGGCAGGCCGGCGCGCATCGGGAACTCGGTCTGCGGCAGGAACAGGGTCTTGGAATAGTCGCGGGCGGGCGCGGTCTCGGGGGCGGTCATCGGATCTCGCATCGGCGGTCGGGCCGGAAAGGCCGGCGGAATCGGGTCAGGCGGCAGGAGGATCCCGGACCTCCGCGCGGCCGCGCCGAAGCGGGCCCTCAGGCGGAGGCCGGGCCGGTAATTCGAATGGGGCGGCCGAAGCCGCGCAGGGCGCGCGAAGCGGGCATGCCCGGTTCTCTACCAGCCGCTCCGGCGCGAGGCCAGCGGCCGTGCGGATCACGCAGGGCTGAGAACGCGGGTCGACGCGACGAGGCTCCGCCCAGGAGCAGCAACCCCGTCAATCCGGGCCTGCGAAGCGGGGCCCCGGGATCCAGTTCCGCAATGGGCGGATGGCATGGCACCGTCGGCGGTTCTGGATTGCCCGCCTCCGGCATGCCCCTTCGGGTCCGGGCTCGCCTGCGGCGCCCTTGGAACGACGGCGTGGTCGCTACGCATCACCCGGCACGCGGACGCGTTGCAGTCCGTCAACCCGAGGTCCCAGCCCTGTCGGATCACGCGCCTGTGAATCCGGATGGGACCAATCGGCGTCTGAACCGTTGACCCACACTCTCCGCACGCGGTGGCGGCGCGGAGCCGACCCAGATCAACATCCGGGAGTAGACCCATGAAGAAGCTTCTGATCGCGACCCTCGCCCTCGCGCCGATCGCCTTCGCGGGGGCCGCGCAGGCCCAGGGCACGGTCCGCGGCGCCCAGCGCGGCGCCGAGGACGGCACGGCCGCGGCCGGCCCGGTGGGCGGCGTCGTCGGCGGCGCGGTGGGCGCGGCCACCGGCACGGTCGGCGGCGTGCTCGGCACCGATCCCGATCCGGCCCGCCGGGCCCGCGAGGATCGCCGCGAAGAGCGGATGGAGCGCCGGGAGCGGATGAGCCGCTAAATCACAGGGCCGGTCGCCTCAGGCGGCCGGCCGCGCCTCTCGGCGGATGGTCTCCTGCGCCAGGAGGTACAGGCCGGAGCCGACCACGATCATGGCGCCCGCCACGGTCCAGCGGCTCGGCAGGTCGCCGAACAGCAGGAAGCCGAAGGTCACGGACCAGAGCAGCTGCGTGTAGATGAAAGGCGCCAGCACGTTCGCCGGCGCGCGGGCATGGGCCATCACCAGAAGCCAGTGGCCCAGCGTCCCGAACAGCGCGACGCCGAGGAGCAGGGCCCAGTGGGTCAGGTTCGCCGGAGCGGCCCAGATCCAGGGCAGGAGCGGCGCCATCAGCGCGAGGCCGGCGAGCCCCGTGTAGAACATGGTCGTGGCGGTCGAGTCGTAGGCCGCGAGCTTGCGCGTGATGATCGCGTAGAAGGCATAGACCACGACGTTGGCGACGCAGAGCAGGGCGGCCGGGTGCATCCCGCCCAGGCCCGGGCGCACGATGACCAGCACGCCGAGGAAGCCGACGCCGATCGCCGCCAGCCGCGCCCGCGACGACCACTCGCCGAGCAGCGGTCCCGCCAGCAGCGCCACCGTGAGCGGGGCGGCGAACTGGATCGAGATCGTCTCGGCCATCTGCAGGTAGCGCAGGGCCAGGAAGTTCAGGGCCGTGGAGGCGAAGAGCAGCAGCGAGCGGACGATCTGGAGCGTCAGCCGCCGGCTCTTCACCACGCCCGGCGTGCGCACCGGGTTGATGAACAGCGAGATCATCGCGACGCTCGCGGCGTAGCGCATGAAGGTGGTGACCAGCGGGTCGACCCCGGCCCGCGCCAGCGTCTTGGCGCTGGCATCGAGGCCCGCGAAGAACGCGACCGCCCCGCACATCAGCGCGATGCCGACGAGCCGCCGGCGTCCGGCGGCATCCGCCTCGGCGGCGGCGCGGGCGGGGGCGATGTCATCGGTGACGGACGTCGCGACCTGCGGAGTCATGCCTGCCGAACCCTGGTGGAGGCCGAGAGTCCTGCCACGCTCGCTCCCGGGGCGGTATCCGTCGCCGCGCAGGGGAACCATGCAGCCGACACGGCCTCCCGGCCGGCTGCGTCACGCGCCCGCGGCTCAGCGCCTGGCCACGGCCTTCTCGGCGGAGGGAATCTTCTCGGCGGACGCGGTCTTCGTCGCCGCCTTCGCGACCTTCGCCTTCGATGGCGTCGCCCCCGCGATCAGCGCGGCGAGATGCGACTGGTCGAGCCCCGATCCGGGTGCCGCGACCGCGCGCGGCGGGGACGATGTCGCGGACGGCATCGCGGACGGCATCGCGGATGAGATCGCGGATGCAGGCGCGCCGATGGCCGCGAGGGGTCGCTCGGTCGCGCGCGGCTCGATGGAGCCCGTGGCGACCGGGTCGGGGATGCTGGCGACCGATGCGGCCGGCGCCGCCTCGCGCTGGACGCGCAGCGCCCAGTGCGCCGCGGTGGAGAGGGCGGCGACCGCCAGGATCGCCTTGATGCCGCTGGTGAGCAGGGCTCGCATGATCGTCAGGCCCGAGAAAACGCGGTTACGCAGGACCGGATCCCCGGTCTTCCCGCATCATCCCGCGGGAGCGTGAACGAAGCCGCAACCGCCGCCGCCGGCCCTGTCCCGGAACGGGGCATCCGACCCGTCGAGGCACGGTCCGGCGGATCGATCCATCTCGGAAGGAGATCGATGTGGGCCATGCGCCGGATCCGCGGTTCCTGTTCCCCGCGCGCCCGACACTCCTGCAGCAACTCGGCCCACTGAGCCTCACAGGAACGGCCCAGAGAACTGGTCCGGACCACCCCGTCACTGCCGACCCCGCTACCATGCAGGCCCGAGCGGGCTCGCGAAACCTTCAGGCGCATCGGCCGCTGGGGACAGCCCGTGTAGAGGGTGACAGCCGAGCCGGCAACCAAGGCGGAGCCGTTTCCCCGCACCCCGCGGCGATCAGCGCCCCGCGGCGACCGCGGCGAAGCGTATCAGCGCGGCGATGTCCGCCTCGCCGGCCTCCGCGGCGAGACGACGGTAAAGCACCGCATAGCTGGCGAAGACCTGCCGCCCCGCCGCGTCCGGCCCCAGGAACGCGGCGATCTCCTCCATCTCGGGGGCCCAGCGATAGGCCTTCGGCGCCATGTCGGGCAGGGCCTTGGCCAACCGGGCGAGGAGCGCCGGCTCGTTCTCGGCGAGTTCGGCCAGCAGCGCGTCGCCGGCGCCGGCGCGCTCCGCCGCGCCGATCATGATGGCGGCCAGCGCCGTCAGGCCCTTGTTGAGGCCGGCGTAGCTCATCTTGAGGCTGGACGCCGCCCCCGTGCCGCCGGGGCAGACGCGCAGGTCGAGGCCGAGGTCGCGCAGCACCATCGCCGGGGCGGTATCGGGGCCCGAGACGTAGACGCGGGGTCCCGTCGTGCCGGGCTTCGGCGGCAGGCCGAGGATCGCGCCGTCGAGGAACGGCGTGCCGGTGGCCGCGACGATGCCGCCGATGCGCCTCACGGTCTCCGGACTGACGGCGTTGGCGTCGATGTAGACCGGCTTGCTCGCGGCCGCCGACAGGGCGGGCGCCAGCCGATGGGCCAACGCCTCCGCGTCGGCGGGCGGCACGATCGACAGCAGGAGGTCGGCGCCCGCGAGATCGGCCTCCGGGGCATGGACCATCCCGGCGGCCTCGGCCCGGGCCCGGCTCGCCGCCCCGCGCCCGTCGAGGGAGGTCAGCACCCGGGCGCCGTGCTCGGCGAGCCGGGCCCCGAGGGCGCTGCCCATGGCGCCGGGCGCGATCACGGCGATTGTGGACATGACGATGCTCACCCGGACTGCGATCCGGGCATGGTAGTCAGCGGTCTTGGCGGAGCCTAGAGTGCGCCACGATCGGATCCTCGCGATGACTCAGATTAGGCCAAGAGCAGGCTCCTCGAATGCCCCCCGCTATCATCGGGCGCCGCGACGCGACGGCATGAAGCTGCTGCGCCTCTGGGTTCCAGATCCATCGCGGTCCGGGTTCAAGGAGGAGGCCGCCCGGCAAGCCGCCCTTCTGAAGGGAGCTGCCGAGGAAGCCGAAGCTCTGAACTTCATCGAATCAGCGTTCGACTGGCCCGAACAGTGACGCGTGGTGACATCGTCACCGTCTCGCCGCCGGGAGCCTACGGCAAGCCGCGTCCCGCAATCGTCGTTCAATCCGACTGGTTGGCTGGGACCGACAGCACCCTCGTCTGCCTCGTCACGAGCACATTGCGCGAGGCACCGCTTTTCAGGCTTACCGTCGAGCCGACTCCAGCTAACGGGTTGCGAAGCACCTCGCAGATCATGGTCGACAAGATCATTGCCCTGCCGCGGGCGAAATGCGGCACCCGCATCGGCCGGCTTGAACGCGATACCCTCACAGCCTTGAACCGGATGCTCGCCATCGTGCTCGGCCTCGCCGACTGACGGGGCGATCTGGTTCCGCACGCTTGATCCCGCAGGCGTGGAGACGCTCCGCGGGATGACCGAAGCAGGCTCTCAGTCTTACCGCAGCGAGCCGCAGAACCGCTGGATCCGCCGGCAGGCCTCTTCCAGAACCGCGTTGGACGTCGCGTAGGAGATGCGCAGGTTCGGGCCGAGCCCGAAGGCCGAGCCGTGGACCGCCGCCACGCCCTCGGCCTGGAGCAGCTCCATGACGAAGTCCTCGTCGGTCTCGATCGTCTTGCCGCCTTCCGTCTTCTTGCCGATCAGCGCCGCGCAGGACGGGTAGACGTAGAACGCGCCCTCCGGCGTCGGGCAGGTCAGGCCGTTGGTCTGGTTGAGCATCGACACGACGAGGTCGCGCCGCTCCTGGAAGGCCGCGCGGAACGTGGCGAGGTGGTCCTGCGGGCCGTCGAGGGCGGCGACCGCCGCCCATTGCGCGATCGTGCTCGCCCCGGAAGTCTGCTGGCCCTGGACGAAGTCCATCGCCTTGATGAGCTTCTCCGGCCCGGCCGCGTAGCCGATGCGCCAGCCGGTCATGGCGTAGCCCTTCGAGACGCCGTTCATGGTCAGCGTCCGCTCCAGGAGTTGCGGCTCGACCTGGGCCGGGGTGACGAATTCGAAGTCGCCGTAGGTCAGGTGCTCGTAGATGTCGTCGGTGAGGATGTGCACGTCCGGATAGCGGAGCAGCACGTCGGTGAGCGCCTTCATCTCGGCGCGGGAATAGGCGGCGCCCGACGGGTTCGAGGGCGAGTTGAGGACGATCCACTTGGTCTTCGGGGTCAGCACCCGGTCGAGTTCCTCGGCCTGGAGCTTGAAGCCGTGGTCCATGTCGGTGTCGGCGAAGACCGGGGTGCCGCCGCACAGTCCGACCATCTCCGGGTAGGACACCCAGTAGGGGCGCGGGATGACCACCTCGTCGCCGGGATTCAGGGTGGCCAGGAACGCGTTGTACAGGACCTGCTTGCCGCCGGTGCCCACGATGGTCTGCGAAACCTTGTAGTCGAGCCCGTTCTCGCGCTTGAACTTGCGCACGATCGCCTCGCGCAGCGGCACGATGCCGGAGACCGGCGGGTAGCGGGTCTCGTTGCGGTGGATCGCCTCGATCGCGGCCTGCTTGATGTGCTCGGGCGTGTCGAAATCCGGCTCGCCGACCGACAGGCTGATGACGTCGACGCCGGAGGCCTTCAGGTCCCGGGCCTTCTGGGTCATCACGATGGTCGCGGACGGCTTCACCCGCGAGAGGACGTCGGCGAGGAGAGCCATGGCGTGCGGTGCTCCGGATTGTCGAGGTCGGGCGCCGCTCGTTTTGCGGCGCGGCGGACCCTAGGCCCGGGATGCGGAGCCGGCAAGGCGGTGTGCGGCGCGCCACAGAAGTTCGCGCCCGGCGCGCCGCGCAGGTCTCTCCTGCGCGGCCGCCCTCGCTTTGCGGGACCGGCGATACCAGATCCCGACGATGACTCCGCTCTCCGTCCTCGACCTCTCCTTCGTCAGCGCCGACTCGACGCCGGCGCAGGCGCTGCACGACACCCTGGCGCTCGCCCGCCACGTCGACGGCCTCGGCTACCGGCGCTACTGGCTCGCCGAGCACCACGCCCTGCCCAACGTGGCGAGCCCGGCGCCCGAGATCATGATCGGCCAGATCGCCGCCGCGACCCGGACCCTCCGGGTCGGTTCCGGCGGGATCATGCTGCCGAACCACCCACCGCTGATGGTGGCCGAGCGCTTCCGGGTGCTGGAGGCCCTGTTCCCGGGCCGGATCGACCTGGGCCTCGGGCGCGCCCCCGGCACGGACGGCCTCACCGCGCGGGCGCTGCGCCGCCGGGAGGCACCGGGGGAGGGCGGCCAGGGCGATGACTTCCTCGACCGCCTGCAGGAGCTGCTGTTCTGGGACGGCGGCTTCCCGGAGGGACACCCCTTCGCGCGGATCGAGGCAAGCCCCGCGGGGGTGCCGCTGCCGCCGATCTTCCTGCTCGGCTCCTCCGACTACAGCGCCGGGCTCGCCGCCGAGATCGGCTGCGGCTTCGGGTTCGCGCAGCATTTCTCCGGCATGCCGGCCGATGCGCCGATGCTGGACTACCGGCACCGGTTCCGGCCGACGCGGCTCGGCGCGAAGCCCCACGCGATCCTGGCGGTGGCGGCGATCTGCGCCGCCACGGATGCGGAGGCCGAGCGGCTGGCCGCGAGCGCACGCCTGGCGACGCTGCGGCGGGAGCGGGGCGAGTACCGGCCGCTGCCGAGCCTCGCCGAGGCGCTGGCCTACCCGTATTCCGAGGCTGAGCGGATGCAGATCGCGCGCGGCCGCGACCGCCTGCACGTGGGCGGGCCGGAAACCCTGCGGGCCCGGCTCGCAGACATGGTGGCGCGCACGCAGGCCGACGAGCTGATGATCGTCTCGGCCATCCCCGACCAGGCGGCGCGGCACGAGTCCTACGGACTCCTGGCGCAGGTCTGGGGGCTCGGCGCCGCTTCACAGGCGGCCTGAGCCGTCACCCGGCACCCGCCGCGGGTCCTGGCGGCGGCGCCGCCGGCCGTGCAGGCTCCCGCCCGGATCACGCCCGTGACCAGACGGGCCGACCGGAGGAGAGGCAGCATGGGCAACCGACGCGAATTCCTGACCGCCACGGCCGCGGGGCTCGCCGCCGCGGCGGCACCGGCCCGGGCCGCCGAGGAGCGGACGGCGGCGCCCGAGACCGCGCCCAAGACCGCGCCGGCCGGGGCTCCCCCGCCGTTCGGCATGCCGCGGGACATGGTGCTCCTCAACATGCGCAGCGGCGACGCCTACAGCCTGGGCGTGAAGACGAAGGACGGCGTGCTCGACGTCGCCGCCGCCGGCCGGGCCCTCGGGATACCGGTCCCCGCCGACATGGACGACCTGCTGCAGAACGGCCGCGGCCCGGCGCTGCGGGCGCTGATCGACGCGGTCGAGGCCGCCCCCGACGGGCGCTTCATGCTGGAGGAATCCGGCATCGCCTACGGCCCGGTGGTCACGCGGCCCGAGAAGATCATCATGATGGGCTTCAACTACCGCCACCACGCGGAGGAGACCGGCACGCCGATCCCCAAGGACCCGCCGCTGTTCAACAAGTACAACAACGCCCTGAACCATCACGGCGGCACGATCACGCTGCCGACCCAGGCGGCGCGGGAATTCGACTACGAGACCGAGCTGGTGCTGGTGTTCGGCCGGGAATGCCGGAACGTGTCCGAGGCGGACGCCCTCGACTATCTCGCCGGCTACTGCACGGGCAACGATTTCAGCGCCCGGGACCTCCAGACGCTGACCTCGCAGTTCATGATCGGGAAGACCTCGGACGGGTTCGCGCCGCTGGGGCCCTACCTCGTTACCGCTGACCGGGTGAAGGACCCGAACAACCTCAAGCTCAAGACGCTGGTCAACGGCCAGGTGCGCCAGGACTGGAGCACCAACGACATGATCTTCAACTGCCGCCAGCTCATCAGCTTCGCCTCGAAGGTGATGACGATCCGGCCGGGGGACATCTTCTACACGGGCACGCCGCAGGGGGTGATCTTCGGCGAGAAGATCCCGCGCAAGGACCGGGCGTGGCTGAAGCCCGGCGACGAGGTCGTGTCCGAGCTGGAAGGGCTGGGTGAGCTGCGCTTCAGGCTGGTCTGATCGGGTTGCGTGACGGCGCGGTCCGCTGCGCAATCACGGGCGCGGCGCGCGATCGTTTCCGCTCCTGTGCCGGCCCCAATGTTCACCCATCGCTGCTGAACGCTGAAGCTGATGATGGGGCGCGACCGGCCCCTCTCCCGTGTGGGCTAGGGGACTCACACGTCTGGGACTGACACCAAAGCTCTGAAAATAGGAGCGCTTTTCTCCTCCCCCTTGTGGGGAGGGGCCAGGGGTGGGGGTGGTTCAGGATCGAGCGCAAAGGTGCCTTCTCCGTCACCCCCACCTCCAACTCCTCCCCACAAGGGGGAGGAGAGCGCGCCTCAGCTAGCGATGTGTGAATGTCGTAACCCAGATGGGAGAAGGAGGGCGCGCGTCGTGCGCCCGACCGTCCTCAGCGCCCGAACAGGCGACCGAGGCGGGCGAGGAACCCGGACCCTTCAGCAGGCTTCGCGGCGGATTGCGCCTTCACGCGCTCCGCCTCCGGCGCCAGGACCAGCCCGAGGGCCGCCGTGTCGGTGGTCTCGCGGTCGATCAGGATCAGGCTGCCGGTCTCGCGGTTCTCCGCGTAGGAATCCACCGCCACCGCCCGGTCGAGGCGCAGGCTCACGTCGGCGATGTCGTTCGCCGACAGGCGCTCGGCCGGGCCGGGCCGGCCGGTCTCCGGATCGATCCGCGAGACGATCCGCTCCACGGTCGCGGTGACCGTGGCGGTGCCGATCTTGGCGAGCAGGCTGGCCCCCGGGCTCAGATCGGTCTCGGCCGCCCAGAACAGGCGCGCGTCGAGGGTCTCGGTGACCCGCATCGGCGCGTCGGTCGACACGATCACCTGACCGCGGGAGGCGTCGATCTGGTCGGCGAGCACGAGGGTCACCGACTCGTCCTCGCCGGCCTCGGGCAGGTCGCCGTCGGCGGTGTAGATCCGCGCCACCGTGGAGGTCCGGCCGGAGGGCTGGACCGTCACCGAGTCGCCCGGCCGCACCCGGCCGCTGGCGATCCGGCCGCTGTAGCCGCGGAACTCGGAATTGGGCCGGTTGACCCACTGCACCGCCATGCGGAACGGCGCGTTGAGCGCCTCCGCGCGGACCGGCACGGTCTCGAGGTAGCCGAGCAGGGGGCCGCCCGTGTACCAGGGCGCCGCGATGCCCGGCTCCACGACGTTGTCGCCGTTCTTGGCCGAGAGCGGAATCGCCTTGACCTCGGAGAAATTCAGCCCGCGGGCAAAGTCCGAGAACCCCGCCACGATGCCGTCGAAGGTGCCCTGCGACCAGCCGGCGAGGTCCATCTTGTTCACCGCCAGCACGACCCGGCGGATCCCGAGATTCGACACGAGCAGCGCGTGGCGCCGCGTCTGGCGGGTCAGGCCCTGGCGCGCATCGACCAGGATCACCGCCACGTCCGCCGTCGAGGCGCCGGTGGCCATGTTGCGGGTGTACTGCTCGTGGCCGGGGGTGTCGGCCACGATGAAGGAGCGCTTGTCGGTGGAGAAGAACCGGTAGGCGACGTCGATGGTGATGCCCTGCTCGCGCTCGGCCTGGAGGCCGTCCACCAGCAGCGCCAGATCCACCTCCTGCCCCTGCGTGCCGTGCTTGCGCGAGTCGCGCTGGAGCGCCGAGATCTGGTCGTCGAAGATCTGCTTGGTGTCGTGCAGGAGCCGCCCGATCAGGGTCGACTTGCCGTCATCCACCGAGCCGCAGGCGATGAAGCGCAGCACCGCCTTGTTGCGGTGGGCGGTCAGGAACGCCGCGTAGCCGGAGGCCCGGTCGGTGAAGGCCGTGGGAGCCTGGTGGAGCGTCATCAGAAATAGCCCTCCTGCTTCTTGCGCTCCATGGCGCCGGCCCCGTCCTTGTCGATCACCCGGCCCTGGCGCTCCGAGGTGCGCGCCGCCAGAGTCTCGCCGATGATCTCGGGAAGGCTGGCCGCGTCGCTCTCCACCGCGCCGGTGAGCGGGTAGCAGCCGAGCGTCCGGAAGCGGACGAGGCGCTGCTGCGGGGTCTCGCCGGGGGCGAGCGGCAGCCGCTCGTCGTCGACCATGATGAGCTGGCCCTCGCGCTCCACCACCGGCCGCTCCTTGGCGAAGTAGAGCGGTACGATCGGAATGTTTTCCTGCTCGATGTAGAGCCAGATGTCGAGCTCGGTCCAGTTCGACAGGGGGAAGACCCGCAGGGACTCGCCGCGCTTCTTCTTGAGATTGTACAGGTGCCAGGGCTCGGCACGCTGGCGCTTCGGGTCCCAGCGGTGTTGCGCGGTCCGGAGCGAGATGATCCGCTCCTTGGCGCGGCTCGCCTCCTCGTCGCGGCGGGCGCCGCCGAAGGCCGCGTCGAACTTGTGCTTGTCGAGCGCCTGCCGCAGGGCCTGCGTCTTCATCACGTCGGTGTGCACCTCGGAGCCGTGGCTCACCGGCCCGATCCCGCGGGCGAGCCCGTCCGGATTGGTGTGGATCAGCAGGTCGAGGCCGAGTTCCTTGGCGCGGGCGTCGCGGAAGGCGATCATCTCGCGGAACTTCCACGTGGTGTCGACGTGGAGCAGCGGGAACGGCAGCCGCCCGGGCGCGAAGGCCTTGAGGGCGAGGTGCAGCAGCACCGAGGAATCCTTGCCGATCGAGTAGAGCATCACCGGGTTCTCGGTCTCTGCGACCGTCTCCCGGAAGATGTGGATGGCCTCGGCCTCCAGCCGCTTGAGATGGCTGAGGCGGTCGGCGGTCTGTGCGGACGTGGGGGCGCTCGGCGGCACGGCGGCGGCGAGGGCGGCGCTCATCGGGCGAACTCCGGCTGGCGGGCTGTCTGATTCGGGGTAGTCTCGAAAGGAGGCTCGAAGGCGGCGGCCTCGAGGACGGCGGGCTCCTGGCCCGGCTGCACGGAAGCCCCGGGGCGTCCGACGTGCAGGCCGCATTCCTTCTTGTCTTCCTGCTCCCACCACCAGCGGCCGGCCCGCTCGGGCTCGCCGAGCTTCACGGCCCGGGTGCAGGGGGCGCAGCCGATCGACGGGAAGCCGCGATCGTGCAGGACGTTGTAGGGCACGAAATTGTCGCGCACGAAGCGGTCGACCTGCTCGCGCGACCAGTCGGCCAGCGGGTTCAGCTTGATCAGGCCGCGCTCCGCGTCGAAGGCTGCGAGCGGCGTCGCGGCGCGGTTGGCCGACTGGCCGGCCCGCAGGCCGGTGAGCCAGCCGCTCGCGCCGGCGAGCGCGCGGCCCAGCGGCTCGACCTTGCGGAAGCCGCAGCAGGCCTGGCGCGCGGCGACCGACCGCCGGAAGCCGTTGATGCCCTCGGTCCGGACGAAATCCTCCGCGGCCCCGCGCTCGGGCGCGTAGGCGGCGATTCGGATGCCGTAGGCCGATTCGGTCTCGGTCCAGGTGTCGTAGGTCTCGGCGAAGAGGCGGCCGGTATCGAGGGTGACGATCTCGACGCGCCCGTCGGCGAGCCCCTTGGCGAGCTTGGCCATGGCCAGGGCGTGGGTGAGCGCCTGGTCCTCGACCCCGAGGCTCGTCGTGAAGACGAGGCGGCCGGGGATCTCGGCAGCGATCAGGTGGAGGCGGCCTGGAAGGTTGAGCCCGGACAGCCGCTCCGCGAGGGAGTCGGCCGCCTGTCGGTCCGGACGGGTCATCGCGCCATGTCCCGGGGTTCGCGTGGTGGAAAGGCCACGGCCAGCGCCGCGCCTGTTGTCGAACGGTCGAAATGTTCGCTATACCGAACGAAGTCAAGGCGCCCCGGCGCCCTTGACCGGGTCGGACCGGCGGTTCGGCGTGCGGTTGCGCACAGCTTCCGGCGCGGGCAGCCTAGGCCTGAGGTAAAAGATTCTTCTCACCGGTGCCGGTAGACACGTATATGCGCTCGCGCCTCGCGGGCGGCGCAAGCCCACGGAGACAGCTTTGGACGCGATCGATCTGAAGATTCTCGCCCTGCTGCAGACGGACGCCACGCTCTCCATCGCGGCGATCGGCGAGCGCGTGGGCCTGTCGCAGACCCCGTGCTGGAAGCGCATCCAGAAGCTGGAGGCCGACGGGGTCATCGACCGCCGGGTGGCGGTGCTTGATCCGGTTAAGCTCGGCCTCGGGCTGACCGTGTTCGTCTCCATCGAGACGGCCGACCATTCCCAGGAGTGGCTGCAGCGCTTCGCCGCAACCGTCTCGGCGATGCCGGAGGTGCTCGAGTTCTACCGGATGGCCGGCGACGTGGACTACATGCTGCGGGTCGTCGTCGCCGACATGCAGGCCTATGACAGCTTCTACAAGCACCTCATCGCGGTGCTGCCGCTCAAGAACGTCACCTCCCGCTTCGCGATGGAGAAGGTGAAATCCACCACGGCCCTGCCGCTGCCGGCGCCCCCGAAGAACGGGCGGCACCTGCCGGGGACGGCCCCCGTCCTCGCCGTGGTTGGAGAATGATGTTCTCTTTTTCCGCAGCGCAGCGAATGTGATGTCCTAAACTCCGCCCGTTCTGCAAAACGAACGTTTCCTGATTGACACCGGCCGCGCCGGCCCCGACATGGTCCCGTGATGTCCCGCCAGAATCTCCTCCCGCGCACCGCCCCGTTCGGGGACGGCGAGCGCGCCAGCCTCGACGCGGTGCTCGGCGCCGCGAGCCCCACGCAGCGCGCCTGGCTTGCCGGCTTCCTGGCGGGCCTCGACGCCGCGGGCGGCCAGCCCGCCGCGGTGCCTGCCGCCCCGCCCAAGGCCGCGGCGCCGCTGACCGTGATCTACGCGAGCGAGTCGGGGAATTCTGAGGCGCTTGCCGGCAACGTCGCGAAACTCGCGCGCAAGCAGGGCTTCAAGCCGAAGGTCGTCGACTTCGCCGACCTCGACATCGCGACCCTGCCGAAGGCCGGCAAGCTGATCGCCATCGCGGCCACCTGGGGCGAGGGCGAGCCGCCGGCCCGGGCGGTGCGGGCCTACGGCGAGTTGATGGGGGAGGGCGCCCCGCGCCTGGACGGCGTCGAGTTCGCGGTCCTGTCGCTCGGCGACACCTCCTACGCGGAATTCTGCGCCATCGGGAAGGCGCTCGACGCGCGCTTCGAGGCGCTGGGGGCCAAGCGCGCCGCCGAGCGGGCCGACCTCGACCTCGACTTCGAGAAGCCCGCCGCCGACTGGATCAAGGGCGCGCTGAAGGCGCTCGCCCCGGCGGAGCAGTCCGACAACGTCGTGGCGGTGGATTTCGCCCGCGCCGGCACCGGTGAGGACGACGACGCGGAGCCGAGCCGCGAGCCCGTGGTGGTCGAGGTCGTGGAGCACGTGAACCTCAACTCCTCGCGCTCCGACAAGGAGACGATCCACCTCGCGCTGGCCTTCGAGGACGGTGCGCCGGCCTACGAGCCGGGCGATTCGCTGGAGATCTTCCCCGAGAACGACCCGCAACTGGTGGACGAGATCCTCAACGCCGCCGGGCTCTCGGGCGACGAGGCCCTCCGCAAGGCGCTGCTCGCCGAGCGGGATATCACCACGCTCTCGGCCGCGACGATCGAGCGCTTCGTGAAGGCCACCGGCCACGCGGACGCGCAGACGCTCATCGACAGCGGCGAGGCCAAGGCCTGGATCGAGGGCCGGCACCTGATCGACCTGCTGGAGACCTACCCGGCGAAGCTCACGGCCGAGCACATCGGCACCATCACCCGGCCGCTGCCGCCGCGGGCCTACTCGATCGCCTCCTCGCGCAGGGAGGTGGGCGACGAGGTCCACCTCGCCATCGCGGCGGTGCGCTACGAGACCCACGGCCGGGCGCGCTCAGGGGTCGCCTCGGTCCACGTGGCCGACCGGATCCGCGACGGCGCCAAGCTGCGGGTGCGGCTCAAGCCGAACCGGCATTTCCGCCTGCCGCAGGATCCGGCCACCGACATCATCATGGTCGGGCCGGGCACCGGCGTCGCGCCGTTCCGCGCCTTCGTGCAGGAGCGCCGGGCCGTCGAGGCGCCCGGGCGGTCGTGGCTGTTCTTCGGCGACCGGCACTTCACCCACGACTTCCTGTACCAGCTCGAGTGGCAGGATGCCCTGGAGGACGGGTCGCTCACCAAGATCGACGTGGCCTTCTCGCGGGACCAGCCGGAGAAGGTCTACGTCCAGGACCGGATCACCCAGCACGCGCAGGAGTTGGTCTCCTGGCTGGACGGGGGCGCCCATCTCTATGTCTGCGGCGACGCCAAGGCCATGGCCAAGGACGTGCGCGCCGCCGTGGTGGGAGCCTACCAGACCACGAAGGGCCTCAGCGCCACCGACGCCGAGGCGCAGGTCGCGGCTCTGGAGCGCAGCCACCGCTACCAGCAGGACGTGTACTAGCTCACGGGAAACACGAGCCCTCCCCCCTCTGCGGGGGAGGGAGACGCGTTCAGACATCTGGATTCACCCCATGGACGACCACAGCCCCCGCGACGCCGCCGAGACCCCGGCCCCCGGCCCGACCACCGCCCCGGCCAAGCGCGTCTACGAGACCCCGCCGACCGCGCGCCCGATCACGGACGCCGAGGCCGCGCGCGCGGAGAAGCTCGCCGCCAACGAGCACATCAAGATCGCCAGCGGCTACCTCCGCGGCACGCTGGCGGACGGCCTCCTGAAGCACGCCACCGGGGCGATCTCGGAGGATGACGGGCAGCTCGTGAAGTTCCACGGGATGTACCTGCAGGACGACCGCGACCTGCGCCCCGAGCGGACCAAGAAGAAGCTCGACAAGGCCTACAGCTTCATGATCCGCCTGCGCATCGCCGGCGGCGTGATCACGCCGAAGCAGTGGCTGATCCTCGACGACATCGCCCGGACCTACGCGGGCGGGGCGCTGCGCGCGACCACGCGCCAGACCTTCCAGTACCACGGCGTGATCAAGTCGAACCTGAAGCGCACGATGGCGGCCATCGACGGCGCGCTGCTCGACACGATCGCGGCCTGCGGCGACGTCAACCGCAACGTCATGGCGGCGACGAACCCGGCCCAGACCGGCGCCCACAAGGCCGCCTACCAGCTCGCCAAGGACATTTCGGACAGCCTGCTGCCGAAGACCAGCGCGTGGCGCGAGATCTGGCTCGACGGCGAGCGCGTGGTCGGCGGCGAGGAGGAGGCCGAGGTCGAGCCGGTCTACGGCCGGACCTACCTGCCGCGGAAGTTCAAGACCGTCGTGGCGGTGCCGCCCTCCAACGAGGTCGACATCTTCGCCCACGACCTCGGCTTCATCGCGATCCTCGACAAGAAGAACCAGGTCACCGGCTGGAACGTGACGGTCGGCGGCGGCATGGGCATGACCCACGGCGAGCCCGACACCTTCCCGCGCACCGCCGACGTGATGGGCTTCGTGAAGCCCGAGGACGCCCTGAAGGTCGCCGAGGCGGTGATGACCGTCCAGCGCGACTGGGGCAACCGCAAGAACCGCAAGAACGCCCGGCTCAAGTACACGATCGAGCGCTACGGCCTCGACGCCTTCCGGGCCGAGGTGGAGAAGCGCGTCGGCAAGAAGCTCGGCGCGCCCAAGCCCTACACCTTCACGGGCAACGGCGACCGCTACGGCTGGGTCGAGGGCGAGGACGGCCGCCACCACCTGACCCTCTACGTGCCCTCGGGCCGGATCAAGGACATCGACGGCGGCGCGCAGTTCCTCTCGGGGCTGCGCCGGATCGCCGAGGTGCACGAGGGCGATTTCCGACTCACCGGCAACCAGAACGTCATCATCGCCAACGTCCCGGCGGAGAAGCGCGCCGAGATCGACGCGCTCGTCGACGAGTACGGCCTGACCCGGGGCGCGGGCGCACTGCGGCGCAGCTCGCTCGCCTGCGTGGCGCTGCCGACCTGCGGCCTCGCGCTGGCCGAGAGCGAGCGTTACCTGCCGGACCTGATGACCGAGCTGGAGGAGAGCCTGGCTGCCCACGGACTCGCCGAGGAGGAGATCACGATCCGCTCCACCGGCTGCCCGAACGGCTGCGCGCGGCCGTTCATCGCCGAGATCGGCCTCGTCGGCCGCGGCCCCGAGCGCTACCACCTCTATCTCGGCGCCGCCTTCGACGGCTCGCGCCTGAGCAAGCTCTACCGGGAGGACGTGGCGGCCTCCGAGATCCGCGACACCCTCGACCCGCTCTTCGCCGATTACGCGAAGGGCCGGCAGCCCGGCGAGCATTTCGGCGACTACCTGATCCGGGCCGGCCACGTGGCCCGGACCACCAACGGCCCCGACTTCCACGACCGGACCGGAGCCCTCAAGCCGGCTGTGTAACGCCGAGTCGTCCCCGCGCGGCGCCGGACGTTTCCGGTGCCGCGCCCGCGGCAGAGGCGAAGGTTCTCGACGATCCAGCAATTTCTGGATGTACCGCCTCCGTGGCCACACAGATTCCGGTTGGAAAATTCCACAGCTTTTAAGTTATTCAAAGTACATTCTGTGGCTCAACAGCCACGTCCGGCAAGTTCCGGCGAAGTCCGCGCATCCAATCGCGCAGGATCGTTGAAAAGTGATCGCCGCTCCTCTCAACAAGACGTGCGCCCGACCGGCGCACGTCTTGTTGAGAGTAGTTATAAACTATGCCCTGGTCTTGCGGACACGCCACTCGACGCACTTCGGCATCGCGCAGGATCCGGAATTCAACCCATTTTGGACTGACGGTATCGCTGATTGTGTTGTCGACGACTTCAGTTCGAGCCGAGATTGAGGTCGTATCGGGCGAAGTCGCCCTCTCGGAACTGAGCGTCACCGGGACCGGCCCTGCGGTCGAGCGGGCGGACGGCCCGGTGATCGGCTACCGGGCCACGCGCTCGGCCACGGCGACCAAGACCGACACACCGGTGCGCGACTCGCCGCAATCGATCAACATCGTGCCGCGGGCGGTGATCACAGATCAGCAGGATCTGCGCCTGACCGATGCCGTCACCAATGTCAGCAACGTCACGCCCGGCAGCACCGTGCAGGGCCGCTCGCAGAACTACGTCATCCGCGGCTTCGCCACGCAGCTCTTCGCCGTCGACGGCATCCTGACCAATCCGGCGATCAACTTCTATCCGGTGGAACGCGACCTCGCGAACGCCGAACGGATCGAAGTGATCAAGGGGCCGGCCTCCGTGCTGTTCGGCCGGGGCGATCCGGGCGGTGTCGTCAACATCGTGACCCGCAGACCGACCCTGGCGCCGACCGCGGATGCGAGCGTCCAGGGCGGCAGCTTCGGCTTCCGGCGGTTTCAGGGCTCGGTTTCGAGCGCGATCCCAGCCATCGACGGGCTCGCCGCGCGCCTCACCTTCGCCGCGCAGGAAGATCCGACGTTCCGCAATATCGGCGACAACACGAACCGGCGCGTCTTCATCGCGCCGGCCTTGAGCTGGACGCCGAGCGCCGACACCCGGGTCTACATCAACGCGGAAGCCACCAGCCAGCGCACCCAGTACGACGAAGGGCTCATCGCGTTTCGCGGGCGTGTGCCACTGGACAACATCCGCCGCTACTACGGTGAGCCGTCCTCGCGTTACTACGGCGAGTTCAACGGGATCACGATGCGGGCCGAGCACGACGTCAACGAAAACGTGACGCTGCGGCAGGTCATCAACGGGCAATGGGGCGCGTTCAACCTGTTCTCAGCCCGGGCCACGGGCGTCAACACTGCCGGCACGCAGGTCACGCGGCGCGACACCTCGGTCGATTCGCGTTTCGCCGCGGTGGATACGCAGACCGAAGCGATCATGAAGTTCGACACGCTCGGCTTCGCCCACACCGCCCTCGTGGGCTTCGAGTACACCAACGGCTTCCGCCACCCGTATTCCCAGCAGGGGTCCTACACCCCGGTCAGCTTCCTGAACCCGGTCTTCGGCGGCACGCCCGGAGCGCTCTCGCTCCAGCAAGACCTGAAGCAGAAGCTCGAACTGTTCGGGTTCTACCTGCAGGATCAGATCGCCCTCACGCCCGAATTGCAGCTCGTGCTCGGTGCTCGGTTCGATCTCGGCAGCCAATATTATTTCGCCCGCACGCCCGGCTCGAAGACCCAGCCCCCGGAGCAGGACCTGTTCGGCGCCTCGCCGCGCATCGGCCTGATCTATCGGCCGTTCGAGCCGCTGACGTTCTATGCCAGCTACGCCACCTCCTTCGCGCCGCAGACAGCGAACGTGCTCAACGTCGTCAATCCGGCGCCCGAGACCGGCGAACAGATCGAGTTCGGAACCCGTATCGACATCAACCCCGACCTGACCCTGAGCGCGGCCGCCTTCCGGATCACCCGGGACAACGTCGCCGGCAATGACCCCGTCAATACCGGCTTCTCGGTGATCACCGGGCAGCAGCGCTCGGAGGGCGTCGAGGCGGATCTGGCCGGCGAGATCCTTCCGGGCTGGAGGATCATCGGCGGTGTCGGCTATCTCGACGCCCGGATCACGAAGGACAGGGTCTTCGCGGTCGGAAACCGCCTCGTGGGGGCGCCGGCCTTCAGCGGCAGCGTGTGGACCACCTACGACGTCCAGGCCGGTTCCCTGCGCGGCCTCGGGCTCGGCATCGGCATCACCCATGTCGGCCAGCGCTTCGGCGACCTCAACAACAGCTACAAGGTCGGGGCGTACAATCGCGTCGATGCGGCCGTGTACTACGACTTCGACGCGCACTATCGCTTCGCGGTCAACATCCGGAATCTGACGAACGCGCGCTACATCGAGCAACCGTTCAATCAGTTCAACAATACCCCTGGCGCGCCCTTCACGGTCCTGGCGACGATCACCGCGCGGATGTGAGCCCGGCGGGCGCTCTCCGCGCGAAAGGCGACCGGCGCGACACCGTCCCGATTTCCGGCAACGGCGTCGCCACCTGCGCGAGCGGAGCGAAGCGATACTGGCAGCGCCATGCCGACCGGCCTCGCGCATCCCTGAGTCGCATCGCTGCGCGCGTGATGACGAGAGAACTGCGGGCAAGCCAGGCTACACTCGGGGACCGTCTCAGGAACTCGCCGGACGCACGGCTCCTGCCGGGGCCGCGGGCACTGCGCCCCTGCGCCGGGCCGCCGCGCGGCGGCGCAGGACGTAGAGGGTCAGCCCGGTCGCCGCGAAGCCCGGCATGGCCAATGCCGCGAGGCAGAACACCAGGGCGAACACGTCGCCGAAGAAGCGTCCGCGGTGGACCTCGAGGATGTTCTCCATGAGGCGCTTGCCCAGCGGCATGGCGGCGGCGCGCTCGGCCGCGAGCGGCGCGCCGGTCTCGGCATCGTAGCGGACCTCGTTGCGGGCGCTCGGCGCATCGACGCCCCGCGGCAGCCATCGGATCCGGATCGCCCGCGCGCCGGGCTCCGGCAGGGTCAGGATCGCCGAACCCGCCTCGCGCCCGTCTCCGGTCCGGAACGCGACCCAGGCCCGGTCGAGGACCGTCGGCGCGGCGGCCGCAGCCTCGTCGCCGGCCGGCACGGCACGGGACGCCCGGCGGCCCTCGGCGCGCGCGGGCCGCGCCTCGCCCACGAGCAGCCTTTGGGCGCCGTCCTTGAACGCCGGGTAGGACCACGTCAGCCCCGTGAGCGCCATGACGAGGTAGACCGGCGCGAGCCACGTGCCCGCCACGGCGTGGAGCGACCACCACCGCGCCCGGCCCGGGCGGGTCAGGCTGGGCTTCAGCCAGATCCGCCAGCGATGGACCTTGGGCCAGCGCAGGTACAGGCCGGTGGCTAGGAAGGCCAGGAGCGCCAGAACGCAGGCCCCCGTGATAGTGCGGCCCCATCCCTTGGAGCCGCCGGGAATCAGAAGCCAGCGGTGCAGGTCCCGCACGGTCGCGAACGCCGCCTCCAGCCGCACCGGGCCGAGCACCGTGCCGTCATACGGGTCGGCGTAGACCGAGGACGGCCGCGCACGGGTCTCCGGATCACGGGCGAAGCGGACATGGACGCTCGCCGCCGGGTCGGAGCTGAGGGTGAGGGCGTTCACCGGATGACCGGCCTGCGCCGTGATCCGTGCCGCCAGGGCTGCGGGTTGAAGCGCCGGGCGGTCGGCGGCGGCCACCACGAGCCGGTCGCGGTTGGCGACGGCGGTGATCGCCTCCTCGTAGCTTATCAGCGCCCCGGTCAGGCCCATCAGCGCGAGGACGAGGCCGGCTGTGAGGCCCAGCGCCCAGTGCAGGCGGAAGAGCACGGTCCGGAGGGCGGGAATCGGCAGCGTCATGGCAATCGCCGGCTGCCTACCAAAGCTTGGCGCGCGCCGCGATCCCCCGACGGCGCATGCCCCGCGGGCGGCCGGCGCAGCCGTCAGGTGATCGGCGCCGGGTTGAACAGGGTCAGGTCGTTGAACAGGCCCCACTGGTCCGACCAGGGACGCTTGCGCCCGCTCGCGACGTCGAGGATCAAGTGGAACAGCTCCCAGCCGACCTCCTCGATCGTGGCCTCGCCGGTGGCGATGCGGCCGGCATCGAGGTCGATCAGGTCGGACCAGCGCTCGGCGAGTTCCGTCCGGGTGGCGACCTTGATCACCGGCGCCTGGGCGAGCCCGTAGGGCGTGCCGCGCCCGGTGGAGAAGACCTGCAGGGTGATGCCGGAGGCGAGCTGCAGCGTGCCGCAGACGAAGTCGCTCGCCGGGGTCGCGGCGAAGATCAGACCCTTCCCGCGCAGCCGCTCGCCCGGCGCCAGCACCCCGGAGATGGCGCTGGTGCCGGACTTCGCCACCGAGCCCAGGGCCTTCTCGACGATGTTGTTGAGGCCGCCCTTCTTGTTGCCGGGGGACGGGTTGGCCCGGCGGTCGGCCTCGCCCTTGGCGAGATAGGCATCGTACCACGCCATCTCGCGGATCAGCGCCTCGGCGACCTCCGGGGTCTTCGCCCGGGGAGTGAGGAGGTGGATCGCGTCGCGCACCTCCGTCACCTCCGAGAACATGACCGTCGCGCCGCAGCGCACGAGCAGATCCGCCGCGAAGCCCAGCGCCGGGTTGGCGGTCACGCCCGAGAAGGCGTCGCTGCCGCCGCATTGCAGGCCGACCACCAGCTCGGAGGCGGGACAGGTCTCGCGCGTCCGGCGGTTCAGCACCTCCAGGCGGGCTTCCGCCATCGCCAGGATGCTGTCGATCATGGCGGAAAAGCCGCGATGACGCTCGTCCTGGAGACGCACCACCCCGTCGCCGGCCGCACCGTTGTCGGGCAGGAGGCGCTCCGAGACGAGCTTCTCGCAGCCGAGCCCCACCACCATGACCTCGCCGCCGAAATTCGGGTTCTGGGCGAGGCTCTGGAGCGTCCGGATCGGCACCACCGCCTCGGGGGCGTTGATGGCGACGCCGCAGCCATAGGCGTGGGTCAGGCCGACCACGTCGTCGACGTTGGGGTAGCGCGGCAGCAACTCCTGCTTGATCCGGCGGATCGCCACGTCGAGGGTGCCGGCGACGCATTGCACGCTGATGGAGATCGCCAAGATGTTCTTGGTGCCCACCGACCCGTCGGGGTTGCGGTAGCCCTCGAACGTGAAGCCCTCCAGCGGGGGCAGGGGCGCCGGCACGCGGGTGGCGTGATCGAGGGCGTCGAGGGCGGGAGCGACCGGCGTCGTGACCCGAGACTCCTCCACCCAGGATCCGCGCGGGATCTCTTGGGCCGCGATGCCGACCACCTCGCCGTAGCGGCGGACCTCGCCGCCCTCCGGGATATCGCAGAGGGCCACCTTGTGGCCCTGCGGCACGAACTCGACGAGTTCCAGGCCGTCCGGAAACACGGTGCCGGCGGGCAGCCCGAAGGCATTGACCACGATCGCGACGTTGTCGCTGTCGCTCAGGCGGATCGTGCGCGGCACGTCGCCGGCAGGGCGCCCACGGGTCGGGGCTTCGATCTCGGCGTGCATGGGCGGGCCCTCACTGTGCGGTCCGGAAGCGCCCGGCCAGCGCTTCGGCGTTGCGGGCGAGCAGGCCCATATCGGAGCCCAAGGCGGTGAAGCGGGTGCCGGCGGCGATGTAGCGGCGGGCCAGTTCCTCGCTCGGCGTCAGGATGCCGGCATGTTTGCCGGCCTTGCCGACACGGCCGACGGCCTCCTCGATGGTCCGCACCACCTCCGGGTGGCCCTGCTGGCCGAGATAGCCGAGGCTGGTGGAGAGGTCGCCGGGTCCGATGAACACGCCGTCCACGCCCTCCACGGCGGCGATCGCGTCCAGATTATCGAGGGCGCGTCGGGACTCGACCTGCACCGCCACGAAGATCTCGGCCTCGCAGCGAGTGTGGTAATCCGGGATCCGGCCGAACCGGGCGGCCCGCGGCGCCTGCGAGAAGCCGCGGATGCCGCGCGGCGCGTAGCGGGTCGCCGCAACGACCCGACGGGCCTGCTCGGCGTCGTCGATGTTGGGGATCATCAGCGATTGGGCGCCGGCGTCGAGGATGCGCTTGATGGTGATGGGATCGTCGCTCGGCACCCGGACCATCGGGTGGGTGCCGCCCTCCATCATCGCCTGCAGCTGGGCGTAGATGTCCCGGAGGTCGTTGGCCGAGTGCTCCATGTCGAGGAGCAGCCAGTCGAATCCGGCCCCCGCGACGATCTCGGTGGAGATGGGGCTCGCGAGGCTGCACCACAGGCCGATCTGCTGGCGGCCCTCTGCGAGCGCCGCCTTGAAGCGATTGGTGAGGCTGTCCATCGCGATCCTCCCGGGGATGTTTGTTTGATCCCATAGGTGCAGTCTTCCGCCCCCGGGTCAAAGCCAAAGGGTGGATCGATTGATGCCATACCGGCATCGATCAGGCCGACGGCAGTGCTTCGAGGATCGAGACCAGCTGCGCGAGGAGCGGCGCATCCGCGTTCCGCCGCCACGCCAGGATCAGCTCGGCCGGGCGCGGATCGGGCAGCGCCAGCGCCCGGAACACCACGCCTTCGAGGCGCAGGTGCTCGGCCGCCGCGGGGACGAGGGCGATTCCGAGACCGCTGCGCACCAGAGCCAGGATCGAGTGAATCTGGGTGAGCTGCTGCACGACGCGCGGCCGGAGTTCGGCCTCGGCGAGCAGTTCCTGGACGAGATCGTGGAAGTAATGCGCCTCGTTCGGCGCGTAGGCGATGAGGTCCTCGCCGGCGAGGTCGCGGGGCACGAGCGTCCCGCGCGCCGCGAGGGCGTTGCCGGCCGGCAGGGCCACCACGAGCGGCTCGGCCATCGCCCGGATGGCCGTGAGATCCGGATGCGTCACGGGCGGGCGCACCAGCGCGGCGTCGATCCGCCCGGCGAGCAGCTCCTCGACCTGATCCTTGGTCACCATCTCGCGCAGGGCGAGCGTGACGTCGGGCAGCGCCTGCCGGAAGGCCGCCACGAGGCGGGGCAGGAAATCGTAGGCCGAGGCCGCCGTGAAGCCGAGCTTGAGGACGCCCGCGCGTCCGGCCGCCACCTGCCGGGTCGTGTGCGTGGCGGACTCGGCCAGCCGCAGGATGCGCTGGGCCTCCGGCAAAAAGCTCCGTCCGGCCGCGGTGAGGCGGACCGAGCGGCTGGTCCGCTCGAGCAGCTGCACGTCGAGGATGCGCTCCAGCACCTGGACCTGCCGCGACAGGGGCGGCTGCGTCATGTTCAGACGCGCGGCGGCGCGGCCGAAATGCAGCTCTTCCGCCACCGCGGCGAAGCATCGGAGCTGACTGAAGTCGAACATGGAGACGCCCCCTGCGCGCCGGGAGGGGACATCATAGAACCTGCCGATGTGTCACGTCCCGGCGGTGGGAGTTACCCCCGCAATCGCGATCGAGCGCCGCTCCGCGGGCGACAGACCGGGACGCGTGCAGCGTGTGCGCGCGACACCGCTGTCGAACGGTCGGCGGCCGGTGCCGCTATGCCCGGGATCGGGTGCTGCCGGAACGCCGGTGAGGATCCGCCCGCGCCGTCCTTGTTGGATGCTGAGGCCGCAGGCGCAGAGGCGGGTCGACCGCCCCGGCCCGACCCGGAGCGTCGCCCCGTGCCGAAACGACCGCGCGCGTGCGGTGGCGCCGTCGAAACGGCGCCTGCCGCCCCGCCTCAGCAGCTCAGCCGACGACCTTCGCGGCGCCCGAAGACGCGGTAATGTGCAGCGCCGGATTCCATCTGACCGGCCGCCACGGCACGGCGGACATCCGGGTTGCAGCGCAGGTACTCGCGCTCATCGAAACCGTACGTGGCGCGACCGCGATAATCGTCCCGATCCCGATAGCGGCGATCGTCGTAGTCACCGCGATCCCGGTATCCCCGGTCCCGATATCCGTAGTCGTCGTAGTCGGGGCGGGGCTGCGCCGAAACCGGACCGACCGCGCTCAGCACACCGAGACTCAATGCGGCAGCTGCCAGATACGCCTTCATCGTTCAGTTCTCCTTGAAACACGGCGCGAGCCCGCTTGACCGGGTCGCTCCCGTCCGCCCGTTGCAGGTGGACGGGAGGCGCGCAGTGCCTGATGGGTGGCTTGAAACGCTCCGCGCGCCGGATAGTTCGATCCCGGACACTCCCCCGCGGCGGCCGGCGCGCTGGCGCTGGCTGCCGCGGGAATCCTGACGGTCGCGTCGCCGGCCGGACCGGTTGCGATCACATGCGGTGCATCATCTCCCGACGCATCATCCGGTGACGCATCTCGCGGTGCATCATGTGACGCTCCATCCGGTGACGCATCATCCGGCGCTCCATGCGTCGCCGCATCATGTGGCGCTCCATCCGATCCATCTGGACCGTCGAGATCATGCCGTCCGGCGCGGCGACGGCACCGGGCGCGAGCGGGGCGGCGGAAGCCGGCAACGCCACGGCGCCTCCGAGGGCTGCAAGCAGGGCGGCGGTGATGAGCGAAGTGCGCACGCGATAAATCCTCTCTCGCCGCCCCGGGAGGGACGGCCGGTCTCCACGAGGCCGCGGACGGAGCAGATCCTTCCGTGACCCCGCGCAGGAAGCCGCGGCGCACCCGGATGGTTCCCAGAATTGGGGCGGCGGAACGGGCGACCCGCGACGCAGACGATCGGAACGCGGGACCTGCGCCTCTGCCTCGCCTGGATGTCACGGAGGAGGCCGCCCGGGCATCCCCGCGCTGCGCCGAGCGGGGCCTGGCCGGGTCGAGTCGGGCCAGAGCGATGGCACAGAAGGCGGCCTTCCAAGGCTCCCGACATGCAGCCTCCTGAACCAAGGCGGCCCGTCGCGCACGAAGCAATGACCGCCAAGAGCGAAGGTGATGCACCAACGCATCACCTCAAACAAAATGTTTCTCGCTCCACGGCAAACAAGATGCAGATATAATAAGCCTTGGATTGCGGACTACCGTGTCTGTATCTTTAAATAATACGCAATATTGATCACATCCAATGACAACATAAACATTGCGCCTAATGATTATTCCCCTTCAAGGAGATGCGCAGAACCGCAAAGATTTGTCCAACCATCTGCGTCGATCATATAAAACCAGGCGTGGCGTCTATGCTAACGGGTGCCGAGACTCATCGGCATCAAATAAACATCGAGGCAATCTCGGGCGCGAAGAAAATCTCTACTCAACGCAAGAGCGCGCGAATCTAAGGTCCCTATGATGCATCGAAACTTGGGTTCCGGACTTGTTCTTCTCCTTCTCTCACAGACCGCGATGGCCGCGGATCTGCCGCGGACGTCCCGGCCGGTCCCGCCCGCCCCGCCACCGGTCTTCACCTGGACGGGAGCCTATGCAGGCTTGTTCACCGGGTACGGCACCCTCGACCGGACCACGCAGTTCGTCTGCACGGGCCCGGGCGGACAGCCCGGCGGGCGCATCTGTCCTGTCCTTCCGTCGCGGAAAGCCACCGACGATGGCTTCATCGCGGGCGCCGAGGTCGGCTACAATTGGCAGCTGGGCTCGGGGCTGGTCGTCGGTGGCGCCGTGGATCACCAGTACACCCGGCTCTGGGGCTACGATCACTGGGAAGGCGATGTCCGGACTCAGGGCCGCGGCTATCTTTTCGACACCAGCGCGCATTCCGGACAGCGACTGGACAATCTGACGACGGTCCGCGGCAAGCTCGGCTTCGCCTTCGACCGGACGTTCGTCTACGCTACGGGCGGTCTCGCCTTTGGAAGCGTCCGGACCGACAACAACCTGAGCGTTTTCAGCCCGTACGACCCCACCACAGTCTTCGATGGCCGTCAGGGCGACCTGCGCCTGGGCTACGTGGCCGGTGCCGGCATCGAGCAGGCGCTCAGCCCGCACCTCTCAATCAAGGTCGAGGGCCTGTATTACGACCTCGGCAGCCGCACGGTCCTCTCGGACTGGAGCCGCGTCGACCTTCCCAGCTATCACGCCGGCACCCGCATCGCGACGGACGGCTTCCTGACCCGGGCCGGCCTCAATTACCGTTTCGGAGCCGGACTGCCCGACTTCGCGCCGGCCGGCTTGGCCGCCCCGGCCACCTGGGCCTTCGAGGGTGGGCTGCGCTACTTCTACAGCTCGGGCGGCCCGCGCTACACCCTCGGTGATCCCTACACCCCGCGCCAGGTGAATTCCCGCCTGATCTACGCGGGATCGGACGCTCATGCCGGCGAGAGCTTTGCGCGGCTCGACCACGCGCCGACGGGCCTGTTCGCCAAGGGATTCCTGGGAGCAGGCGGAGTCACCTCCGGCCGCCTCTCCGACGAGGACTTCCCGCCAGTCTTGAGCCGCTACTCGAAGACGCTCTCGCCCATCAAGGATGGCGACATCAAGTACGGGGTGGTCGATCTCGGCTACAATGTCCTGCGCGGCGACGTGTTCAGGCTCGGCGCCTTCGCCGGCTACCAGTACGAGGCCGAACTCCTCGACGGTTACGGCTGCGAGCAGGTGGCGCGGGGCGGCATCTGCGCAGGCTCGAGTGCCATCTCCAACCAGATCAAGGGCCTCGGTGAGAACCTACGCTGGAATGCGCTGCGCATCGGCGTGATCGGCGAGGTTCGGTTCGACCGGCTCCGGCTGAGCCTGGAAGGCGCCTATCTGCCCGTGGTGACGATGGACGGGGTCGACCGTCACTGGTTCCGACCGGACATCAATCCGCTGCCGCAGCGGGGCCGCGGTGACGGCTACTTCGCGGAGGGCCTCGTCTCGTACGACCTGACCTCCAGCGTGAGCGTCGGCGTCGGCGGCCGTTACTGGCGGATGCAGACGGATTCGGGCCAGACGAAGTTCCCGTTCTATCCGCGCAGCCCGACCAAGTTCGAGACCGATCGCTACGGCGGCTTCTTGCAGCTGTCCTACAAGCTCGCCGATTTCGGACTCGGCGCACCGGCCACCCCGGCGGCCCTGGTCCGCAAGGACTGACGCCGGACCGGGCGCGCATCCTGCGGGGCCCGCCCGGCGCGGGGATGCGCTCACACCAGCGCATCATCTGTTTCGACGCTCGGCCCAGGTCTCGAACGGCCGCCGGTTTCTGCCACAGATCCGGCGGCCGCCTCTGCGAGACGGCCTCGATCCCGACGAACCGGCCGTCGCGCCCGATAGATTCCATGCCGACCTCAAGGATGCGGCGATGCCCCTCCGGAAACCGTCCCGCCTCCACGGCACCCGTCCGGCGTCGCGATCCACGTCACGCCTCTCGCCGAGCCTCGCGGGCAGCGTCGTTCTCGGCCTTACCGTGAGCCTCGCCCCGGCCGCCGGCCGGGCGCAACCGGATCCCGGGGCCACGATCGCATGGCACTGCTACCGCAACGCCGTGGCCACGGTCCTGGCGACCGATAAGATGGACTCTGCCGGCACCCGATTTCTGGTGCGCGCCTCGACTACCGACCCGAAGACCGACTGCGCCGTGGGGCAGCGGCCCGGCGACCGCGTCCTGGGCGACGATGGCCCGCGCGACGAGACGGCCCACGTCTATGTCGAACTCGTCAGGACATTCCTGATCGTCGATGACGGAACCGGGCCGGACCGAACTCTGGTGATCTACGAGGTCCCGACTGCCCGCAAGCTGCTCGAGGCCGGTTACTCGGTGCAGGGACGCTGCAACCCGGCCTCCGGCTGCCGGAGCGAGGAGTTCAGCCTCGACGGCAAGGGCCTCACGTTCTGGCGCCAGGTCGCCGACACGCCGACACCGAAGAACTGCCCAGGCTACGCGGGTTTCATGAAGTCGACCGGCTCCGCGGCCATCGAGGAGCGGTCGATCTTCACCTTCGCGGCGCGAACGGTGGCGGGACTCGGCAAGACGCGGTGCACGGCGCGGCAGTGACACGGCCCCAGGTTCTGCGTGGGATCCCCGGCCGCCGCGCGAACCCGGCAAGAAATCAGCAACCATCGGCTGAGCAGTTGACATCCGGACGGGCGCCGCGGGCGTCCGGGGCGCGGTTTGCGCCGGTCGAACGGATCCGGACGCGCCCATGCCCCCAGACGTGCCTGCCCCGGTCCCGGCCGGAAGCGATCGGGGGCCTTGGGCGGGCGTCTTCGGGTTCGGGCAGTGGCGCCTCGACCCGCACACCCGGCGCGTGACCCGGTCGGCGAGCCTCTCGCGCGTCCTGGGCGATCCACCCGGAGAAAGCTGCCTCTCCCTGGACGAGCATTTCACCTGCTATCACCCGGACGACCGCGCCGCCGTGGTCGCGCGGGTCGAGGATCTCCTGGCCGGCCGCACGCCCCCGCACCCGTATCAGGCGCGCGCCCGTATCCTGCGCCCAGACGGCACCGGCCGCGACGCGATCATCCAGGGGCTGCCCGAACTGGGCCCCGACGGCGCCCTGGTGGCGCTGCACGGCCTCCTCCTCGACGTGACCGATCTGGTGCGGTCCGAGCAGCGCGCGCACGAGACCGACACGCTCCTGCGCGGCACTCTGGACAGCATGGACCAGGGACTCGTGATCCTCGACGCCGCGCAGCGGGTGCGGGTGTTCAACCGCAGCGCCGCGGACCTCCTCGCCCTGCCGGGCGACGTCCTGCGGGCAGGCGTCGCCTTCCCCGACATTTACGCCTACCAGCGCGCCCGGGGCGATTTCGCCGCGGCGGAATCCGATCTGCGTCTGGGGTCTGTCGGCCGCGACCCGCGGGCGCTCCCGCCGATCTTCGACTGGCGCCTGCCCAGCGGGACCGTCCTGGAGGTCCGGCGCTCGCCTCTGGCAGACGGCGGCGCGGTCCTCACCTTCGGGGACGTCACGCAGGCGCGGATCGCCGAGCAGGCGCTGGAGGCGAGCGAGCGCCGTTACCGGCTCCTGGCCGAGAACGCCACCGACATCATCATCTGGTCCGACCTCACCACCTGCCGCCGCTACGTCTCGCCGGCCGTGCGCGCCGTCCTGGGCTACGCGCCCGAGGCCCTCGTCGGCACCCAGCCCCTGGACTTCGTCCATCCCGACGACGTTCCGGTCTACCGCGAAGTCCTGGACGGCCTGACCAGCGGCCGCACCGCGCGGGCCCTGACCTGCCAGCGATACCGCCACGCGGACGGCCGCTGGATCTGGCTGGAGATCTCCTTCAGCCTGACCCACGACCGGGTGACGGGGGCGCCGGACGGCTACGTCGCCACGCTGCGCGACGTGAGCGCCCGCAGAGCCGCCGAGGACGCGCTGCGCCTGAGCGAGGCCCGCTACCGGGCGCTCGCCGACGCCCTGCCCCAGCTCGTCTGGATCGCCAGTACCGGAACCGGCGAGGCGACCTACGTCAACCGGCGCTTCGAGGATTACTACGGCCCGATCGGGCCCTCGCGCGCCGCCCGGATTGCCCGCAACCATCCCGACGACGCGGAGCGGATGGAGCGTATGTGGTCCGAGGCGCGTGCCAGCCGGAGCGCCTACGAGGTCGAGGGGCGGCTGCGGCGGCACGACGGCGCCTATCGCTGGCACAAGCTCGTCCTCCTGCCGATCTGGCAGGGCGAAACCATGATCGGCATGCTCGGCACCGCCCTCGACATCGACGAGATCGTGACCGCGCGGCGCGAGGTCGAGGAGGCGAGCAGCCTGCTGCTCCTCGCCCAGACCGCGGCCGAGGCGGGCACGTGGCACCTCGACCTCGACAGCGCCCGGATCGCATGGTCCCCGGGGAGCGCGCGCCTGCACGGGATCGAGACCGACCGGGATTACAACCTCGATGCGCAGACCTGGCTCTCGCTGATCGACCGCGAAGACGGCGAGCGCGCCCTGCGGATCGCCTCGGCGGCCGCGGAAGCCGGGGAGACCTTCTCCATCGAGTTCCGGGTCCCGACGCCGGAGGGCGGCGTGCGCTGGATCAACGGCGTCGGGCGCGGGGTCCCCGGACCCGACGGCCGGACGCGGCGGATGCTCGGCCTCAACATCGACGTGACCGCCCGCAAGGCCGCCGAGGCGGCGCTCATCGCCGCGAAGGCCGCGGCAGATGCCGCACGCCTGGAGGCCGAGCGGGCGAGCGCGGCCAAGAGCGAGTTCCTGGCCACCATGAGCCACGAGATCCGCACGCCGCTCAACGGTGTGATCGGCTATGCCGATCTGCTGCTCGACGAGAGCGATCTCGGGCCTGTGGCGCGTCGGCACGCCGACCGCATCCGCAGCGCGGGGGCCGCGCTCCTGACGGTGGTGAACGACGTCCTCGACTTCTCGAAGGTCGAGGCCGGGCAGATCGAGATCGTGCCCCGGCCGTTCGCGCTGGAATCGCTCATCGACAACGCCGTCTCGATCGTGCGACCGTCGGCCGAGCGCAAGGGGCTCGCGCTGAGCATCGCCCGCGGGCCGGGCCTGCCGGACTGGATCGCGGGTGACGAGGACCGGCTCCGGCAGATCCTGCTGAACCTCCTCAACAACGCCGTGAAGTTCACACCCGCGGGCCGCATCGACCTGACGGTCGAGGCCGATCCCGCCGATCGGGCCGGGGCACGGCTCCTGCGCTTCGCGATCCGCGATACCGGCATCGGCATCCCCGCCGACAAATGCGACCGCCTGTTCCGGCGGTTCTCGCAGGTCGACGGCTCCATCAGCCGCGAGTACGGCGGCACCGGCCTTGGCCTCGCCATCTCGAAATCCCTCGTGGCGCTGATGGACGGCGCGATCGGCGTCGAGAGCGCCTTCGGACAGGGCGCGACCTTCTGGTTCACAGTCGCCCTGCCCGAGGCGGTGCCGGAACGCCCGGTCGCGGCACAGCCCGCCGCGACCGCCCGCAGCCCGGGCCGGCGCATCCTCCTGGCCGAGGACGTGCGGCTCAACCAGGAACTCGCCCGGACGATCCTCGAGCGGGCCGGGCATGCGGTGGACGTGGTGGAGGACGGGGC
This sequence comes from Methylobacterium sp. A49B, assembly GCF_053346215.1. NCBI lineage: Bacteria > Pseudomonadati > Pseudomonadota > Alphaproteobacteria > Hyphomicrobiales > Methylobacteriaceae > Methylobacterium > Methylobacterium sp. A49B. The sequence continues at coordinate 203,953 of NZ_JBKFBO010000100.1, forward strand.
CGCCGCTCTGGCGGCGGTTCGAGCCAGACCCTACGACCTCGTCCTGATGGACGTGCAGATGCCCGTGATGGACGGCCTGACGGCGACCCGTCGGATTCGCGCCCTCGGAGGATCGACGGGGGGCCTGCCGATCGTCGCGATGACGGCGAACGTGCTGCCACAGCAGCTGGCCGCGTTGCGCGCGGCCGGGCTCGACGACCATGTGGGAAAGCCGTTCCGGACGGAGGCGCTGCTGGCGGCGGTCGACCACTGGGCGGCACGGCCCGCGGCGCCGGCCTGCCCCGGCACGTCGATCGACCGGGCCGTCCTGGACGAGATGACCGAGATCGTCGGCCGGGGGCGCATGCGCGACCTCCTGGCGATGCTCGCCCGCGAACTCGTCCAGCGCTTCGGAGCCGATGCGTCGCCGGCGGTGGACCGCGAGCGGCTCATGCTGGACGCGCACGCGATGGTGTCGGCGGCCAGCATGGTGGGCTTCGCGGCGCTCGCCGAGGCCTGCCGGACGGTCGAGGCGGCCTGCCGAGCGGGGGACGATGTCGGCCCGATGCTGGGCCCGCTCCGGGCGAGGGCGACGGAGACGATCGCCGAGATCGAGGCCCTGCGCGCGGCCTGACCGGGCGCGCCGGCTCCAGCGGCGCGGGTGCCCCGGCCGCCCCTTCTCGACGCGCCCCGCTCCATCCAACCCGAGCGCAGGCCGCTCGCCGGCGGGTCAGGCGGCCGCCCGGGCGGCCGACAGCATCGGGACGAGCGCACCCTGCGGCATCGGCTCGCCGAGATGGTAGCCCTGCAGGAACGGGCAGCCGAGATCCCGGAGCGTGCCCAGATCGTCGGCGGTCTCGATCCCCTCGGCGACGACTTCGAGACCGAGAGAGGCTCCGAGGTTCAGCACCGCCTGGACCATGACACGCTTGTCCTTGCTCTCGGACAGGCCGGTCACGAGGCTGCGGTCGATCTTGATCCGTCCGGCCCGGAGCTGGCGCAGCGAGGCGAGGGACGCGTAGCCGACCCCGAAATCGTCGAGGGCCACGCACACCCCCGCCCGCGCCAGGGTCTGCAGCTTGTCCTGGATCACGTTGATCCCGAGGGCCGTCTCCTCCGTGATCTCGATCTCCAGCCCCGCGGGCGGCAGAGCCAGATCCGCGAGCCGCCTCAGGACGATCGCGTCGACGGGAAGTTGCGCCATCTCCCGCGGCGAGACGTTCATCGCCACGCGCACCTGCGGCAGGTCCAGAGCGCGCAGAAGGCCCATCATCCCGCAGGCCTGTTCGAGGACGAAGCGCAGCAGCGACTCGGTCAGGCCCGCGGTGGCGGCCGCGGTGACGATGTCGCCCGGCGGGATCCAGCCGTGCCGCGGATGCTGCCACCGCACGAGCCCTTCGAGGCCCGCGAGGGTCGTGCCGTCCTGGCCGAAGATGGGCTGGAACCAGACGGCGAGCCTGTCCTCGGCCAGGGCGCTCGAGAGGTCCCGACCGCAGTCGCGCCGCATCTCGCGCTGGGCCCGCAGGGTGGCGTCGAAGACGCGGTAGCTGTTCCGTCCGGCGCTCTTGGCCGCGTACAGCGCCTCGTCGGCGCAGCTCAGCATCTGTGTGATGCTGGACATGGCCGCGAACTGGATGCCGATGCTGACCCCCAGCCGACCTGCCTCGAAGGCGCCGAAGGGCGCCGCGACGGCCTCGATCACGCGCTTGGCGAGGGCGTTCGGCGCCAAGCCCGATTGCAGCGGATCGTACAGCAGGGCGAACTCGTCGCCGCCGAGCCGGGCGACCACGGCCCCTGGCGGCAGGATGATGCTCAGGCGACGGCCGACCTCGGCCAGGACCCGGTCGCCCATCTGATGCCCGTAGATGTCGTTGACGGTCTTGAAGCCGTCGAGGTCGAGCAGCAGCAGGCAGCGCGCCGCCTCGGGCCGCTGGGCCCACGTCTCGGCCTGCTGCGCGAAGCCGGCGCGGTTCAGCAGCCCGGTGAGATCGTCGTGCGTCGCGCGGCGACGCATCTCCTCCGCCAGGGCCGCCTCGCCGGCATGGGCCGCGGCGGCCGCGCGCGCGAGCGCCGTCGCCGCGTGCTTCAGGCGGCTCGCCTCGCGAAACACCTTCTCGCTCTCGACCGCGCTGCGCGCGAGGGCCACCAGATACAGGAGCACGGTGCCGGCGAGGCAGACGTCGTCCAGTCCGCCGGCGTAGAGCAGGCAGCCGGCGACCGACAGGAGCGGCGGGGTGATGAAGCAGAGCGGAACGCGGGCGAAGGCGATGCCGTGCACGACGGAGCCGGCGGTGATGCCGCAGATGACGACCAGGTAGAAGGTCGTCGAGGTTGCGGTGAGCCCCGCGCACAGGGTCGGCACGAAGGCCCAGACGAGGCCGGAGGCGAGGGCCGCGCCGGTCGCGAGCCCGAGTTGCCGCTCGACCGCCCGCGCATGGCCAACCGCCTCTTCCGGCGGCGTGTCGAGGGTGAGCGACAAGCCTCCGCAGGGCGCGCGGCACAGGGCGGCGCGCAGGAGGTTGACGCACAGGGAAATGGCGAACCAGGCGGCGCCGGCCTGCCCGAGCCCGGCAGAGTAGGCGACGAGAGCTCCCAGCAGACCGAGGAGCACGTTGACCGGGATGGCGATGAGGACGCTGCGGCGCACGGCCTCGAGCTGATCCCGGCGAACCAGCTTGACGAGGTCCGGAGCCGTGCGCTCGGGCGCCGTCCCATCACGCGGTGTCCCGCTCATGTCCACGCCTGTTCCCACCGGGCGTGACCTTGCGCGCGATTCGGTAATGGTTGGTAAATCCGCCGACACAGATAGTTATAATACTCTGTAATCTTCGGATTCCGATGCATAGTGCCGGAGATATCTTCGGTCCCGTCTATCTCCGAACCTGCGCGCCACCGTAACGATGACGGCCACGATGTCGGTGGTCGCCCCCGGGCGGGGGTGCCGGCGCGCGGCGGCCGGCACGATCCGGTCGGCCGTTGACGCCTCGTTTGCCATGACGAGCGACGTAGCGATCACGATCAAAAGTCGTTCATTTGCCGATGTTCGCTCCATCGATCGTGATCCTTGGCCTCCGTGCGCGATGCTGATCGCGTCCTTCCTGCTCGCGGCGAATCGGGAACGGCACGACGACGGACCGCGCCGCTCCATGCGCCGCGTGTACGGACCGCCGCTGAGCCCCGACGCCTCCCATTGGGGAACGCTCCGGCAGGCGGATTGCGAACGACCGACCAGCGGCCCGATCACAATAACTGGAGCCACCCATTGATGTCTTGTTCGAAGACAGTTTTCGCGATCTCGTTAGCGCTCAGTTGCGGGAGATCGGACCTCATGAGAACTGTCTTCGTCGCCTCAATCCTTGTCCTCCTTCCGCTCACGCAAGCCTGCGCGCAGGCCAACCCGAAGCGGGAGGCGTGCCTGAAGGAAGCGGAGGCGAAGGGCCTTTACACGACGGCCGGCCGGAATCCGGGGCGGTTCAACCAGATGAACGCGCCGCAGCGCGAGGAATTCATGAAGGCCTGCATGGCGCACCGGTAGGGCTCAGCCCAGTCGCGACCGGCCGCGGGCGCGAAGGCGGGCGCGAAGGTCAGAGCGCCGGCCCGTGCGCGCTGGACGCAGCGGCCGCTCCCCCAACGCCGTGTCCGAATGGGATCGGCAGGCTTCGGCCGGCTCAAAGTTTGCGGATCCTCTTCCCGATCCCGCTGGGCTCGTGTTTCTCGATCTCGACCGGACGGCCCGTGTCGTTCGGCAAGCCGCGTGCCGTCTGCGCGATGGTCTCGTCGCGCGGGCGTCAGCGCGGGCCGTCCGAGATCGGCGGCTCCTTCGACGACTCCTTCGAGATCGCGCAGTCCTGATCCGTCGGCGTCGCCGCGCTTGCGGGGCTCCAGGCTTATAGTCGCGTCCCGTTCAGTCAACCCGGCAGGGGTGGCGGAGATCCGGGCACCGTGCCGACAGGCGCATGACGGGTACGCTTGAGCCCTCAGGCAGGTCGATGCGGCTTGAGCCGCCGGTCACGCCCGGGCCCCGCTGCGCGGTGCTCACGACCGCGAGCCGGTGCCGGCGCAGATCGCCGCAGGAAGGGGGTCCGGCGATCCCATCCCGCCCCCGGGCGGCACCCGGCCTGTCTCGCCCCGCCCCGCGCATCGGGCGCGGAGCCGCGCCGAAGCCCGCGGTGGTCCGCCAGGAACTTGGCCGTCCAGCGTTTGGGTTCCCCGGGTGACTGGGCCGCCCGAGCCCGCAACGGAGCAGAGGTGACGACCATGGCAATGGACGCGCGCGAGATCTACGTCACGGCCCTGAAGAACACCCACGCCCTGGAGATGCAGGCGCTGCAGATCATGGAGCGGCAGGTCGAGCGCCTCGAGCGCTACCCGGAGATGGAGCAAGCCCTCCGCCGCCATATCGAGGAGACGCACGGCCAGCGCCAGCGCCTGGAGGAGGCGCTCCAGAGCCTCGGCGACAGCCCCTCGGCCCTGAAGGAGGGGTTCCTGGGCTTCGTCGGCAACATGATGGCTCTGGGACACACGCCGGCCCAGGACGAGATCCTGAAGAACACCTACGCCAACCACGCCTTCGAGAACTTCGAGATCGCGGCCTACGAGTCGCTTCTCACCATCGGCGACGCGGCCGGCCAGCAGGGTCACCGGACGGCCTTCCAGCAGTCGCTGAAGGAGGAGCAGACCATGGCGGAGGCGGTGCGTAACCTGATCCGCCCGACCACGGAGCGCTACCTCCAGCTCACCACGGCCGGCGAGAAGGCGGACCGGTAGGGCGCCCCGCCGAGGTGGAAGCCGGCTCGGCGGGAGGAACAGCATCGGAGCACGGGTTCGGCGCCGCCCCCGGGCGCGGCGCCGGCCAGCCCCGGCGGACGGGGTGCCGTTCGCGTCGGGTCGTGGGTGCGCCGGAAGGCGCCCTCCGGCGACGCGCGGCGCCCCATTCTGCCGCAGGAACAACACCCACCCTGCCTGATTGCGCGGAGATGGACACAGGCAGCGCTCGATCGACGGACCACAGGGGCCAGGAGGGCGCCTCGTCCAGCAAGCCTCTGGGGGACGGCTGCGTCCACCTCTGCGTGGACATGCAGCGCATGTTCGCGGAGCCCACCGACTGGCAGACACCTTGGATGATGCGGGTTCTTCTTTATGTGTGCCGGCTTGCCTCGGCACGTCCGGAGCGGACCATCTTCACCCGCTTCATCCCGGCTGCCCGGCCCGGGGAGGGGCGCGGCACCTGGGCGACCTACTCGGAGCGGTGGGCGGACATGACCCGGGAACGCCTCGACCCCGGCCTGATCGACCTCGTGCCGGACCTCGCGCGGCTGGCGCCGCCCGCGGAGATCCTCGACAAGCTGGTCTACTCGCCGTGGCTCGACACGGATCTGGACGCGCGCCTCCAGGCCCGGGGCATCGACACCCTGATCGTCACCGGGGCGGAGACGGATGTCTGCGTGCTGGCCGCGGTGCTCGGCGGCGTCGACCTTGGCTACCGGATCGTGCTGGCCTCGGACGGGCTCTGCAGCTCCTGCGACGAGGCGCACGACGCGCTGCTCCTGATGTACCGGATGCGCTACGGCCATCAGGTCGAGACGATGACGACCGCCGAGATCCTCGACCGCTGGCACTGACCGGTTTGTGCGCTGCACCGAGCATTCACGCGGCAGCGGCCAAGCTTAAGGCAAGTCCAGGCGGATCCGATCCGGCCCGCAGCGAGACCTGGCCGCACCTGTCCGGTCCCTCAGGACCACGAACACTCCCATCGTCCCCGGACCCGTCGCGAAAAACAGTCGCGCCACGCGAACCGCGGGCCAGCGCGGCCGTTATATCCCCAAACACGGTTTCGGAGGACAGATCATGGCCAAGCACGAGATCCTCGGGTACTTCGAGCACCGCCGTGACGGGGCCTGGGTGTGCGTCCGGCCCTTCACCCTGACGACCCGCGATGCCAGCGTCGACATCCGCCAGGGCATGCGCTTCGATTACGGCAAGCGGGTCGGCGGCGTCGACCTCGCCGAGTACCTGGAACGGCTGGGCTCGCAGTTCGGCTCGTAACGCCGTCCCTGACCCAAGCCGCCGCGCGGCGCCGGACGCGAGTCCGGCGCCGTTCGTCGTTTCAGGCCCCGCCCCACTGCATCGTCAGCCCGCCATCGACCACGAGTGTGTGACCGGTGACGTAATCGGCCGCGTCCGAGGCGAGGTAGAGGATCGCCCGGGCGATCTCCTCCGGCTGGCCGGCCCGGTGCCACGGGATCCGCTCCAGCGACTGCTCGAGCACCTCCGGCTTCTCGAAGCGGTCGGAGGTCATCGGCGTCTCGATCAGGCCCGGGGCGACGCTGTTGACGTTGATCCGGTCCTCGGCGAGTTCCCGCGAGAGGGAACGACAGAGGGAGCCGAGGCCCGCCTTCGACATGCCGTAGGGCGCGCTCTCCGGAGTCGGCAGGTGCTGGGCCACGGAGGAGACGAACACGATCTTGCCGTTCCCACCCTGGGCCCGGCGCATCTTGATGAAGGGGCGGGCGCAGAACAGCGGCCCCATCAGGTTCACCCGCAGGATCCGTTCCAGCACGGTGTCGTCCATCTCGACGACCGGCATGCCGCTCATGGCCTGCCCGGCATTGGCCACGAGGATGTCGAGGGTGCCGAACTCGCTGCCGATCCGGTCGAAGGCGGCCGCGACTGCGGCCGGGTCGCCGACATCGAGCTGCAGGACAAGGGCCCGGCGGCCGGCGGCCTCAACCCGCGCGGCCGTCTCACGGATGCCCGCCTCGTCGGTGTGGTAGGTGATCGCCACGTCTGCACCTTCGCGGGCCAGCAGCTCCGCAGTCGCCCGTCCGATGCCGGAATCGGCCCCGGTGACGAGGGCACGGGTGTCGGTGAAGCTCATCGTCGATCCCATCAAGGCTCATCAGGGCGCGCCGCGGACGGGCACCGTCGAGCGGGCAATGAGTGCCGCCGGGGCGGGTTCCGGGCGCGCGCAGCGGCCGCAGGGGGAACCGGATCCGGGCTCGCGTCTTTGACGCTCCGCGCCCGCATGGCCTAGTGAGGACGCATGTCCCTGGATGATACGACCCACCTGATCGCGGAGGAGTGCGCGCCCGACACGCGGAGCCGCATCCTCGCGACGGCGGACACGTATTTCCGCGAGATCGGCTATCAGAAGACCACCGTGGCCGACATCGCCCGGACCCTGAAGATGAGCCCGGCCAACGTCTACCGCTTCTTCGACTCGAAGAAGGCGATCAACGAAGCGGTGCTGGAGCGCCTGATCGGCGAGAGCGAGGCGGTCATCTCCGAGATCGCCGACCGGCCGGGCCTCGACGCCACCGAGCGTCTCGTTGCGGCGATCGAGACCCTCCATCGCGACTGCACCCGCCGCTGCGAGACGTTTCCCCGCCTGCACGAGATGATCGAGGCGGCGATGGTGGAGAGCTGGGAGGTCTGCCGCCACCACGTCGCCCGGATCACCGCCGGGTTCGAGCGGATCATCCGTGAGGGCGTGGCGCGGGGCGCGTTCGAGGCCGCCGATCCGGCCGAGGCGGCAGCCTGCATCCACACCGCCATCGCCCGCTACACCCACCCGCTGCTGGTGGGCAGTTCCACCCTCCAGCCGGTGCCGCCCGTGGAGGTGATGACGGCGTTCCTGCTGCGCAGCCTCGCGCCTGAGGCCCCCGGACGCCCCTAGGCTGCTCCGGGCGCGGCGGAGCCGCCTATTCGGAGGCCGGCCCGGCCTCCGGCGCCGGCTGGGAGGCGGCGGGCTGCGGGCCGTCATAGCCCTCGATCACCAGGATCTCGGCCTCGACGCCGCCGCGCTGCTTGGCCTTGGCGGCCTGGTAGAGGTCGGAGTTCCAGCAGGCGAGGGCGTCGGCGTAGCTCGGGAACTCGATGACCACGTTGCGGGACCGGGCCGGGCCCATCACCGCCTCGTGGGCGCCCCCGCGCACGAGGAAGCGCCCGCCGAACTTCGCGAAGGCCGCGCCGTTGGCCGCCACGTAATCCTTGTAGGCCTCCGCGTCGCGGACATCGACCCGCGCGATCCAGTAGCCCTTGGTCATGCTGCGCCTCCTGCCTTGCGGAGCGAAGTGGATCCGATCCGCGCGAAGGCAATCCCGCCGGGCGTTGGACGAGATGTCAGGCGAGGTCCGTCACGATCGCCTGCGCCACCGCGCGGGGGTCCGCCGCGCCGGTGATCGGGCGCCCGACCACCACGTGGTCGATCCCGGCCCTGCGGGCGTCGCCGGGCGTCATGACCCGCTTCTGATCGCCGGCCTCGGCGCCCGCCGGGCGGATTCCCGGGGTGACGATCAGCCGGTCCGGGCCGACGATACGCCGGACCGAGCCCGCCTCGGCGGCGGAACAGACCAGCCCGTCGATGCCGATCTCGGCGGCCTGGGCGGCGCGCTTGGCGACGAGATCCGCCACCGGCAGGCCGTAGCCGGCTTCCGCGGCGTCGGCATCGTCGTAGGAGGTGAGCACCGTCACGGCGAGGATCTTGAGCCCCGCACCCCGGCCGCGCACCGCCGCCCGCATGGTCTGCGGGTAGGCGTGGACGGTGAGGAAGGTGGCGCCGGAGCCGGACGCCGAGCGCACGCCCGCCTCCACGGTGTTGCCGATGTCGTGGAGCTTCAGGTCGAGGAAGACCTTGAGGCCGCGGGCCGCCAGCCGCTCGGCGAGCGCGAGGCCGCCCGCGTAGCCGAGCTGGTAGCCGATCTTGTAGAAGGTCGCGGCGTCGCCGATCCGGTCGATCAGCGCCTCGGCGGCCGGCACGCTCGGCAGGTCGAGGGCCACGATCAGGCGGTCGCGGGGATCGGGAATCTCGGTCATCGGAGGTCCTTCGGGGTCGCGGCACGGATCACGGGCCGGCGACGCCTGTCAATGCGGGAGGATCCTGTTGACGCCCTCCCTGACCCGCCGGGGAAGTCTAACCCCGCCATCACCCGCGCCACCGCGTCCCGCAGCACCGGCAGCAGCTCAGCCTCGAACCAGGGCTCGCGCTTGAGCCAGCCGTTGTTGCGCCAGGACGGGTGAGGCAGGGGCAGGACCCGGGGGCGGCGGGGCTCGGACAGGATCTCCCGCCAGCGCCGCACGGTGCCGGTGAGCCCGCCCTCCATCCGTCCGAGATGCCAGCCTTGCGCGTACTGGCCGATCACCAGGATCAGTTCCAGGTCCGGCAGGCCGGAGAAGAGTTCCGCCCGCCAGCGCTCGGCGCATTCCCGCCGCGGCGGCCGGTCGCCGCCCTTGGCGTCGAGGCCCGGGAAGCACGAGCCCATCGGCACGATAGCGACCCGGCTGGGGTCGTAGAACCGCGCCTCGTCGAGCCCGAGCCAGGATCGCAGGCGCACCCCCGACGGGTCGGTGAAGGGCTGCCCCGTGCGATGCGCGCGGGTGCCGGGGGCTTGGCTGGCGATGCAGAGCCGGGCCGTGGCCGATCCCTGCACGATGGGCCGGGGCTCCTGGGGAAGGGGCTGGCCGTAGAGCGGTGTGTCCCGGCAGAGGCGGCAGGCGCGCAAGCGCGCGGCGGTGTCGTCGAAGGCGGGCATCCGCCTGAGATGGGATCGGACGACCCCAAAAAGAAACGGCGCGGTGTCGCGCCGCGCCGTCGTCAGTCGGGTCTCTTGCCTTGGGGGGAAGGCCCCTCCGTCTTACGCCGCCGATGGACGCTTGAACGTGCGATTCCTCACGCGCCCTTCACGCTCGACAGGTCGAGGGGCAGCGAGCGCAGGCGCCGGCCGGTGGCGGCGAAGACCGCGTTGGCGATCGACGGCCCCAGCACCGGCACGCCCGGCTCGCCGATCCCGGTGGGCGCCACCTGGCTCGGCACGATGTGCACCTCGACCGTCGGCATCTCGCTCATCCGGGTCGGCTCGTAGGCGTCGAAATTGTGCTCCTGCACCTGCCCGTCCTTCAGGGTGATGCGGTTCCTGAGCACCGCCGACAGGGCGAAGCCCACCGCGCCCTCGACCTGCGCGCGGATCACATCCGGGTTGACCGCCACGCCGACATCCACCGCGGCGACGATGCGGTTCACCCGGACCGCCGCCTCCTGAGCGGTCACGTCGGCCACCATGGCGACGTAGGAGCCGAAGGATTCGTGGACCGCCACCCCGAAGCCGCGCCCCTGATCCTGGGGCTTGGCGCTCCAGCCGGCCTTCTCGGCGGCGAGCTTGAGCACGCCGGCGAGCCGCGGCGCCTGGGTCAGGAGCGACAGCCGGTAGGCCACCGGATCGACGTTGGCGGCATGGGCCAGCTCGTCGATCATCACCTCCATCACGTGGGCCGTGTGGGTGTGGCCCACCGAGCGCCACCACAGGACCGGCACGCCCTCGCGGCCGTTATGGACGCCGAACCGGTAGGCCGGGAGCGCGTAGGGCGTGTCGGAGGCGCCCTCCACGGTGGTGGCGTCGATGCCGTTCTTGACGATCATCGCCTCGAAGGGCGAGCCGATCATGATCGACTTGCCGACCATGACGTGGTCCCAGCCGACCACCGCGCCCCTGCCGTCGATCCCGGCGCGGACCTTGTGCAGCACGGTCGGGCGATAGTAGCCGCCGGCCATGTCGTCCTCGCGGGTCCAGACGAGGTGCACGGGGGCCTTCTCGCCCGACGCCTTCAGGACGGTCGCGGCCTCTGCGAGGTAGTCGGCGGTCGGCGTCGCCCGGCGGCCGAAGGAGCCGCCGGCCCAGTTGCTGTGCAGCCGCACCCGGTCGGGCGTCACCCCGAGGATCGCCGCCATGGTGGCCTGCTCGACGGTCTGGAACTGGAAGCCGGCGTAGACGTCGTAGCCGCCATCGGCCGCCTTCTCGATCGTGGCGTTGAGCGGCTCCATCGCCGCGTGGGCGAGATAGGGGAAGGTGAACTCGGCCTCGATCACCTTGGCGGCGCCCTTCAGCGCCGCCTGCGGGTCGCCGCGCTCGGACGCCGTGAGGCCGGGAGCCTTGGCCCGCTCGCGGTACTCGGCGAGGATCGCGTCGGACGAGCGGGTCTCGGCGGTGCTGTCGTCCCAGGCGACCGTGAGCGCCTCGCGGCCCTTCATGGCCGCCCAGGTGTCCCGGGCGATCACCGCCACGCCGGTCGGCACCTGCACCACGTCGAGGACGCCCGCGACCTTGCGGGCGGCGGTGGCGTCGAACGACGTCACGGTGGCGCCGAAGCGTGGCGCCCGGGCCACCACGGCAGTGACCTGGTTCGGGCGGCGGATATCCAGGGAATAGACCGCCGTGCCGTTGGTCTTGGCGACCGAGTCGAGGCGCGGGATCTTCTGGCCAATCAGCCGCCACTCGCTCGGGTCCTTGAGCCGCGGCTCGGACGGGACCGGCAGGGAGGCCGCCGAGGCCGCCAGCTCCCCGAACCGGGCCTGCCGGCCGGAGGGCGCGTGGCGCACGACGCCATCCGCGACGGTGATCTCCGAGACCGGCACCTTCCAGCGGAAGGCGGCCTCGGCCATCAGCATCTCGCGGGCGGCCGCGCCCGCCTTGCGCAGCTGGAACCAGGAATTGGCTACCGCGGTGGAGCCGCCGGTGCCCTGGATCGGGCCCATCAAGGTGTTGTTGTAGAGCGCCGCGTCGGCGGGCGCGAACTCGGTGCGGACCTTAGCCCAGTCGGCGCCGAGCTCGTCGGCCAGGATCGTGGCGAGCCCGGTCGTGTTCCCCTGGCCCATGTCGAGGTGCTTGATCACCACCGTGACGGTGTCGTCGGCACCGATCCGCACGAAGGCGTTGGGCTGCGCCTTCACGTCGGCGAGGTTCGGGCCCGACGCCGCCCGGGCGGGCTTGGGATCGAACCGGAACGCGACCACGAGGGCGCCGGCGCCGGCGAGCAGGCCGCGGCGGCTGGGACGGACGGGGAGGGGGTTCGGTCGACGGGCGTTCAGCATGGCGGCGAGGCTCCGGTCGGGACCGCGGGGGCGGGCGGGGAAAGGTGGGCGCCGGGACGGATCAGGCGAGGCTGCGCGCGGCTTCGTGAATCGCGGCGCGGATACGCTGGTAGGTGCCGCAACGGCAGATGTTGCCGTCCATGGCCCCGTCGATGTCGGCGTCGCTCGGCTTGGCGTTGCCCGAGAGCAGGCCGATCGCCGACATGATCTGGCCGGACTGGCAGTAGCCGCACTGAACGACGTCGAGCTTGCGCCACGCCGCCTGGACCGCCTCAGCCACCCGGCCCGACACGCCCTCGATGGTGGTCACCTGCGCGGTGCCGACGTCGCCGATCTTCGTCTGGCAGGCGCGGACCGGCTGGCCGTCGAGGTGGACCGTGCAGGCACCGCACTGGGCGATGCCGCAGCCATATTTGGTGCCGGTGGCGTCGAGCCGGTCGCGCAGCACCCAGAGCAGGGGCATGTCCGGGTCGGCGTCGATCTCGTGCGCGACTCCGTTGACGGTGAGCTTCGGCATGGTCGGCGGCCCTTCCTCGACGCGTGCGTCCGGACCCACCGGAGCCCGATGCGCGGCCTCGATCGGGCACCGCGGTCGCCACGACCGTAGCGTTCACCCCGGCCGGCGCGATGTGCGGCACCGCACGTCGACCTGGTCCGCGCGCAACCTGAAGACAGCCTCGCGACAGGCCGGTTGCGTAAGATCCGAACGATACCGGCAGCCCCTTCTTAACACATCCGCCGCATCCTCACGGAGCGATTCCGAGCCGACACCAGTTTCGAGTTTCAAGACGCGATGTCCGATCTCACCGTCGAGATGGTTCAGCGCGGTCGCGGCCCCTCGACGGAGGAGGCGGCGCGCCGCCTCGGGGTTGCCCGCGAGATCCGCTCGGCCCGCGAGAAGCTGACCTCTCAGACCGGCCTGGAACGGGCCTTCGACTATGAATTGCTGCGCCACTACGCCCAGTACCGGGCCGGGGCGGGCATCCCGCTGGTGCTGTTCGCGGCCGTGCTCGCCGCGGCGGCGACCGTGTGGATCGCCCCGGCGGTGGCGGCGGCCTGGGCCCTGGGTGTCGTCCTGATGATCTCGCTCAACACCACGTTGAGCCGCCGTTTCCTGCGCGCCGACCCGGCGACGAGTCCTCTGGCCCACTGGCGCCGCCGTTTTCTGATCGGCGAGGTGCTGCAGAGCCTGTCGTGGTCGGCGATGATCGGCCTCGGCGCCACCGGGGGCTGGACCTTCGCGCTGTTCGGCCTCGTCATCGCCTCCGCGGTCACCACCATGCTGGCCGCGACGGTGCCGCTGGCGGCCGTCGCCGCCCTGGTCCCCCTGGCGCTCGCCACGGTCTCGCTCTCCGCCTTCTCGGGGGAGATGAACGGGCTGATGCTCGTCGTGATGGCCGGCGGCGCGCAGCTCTTCTTCCTCGGCCTGTCCCGCCATCTCTACGCCTCGACGGTGGGCGCCCTACGCTCCCGCGCCGAGAAGGACGCGATGTTCGGCGAGCTGGAGCAGGCCAAGGCGAATTCCGACGAGGCCCGCCGCCGGGCCGAGGAGGCGAACCTCGCCAAGTCCCGCTTCCTCGCGACCATGAGCCACGAGCTGCGCACGCCGCTCAACGCCATCCTGGGCTTCTCGGAGGTGATGAAGAACGAGGTGTTCGGCGCCCACGCGGCGCCCTCCTATCGCGAGTACTCGAACGACATCCACGACAGCGGGCTGCATCTCCTCAACCTCATCAACGAGATTCTCGACCTCTCGCGCATCGAGGCGGGGCGCTACGAACTCAACGAGGAGGCGGTCCAGCTCGCCCACGTGGTGGAGGAGTGCCGCCACATGATGGGGCTGCGCGCCAAGGCGAAGAACCAGACTTTCCACGACCTCGTCGACGATTCCCTCCCGCGCCTCTGGGCGGACGAGCGGGCTTTGCGCCAGATCGTGCTCAACCTCCTGTCGAACGCCGTGAAGTTCACCCCACCGGGGGGCGAGATCTGGCTGAAGGTCGGCTGGACCGCCTCGGGCGGGCAGTACGTCTCGGTCAAGGACAGCGGGCCCGGCATCCCGGAGGACGAACTCGGCACCGTCCTGTCGTCGTTCGGCCGCGGCTCCCTGGCGATCAAGACCGCCGAGCAGGGGTCGGGCTTGGGCCTCCCGATCGTCAAGGGACTGATCGAGCTGCACGGCGGACGGTTCAAGCTGACCTCGAAGCCCCGGGAGGGCACCGAGGTGGTGGTGACGCTGCCAGCGACCCGGGTGATGGACACGCTGCCGGCCGTCGACGTCGCCGAGGAGATGCTGCCGTCCGTGGGCTCGCTCAATCGGGCAGCGTGAGCCAGGGGATCTGACGTCTCTGCGAGCGCCGCGCAGCAGAGACGAAGCGTGTCGGAGCGATCGCGGCGCAGACCGCTTCAGCCCACCCCTCCGAGCGCGCAGACCCGCGCCCACTCCGCCTCAGTCACAGGCTGCACCGACAGGCGGGAGTTGTTCACCAGCACCATGGCGGCCAGTGCCGGATCGACCTTGATCGCGTCGAGCGTCACCGGCCGGGGAAGCGCCCGGACCGCCCGCACGTCGACCATGCCGAAGCGGCCGGTCTCGTCGGTGTGGTCGGGATAGTAGGGCCGGATCACCTCGACGATCCCGACCACCGCCTTGCCCTCGTTCGAGTGGTAGAAGAAGCCCCGCTCGCCGACCTGCATGGCCATCAGCTGCTGCTTGGCGAGGTGGTTGCGCACGCCGTTCCAGAAGGTCCCGGTCTCCCCGGCCGCGACCTGCTGATCCCACGACCAAGTCGCGGGCTCGGATTTGAACAGCCAGTACGCCATCGCTGAGATTCCCGGAACCGCCCGATCCCGGCGGCACATCCCGCCATAGCGCAGCTTCATCCCCGACGGACAGACCACCGCCGCCGGGCTCCGCGCAGACCCGTCGCCCAGGCTCTTTCTCGGGCGTCCAGCGATCAGGATGCGACCACAACCCTATTCGGCAAGGTCAAGACCGGGTCGTTGTATGAATATTAAATCCTATCTGCGAAAATCTTGTAACTACACCTCAGAGTAGAAGTACGACGTCCACATGCTGACCGTTCTCGGTTGCTTCGTCGGGGAACACAACTTGTGGCTGGTAGCGCTGGCGGCGCTGGTCTGCACGCTGGCCAGCACCACCGCCATGGCGCTGCTGACCCATGCTGGCCGGGCTGGCGGGCGCAGCCGCTTCACCTGGCTCGCGGTCGCGGCGGCGGCGGGTGGCTCCGGCATCTGGGCGACGCACTTCCTGGCGATGCTCGCCTTCGAGCCGCACCTGCCCTCGGGTTACGGAATCGGCCTGACCCTCCTGTCCTACGCGGACGCGGTCGCGATCACCGGCCTCGGCTTCGCCCTGGCCACGACCGGGGGAAACGTCCGGGCTGCGCTCGGGGGCGCGGTGGCGGGCGGCGGCATCGCCGCCATGCACTACACCGGCATGGCGGCTTACCAGGTCCCCGGGCACCTCATCTGGAACCCGGCGCTGGTGGCCGCCTCGGTGGTGATCGGCGCCTCGCTTGGAGGCGCATCCCTGCTGGTCGGCCTGTCGGCGCGCACCGCACGGGGCCGATGCCTGGGTGCGGCGCTGCTGATCCTGGCGATCTGCGGCCACCACTTCACCGGCATGGGCGCGGTGACCCTCGTGCCCGACCCGGCCGTCGCGATCCCGGAGAGCGCGATCCGGACCGAGTGGCTCGCGGCCGCCGTGGCGCTGGCGAGCTGCCTGATCCTGCTCACCGCCGGGGCCGCCCTGCTGCTCGACCTGCGCGAGCGCAAGCGCGCCGAGATCGAGCGCGAGCGCCTGCTCAGCCTCGCTAACGCGGCCGTGGAAGGGCTCGTCGTGTGCCGCGCCGGCCAGATCGTCAGCGCCAACGAGGCCTTCGCCCGCCTCGCGGGCGCCGAGGCGAATGCCCTGGCCGGGGCGAGCCTTGCCGCGTTCCTGCCGGGTTTCGCCGCCGGCACAGGGACGGCCGATCAGCCGGTGGAATCCGAGCTGGTCCAGGCGGGGGGCGCCACCATCCCGGTCGAGGTGATCATGCGCCCGGTGGCCGAGTACGGGCGCCAGCCGCACCACGCCGTCGCGGTGCGCGACCTGCGCGCGCGGCGCCGGGCCGAGAGCGAGATCCACTATCTCGCCCACCACGACGCGCTCACGGGACTCGCCAACCGCACCAGCTTTCACGCTCGCCTGGAACGCGAGACGCGCGCCGCCGACGTCCAGGGCACGAAGCTCGCGGTGCTGTGCCTCGACCTCGACCGGTTCAAGGAGGTCAACGATCTGTACGGCCACGCGGCCGGAGACGCGATGCTGCGCGACCTCGCTCTCCGGGTCGGCGGCCTGCTCGACGGCAACCAGCTGATGGCGCGGCTGGGCGGCGACGAGTTCGCCATCCTCACGCCGCAGGGGCCGGGATGCGCGGACGGGTCGGCCGAGCGGCTGGCCGAACGGATCCTGGCGACCCTGGCGGCGGTGCCGGCGGCCTCCGGCCCGGTGATCGCCACCAGCATCGGCGTCGCGGTCTACCCCGACGACGCCCAGGACCAGCGCGCGCTCCTCAGCTACGCCGACGCCGCCCTGTACCGGGCCAAGGCCGAGGGCCGCGGCACCTGCCGCCGCTACGACGCCAGCATGGGCGCGCAGATCCGCGACAGGCGCATGCTGGAGCACGACCTGCGTCACGCGGTGGCCCGCGGGGAGCTGGAACTCGTCTACCAGCCGCAGTCCCAGATCGAGACCGGCGCGGTGACGGGCTTCGAGGCGCTGCTGCGCTGGGGTCACCCGGCACGCGGCAGCGTCTCGCCGGCCCTGTTCGTGCCGATCGCCGAGGAGACCGGGGCGATCCTCGAGATCGGCGCCTGGGTGCTGCGGGAGGCGTGCCGGACGGCCGCCGGATGGCCGCAGCCGCTGGCGATCGCCGTCAACGTCTCGGCGGTTCAGCTCCACAACCCGCACTTCGTGCAGTTCGTCCACGGCATCCTGTTCGAGACGGGCCTGAAGGCTGAGCGCCTGGAGATCGAGATCACCGAGACGGCCCTGATCCGGGATCCGGCCAGGGCGCTGCTCACCCTGCGCCAGCTCAAGGCGCTCGGCGTGCGGATCGCCATGGACGATTTCGGCACCGGCTACTCCTCGCTGTCGAACCTGCGCTCCTTCCCGTTCGACCGGATCAAGATCGACGGCTCGTTCATCAAGGCGGTCCACAGCAACCCGCAGGGCGCCGCCATCGTGCGCTCCGTCCTGGGCCTGGGGCGGGGCCTCGGGCTCGCCGTGGTGGCGGAGGGTGTGGAGACGGCCGACGAGCTGTCGTTCCTGGCGCGGGAGCACTGCACCCTCGCGCAGGGTTACCTGCTGGGCCGGCCCGCGCCGATCGCGCAGTTCGCCGATCACACCCACGGTGCCGCAGAGGAGCGGGTGGCCTCGGTGGCGTGAGGCTCATCGCGCCGGGGCCGGCCGCCTCGGCCCCGGGGCCCGGCAGGTTCGTGGCCCTTCCCGGGCGCGGGCTCAGTCGGTCTCCCCGCGCAGCGGCCGGGCCAGCAGGCCCGCGACCACGTCGTCCACGCCGGCCGTCCCCGCCACGATCGCCGCGACGGCTTCCGCCACCGGCATCTCGACGCCCTTCGCCGCTGCCAGCCCGGCCAGCGCCGCGGCCGTGAACGCGCCCTCGGCGAGCTTGCCGCCCGCGGCCGCCTCAGGGCTCGCGCCGGCCCCGAGGCGCTGGCCGAAGGCGAAGTTGCGCGATTGCGGCGAGGAGGCGGTGAGCACGAGGTCGCCGAGCCCCGAGAGACCCATCAGCGTCTCCGCCCGGCCCCCGAAGGCGCGGGCGAAGCGCATCAGCTCGGCGAAAGCCCGGGCGATCAGCGCCGCCCGGGCGCTCTCGCCGAGGCCGCGCCCCGCCACAATCCCGCAGGCGATGGCCAGCACGTTCTTGCCGGCGCCGCCGATCTCGACGCCGCGCACGTCGTCGGTGTGGTAGAGCCGGAAGCTCGGCCCCGACAGCAGCCCGCTCAGGGACGCGGCGAGGCCGGGATCGGCGGCCGCCAGGGTCACGGCGGTGGGCAGGCCGCGGGCGACGTCGGCCGCGAAGCTCGGGCCGGACAGGACCGCCACCGGCGTCCTCGGCGGCAGGATCTCCGCCGCCACGGCGCTCATGAAGCTGTCGCTGCCGCGCTCGATGCCTTTGGCGCAGAGGATCACCGGCCCGGCCGTGGCCAGGGGATCGCGCAGGGCCTCCAGCACGCCGCGCACGGTCTGGGCGGGCACGACCAGCAGGGTCGCCCGGGCGCCGGCGAGTGTGTCCGCGTCCGCCGTCGCGCGGATGCCCGGATGGAGCGGCACGCCCGGCAGGTAGCGGGGATTCTCGCGGCCCGCCTGGAGGGCGGCGGCGGCCTGCGCGTCGCGCAGCCACAGCGTCACGGGATGGCCGGCCCCGGCGGCGGCATTGGCCAGCGCCGTCCCCCAGGCGCCGCCGCCCACCACGTTGATCGCGGTTTCCGCGCTCATGCCGCTTCCTCTTTGTCCGCCCCGTCGAGCCGGTAGAGCACGTGGTCGCGCAGCGGCCCCTCCGGCACCGCCGGATGCGGAAAGCTTCCGGAGGGCGCCATGCCGAGGCGTTCCATCACGGCCCGGGAGCGGATGTTGCCCGCCGCCGTGAAGGCCACGACGGCGCGGATCCCGCAGCGGTCGGCGAGGTCGGCGAGGGTGAGCCCCACCGCGCGCGTGGCGTAGCCCCGACCCCAGGCGTTCCGCGCCAGGCGCCAGGCCAGCTCCACCGTGGTCCCGGGCCGGTCCCCGCCCGGAAAGGGCAGGGCGCGCAGGATCCGCATCGCGCCGGCGAAGCCGATGAACCGGCCCTCGTGCTCCAGGGCCCAGGGGCCGAATCCGTCGGCCACGAAGCGCCGGTCGAACTGGCCGGCCTCGGCGGCGCTCTCGGCCTCCGTCCGGGGGCGGGGAAAGTGCGCCATCACCGCCGGATCGGCGTTGAGCGCGGCGAACGGCGCCGCATCGTCCGGCCGCCAGCGGCGCAGGATCAGGTCGCCGTCCCGGAGGGCGGCGGGCACCGGGGCGACGGCGATCTTGCAGCGCCACGCCAGCGAGCGGCGGTTCAGGAGGACGAGATCCGCGTGGCCGGCGAGCACGGCCTCGCCGAGGGCGATCGCCACCTCCAGCTGGTCCAGGGGCAGGGTGGCGTGGGCAGGCGGTCGGACGTGGTCGCGCCAGGGTCCGCCGCAGGCATTGTCCAGGAGGATGCGGGCGAAGCAGTGGTCGAGGTGCACAGGCCAGCCCGGACGGGCGGCCTCCGGCAGGCGCCGCTCCACCAAGTCCCGCCAGTGCGCGCGGCGCGCCGCCTCGGTCATCCGATCGGGATCGCCGCCGGGGCCGGATCGGCCGAGAGCGGCCAGCGGGGCCGCGCGGGGGCGGTGAGGTCGTCCACCAGCCCGAGGCGCAGGCGCTCCAGCCCGGCCCAGGCGATCATCGCGCCGTTGTCGCCGCAGAGGGGCAGGGGCGGGGCGACGAAGCTCAGGCCGGCCTCGCCCGCCAGGGCAGCCAGCGCCCGGCGGACGGCGCCGTTGGCCGCCACGCCGCCGGCCGCCACCAGGGCGGTCGGCCGTCCGGCCGCGTCCGAGAAGGCCCGCAGGGCGACCCGGGCGCGGTCCACCACCACGTCGACCACCGCGGCCTGGAAGCTCGCGCAGAGGTCGGCGACGTCGCGCTCGGCCAGCGGCGCGATCCGCTCGGCCTCGATGCGCAGGGCGGTCTTGAGACCCGAGAGGGAGAAGTCGGCCTCGCGCCGGCCCAGCATCGGGCGGGGCAGGGCGAAGCGCTCGGGATCGCCGGCCTCGGCCATGCGCTCGACCTCGGGGCCGCCCGGATAGCCGAGGCCGAGGAGCTTGGCGGCCTTGTCGAAGGCCTCGCCGATCGCGTCGTCGATGGTGGAGCCGAGCCGGACGTAGTCGCCGACACCGCGCACCGCCACCAGCTGCGTGTGGCCGCCCGAGACCAGCAGCAGCAGGTAGGGGAAGGCGATCCCGTCGGTCAGCCGCGCGGTGAGGGCGTGGGCCTCCAGGTGGTTGACGGCCAGCAGGGGCTTGCGGGTCACGAGCGCCAGGGTCTTGGCGGTGACGAGGCCGACCAGCACGCCGCCGATCAGCCCGGGCCCGGCCGCCACCGCGATGCCGTCGAGATCCGGGAAGCCGATCCCGGCCCTGTCGAGGGCGCGGGCGATGAGCCGGTCCAGCACCTCGACATGGGCGCGGGCGGCGATCTCCGGCACGACGCCGCCATAGGCCGCGTGCTCGGCGATCTGGCTCAGCACCTCGTTGGCGCGAATCTGCCCGACGCCCTCCGCGTCGACCGACACCACCGCGGCGGCGGTCTCGTCGCAGGTGGTCTCGATGCCGAGCACGGTCTTCTGCACGCGCGGAACTCCTTGTCCGGACCACATTCTATCCGCGGCCGACCGCGGCGCGAAAGCGGCTTCCGACTCTCGCGACGGCCCGTAAGGCCGCCCGTCCCATCCGCACCTCAGGATCTGAGAAATGGGGAGGGGACGTATCGCAGATCCACCCCCGCCAGGCCCAGGCCTGATCCCGGCCGCCTCAATCCACCGCCACCATCACGTCGGAGGCCTTGATCACCGCGTAGGCCGGTCCGCCCGCGACGAGCTTGAGGGACTCGACGGCCGCGTTGGTGATCGAGGCGGTGACCACTTGGCCGGGGCTGATCTCGATCTTGACGTGGGAGGTGGTCGCCCCCTTCTCCACCGAGACCACGGTGCCCTTGAGGACGTTGCGCGCGCTGATCTTCATGGTCTTTGCTGCCGGTTGTCGTATGCCGCGGAGGCGGCCTCGGGCCGGTCTCCTACAGCATGGCGGGGAGCCGCGCGACCATTTCAGTGCGGGTCGTCCGCCGGGTTACCGGCCTCGTCCGCCTCGTCTTCGGGGACATCTTCGGAGGCATTTTCGGGGACATCTTCGGGGACCGGCGCGGCGCCCCAGGCCGCCAGCGCGGCGTTGAGGTCGTCGAGGACGAAGTGCCGGGCGCTGTCCCGGTCGTATCCGTCGGCGAGGAGGTCGTCGTAGTCGGTGAAGACGTGGCGGGCGTAGGTTACGAGGGCGAGGCGGGCGGCAGTCTCCGGGGCGGCCCGGCGCAGGCCCGGGCTCGCCAGAGCCCGGTCGAGGGTGGCCTCGGCCTCGAAGTCCGGCAGACGCGGCGCGAGCCGGAGCAGGGCCGCGATCACGGCCTCGCGGCGGTTCCCGGGCGGAGACGGTTCCTTCATCGCGAGCCTCCCGAGGCCATGATTTCAACGCGCGGATCGGCTAGGGTCGCGACCGGTTGAGGCGGGACGGGCATCCGGTCCTTCGCCGGGGAGAGCAGGTCCATGGCAGTTCTTCGTCACGCGGTTGTACTGAGCCTTCTGCTCGGGGCGCCGCCGGCGCTGGCCCAGGGCCCGGCCCCGAATCCGGGCGCCGCCGCGGCCCCGGCGCCGACCGGTCCCATTGTCGGCGGCCGCCGCGTCACCCCCACCGGCCAGACCAAGCCGCCCGGCAGCGCCGCGGCACTCCCGCCCCGCCCCATCAACGAGGCGGAGATGATCAAGGCTCAGAAGGCCGCCGAGGCCCGCTCGAAGGCCTGGGACAGCAAGATGCGCAACACGATGGGCTCGATCTGCCACGGCTGCTGAGGCCTCATTCAGCCCCTTGTCCCGGCATCGTCCCGCATCGTCGCCGACGCGGGCGATCCCCGTCCGGGATGCAGTTCCGGAAACGCGAAGGGGCCGCCCGGGTGGGCAGCCCCTCCATGGTCGCCGGAGATCGACGCAGGCTCAGCGTGAGTAGAACTCGATGACGAGGTTCGGCTCCATCTGCACCGGATAGGGTACCTCGGACAGGCTGGGGATGCGGGTGACGCGGGCGGTCATCTTGGCGTGGTCGGCCTCGATGTAGTCCGGCACGTCGCGCTCGGAGAGCTGGGTCGCCACGATGACGATCTCGAGCTGGCGGGACGACTCCTTGACCTCGATCAGGTCGCCGGCCTTCACCTGGTAGCTCGGGATGTTGACGCGGACGCCGTTCACCTTGACGTGGCCGTGATTGACGAACTGGCGCGCGGCGAACGGGGTCGCGACGAACTTCGCCCGGTAGACCACGGCGTCGAGGCGGCGCTCAAGCAGGCCGACGAGGTTCTCGCCGGAATCGCCGCGCAGGCGGATCGCCTCGGCGTAGTAGCGGCGGAACTGCTTCTCGGTGATGTTGCCGTAGTAGCCCTTGAGCTTCTGCTTGGCGCGCAGCTGCGTGCCGAAGTCGCTCATCTTGCCCTTGCGGCGCTGGCCGTGCTGGCCGGGGCCGTACTCGCGGCGGTTGACGGGGCTCTTCGGGCGGCCCCAGATGTTCTGGCCCATGCGGCGGTCGAGCTTGTGCTTCGCCTGAATCCGCTTCGACATACTCTCGCGTCCTCTCGTGACGAGAATGAGGAACGCGCCCTCCTTTTCCCGGCCCTTCGCGGTCCGGGACGACAGGGCGGGAAGATCCCGCCCACGGGTGCGCGTGAAAACGCGACGGGGCCCCGTGCGGAGCCCCATCGACGGGCTGCGTCTTAGGGGACGGGGGCGCCGTGGTCAACCGTGAGAGGTCAGATGGACGAATCCGTGGCGGTCCGACGCGGTGAGCCCTCGGACGCGAAAGCGATCCAGGAGTTGGTCGCGGCGGCCTACACCAAGTGGATCCCGGTGATCGGTCGCCTGCCGATCCCCATGCAGGCGGATTACGCGCAGGCGGTGTTGGAGGACCGCTTCGACCTGCTCATCGCCGGCCCGGATCTCGCCGGCCTGATCGAGACGAAGTTCGAGGCCGCCCATCTGCTGGTCGTCAACGTCGCGGTGCATCCGGCCTTCCAGGGCCGGGGCTTCGGCACCCGGCTGTTGGGGCAGGCCGAGGCGATCGCGGCCGAGGCGGGGCTCGATCGGCTGCGGCTCTACACTCACAGAGCGTACACGGCGAACCTGCGGCTCTACGGATCGCTCGGCTACCGGGTGGAGCGGGAGGAACGCTACGCCGGACCCGGCCGGATCCGGGACGACGACGTCACCGTGCACATGGTGAAGGATCTCGCGACCGACATGGCGGAGCGCCGGCCGGCCTGACCCATCGATCCGCCCCCCCCCCCCGTCATCGCGAGCGCAGCGTAGCGACCCCGGGTGGCGCGCCGCCGCGGAGCGTGGCGCCGCTGGATTGCTTCGCTGCGCTCGCAAAGGCGGCGTGTTCATCCGGCGCAGGCGGAAGACCCGGTCTCCCCCGCTCCCCTCAGGTCACCACGCTCGGCTCGGCCCGGCCGGTGCGGGGCGCGATCTCGGCGATCGCGCCGGCCGCGACCGCCACCGGGGCCAGGACCTCGGCCACGGGCAGGTCGAGCCGGTCCGGCGCGTTCTCGTAGCGCTCCA
The DNA here is from genome assembly GCF_053346215.1 of Methylobacterium sp. A49B. Taxonomy (NCBI): domain Bacteria; kingdom Pseudomonadati; phylum Pseudomonadota; class Alphaproteobacteria; order Hyphomicrobiales; family Methylobacteriaceae; genus Methylobacterium; species Methylobacterium sp. A49B. The sequence goes on from NZ_JBKFBO010000100.1 coordinate 227,251, forward strand.
GGTAGACCCGCAGCGTCGCCCCGGCGGTGCCGGTGCCCGAGAGCCGGAACACCGCCCGTGCATCCTCGGCGAAGTTGATCCGGATGCCCTGGCGCTCGGTCAGCGAGCCGTCCACCGGATCCCGGTAGGCGAACTCGTCCGCCGTCGACACCGTGAGGTCGCCGATCCGCGTGCCCGGAAGCCCGGCGAGCTTCTCGCGCAACGCGTCCATCAGGCCGTTGGCGGCGTCCGAGTCGACCTCCTCGTAATCGTGGCGGGCGTAGTAGTCGCGCCCGTAGGCGCGCCAATGCGCCCGCACCAGCGCGTCGGCGCGCTCGCCCGTGGCCGCCAGGATGTTGAGCCACAGCAACACCGCCCAGAGCCCATCCTTCTCCCGCACGTGGTTCGAGCCGGTGCCGGCGCTCTCCTCGCCGCACAGGGTGATGAGTCCCGCGTCGAGGAGGTTTCCGAAGAACTTCCAGCCGGTGGGCGTCTCGTAGGCCTCAATGCCGAGGGCGGCCGCGACCCGGTCGGCGGCGCGGCTCGTCGGCATGGAGCGGGCGACACCCGCGAGCCCGCCCGCGTAGCCCGGCGCCCGGTGGGCATGGGCGGCGAGGAGCGCGAGGCTGTCGCTCGGCGTCACGAACAGGCCCGGCGCCACGATCATGTTGCGGTCGCCGTCGCCGTCGGAGGCGGCGCCGAAATCCGGGGCGTCGGGCCCCTGCATCAGGTCGAACAGGTCGTGGCAGTGGACGGGGTTCGGGTCCGGGTGGTGGCCGCCGAAATCCTCCTTCGGCTCGGCGTTGACCACCGTGCCCGCGGGGGCGCCGAGCATCCCTTCGAGGATGGCGGTCGCGTAGGGTCCGGTCACCGCGCTCATGGCGTCGAAGCGCATGCGGAAGCCGGAGGCGAACAGGCGCGACACCGCGTCGAAGTCGATGAGCGTGCGCATCAGCTCGGCGTAGTCGGCCACCGGGTCGATGACCGTGACCGTCATGGCGCCGAGGCGGGTCTCGCCCAGGGTGTCGAGGTCGAGGTCCGGGGCCTCCACGAGGCGGTACTCGGTCAGGGCCCTGGCCCGCGCGAAGATCGCGTCGGTGAGGGATTCGGGTGCCGGCCCACCGTTGGCGGCGTTGAACTTGATGCCGAAATCACCCTCCGGCCCGCCCGGGTTGTGACTCGCCGAGAGAATGATGCCGCCGAGCGCCTTGGATTTCCGGATCACGCAGGAGGCGGCGGGCGTCGAGAGCAGGCCGCCGCGCCCGACCAGAACCCGTCCGAACCCGTTGCCGGCGGCGAGGCGCAGCGTCTTCTGCACCACCTCGCGGTTCAGGAAGCGTCCGTCACCGCCCAGCACCAGGGTTGCCCCGTCCTTGTCGGGCAGGGTGTCGAAGATCGCCTGGACGAAGTTCTCGACGTAGTTCGGCTGCCGGAACACCGGCACCTTCTTGCGCAGGCCGGAGGTGCCCGGCTTCTGGTCGGAGAAGGCGGCGGTCGCGACGGTCTTCGGAGTCGTCATGGGCGGGCGTCTCCCGGGATCTCCCGCCTCCATGCCCGTCCGGAGGCGCGGCGTCACCAGCCCCGGCGACAGGGACGGACGTTTTTCACCCGGTTTGGCCGCATCGGGCGACGGAATGCGCCGGCTGTCCGGCCGCCCGTGCCGCCGAGCGTTGCGCCGGCCGGGACCCGTCGATTGAATGGCCGGAGCCGCCACGCAAGGCGGGCCGGAGGAAACCATGGCGGACAGACGCGCGCAGACCGATCCGAACGGGGCGCGGGAGGGCAAGGGCCCGACCGGGGGCTTGGCCCGTCGCCACGTGATCGGAGCCCTCGCCGCGGGAGCCGCGGTCGCGGCGAGCCCGGCCCCGGCGGCAGCGCCGTCGAGCCGGCTGACGATGGAGGAGTTCCGCCTGCCCTGGAGCGAGCCGGGGGTCGAGATCTACGTCCGCAACAAGCGCCCCGCCGGGATCGACCGGTTCCCGGGCGACCGGATCCTGCTCTACGTGCACGGCTCCACCTACCCGTCCTCCACGGCCTTCGACCTGCCGCTCGGCGGGATGTCGGCCATGGATTACCTCGCGGGCCTCGGCTTCGACGTCTACTGCGTGGACCTGCCGGGCTACGGCCTGTCCGGGCGCCCGGCCGCCATGGACGCGCCGCCGGACGACAACCCGCCCCTCATGCGCACGCCCGACGCCGCCAAGGTGGTCGGGCAGGTCGTCGACTTCATCCGGAAGCGGCGCGGCGTCGAGAAGATCGACCTCATGGGCTGGTCGTGGGGAACCTCCACCATGGGGCTCTACACCAGCACCCACAACGACAGCGTCAACCGCCTCGTCCTCTACGCGCCGCAATGGCTCGCGCGCACCCCGGGGCTGATCGGCGGTGGCGGCAAGGTGGGGGCCTATCGCACCGTCAACCGGGACAGCGCCCGGGCCCGCTGGCTGACCGGCGTGCCCGAGGACAAGCAGGCCGACCTGATCCCGGCGGGCTGGTTCGACCAGTGGGCCGACGCGACCTTCGCGACCGACGCGGCCGGGGCGAAGCGGTCGCCGCCGGTCCTGCGCGCGCCGAACGGCACGGTCGCCGACAAGGACGCCTACTGGGCGGCCGGCAAGCCGCTCTACGACCCCGGCGAGATCCGCGTGCCGGTGCTGATCATCCACGCCGAATGGGACGCTGACCTGCCGAGCTACCAGGCGCAGGAGTACTTCACCAAGCTCACGCACGCGCCCTACAAGCGCTTCGTCGAGCTGGGCGAGGGCACCCACACGGTGATGATGGAGAAGAACCGCATGCAGTTCCTCCACGAGGTCGGGGCCTTCCTCACGGAGGCGGATCCGCAGGCGCTGAACTGAGCGGAGTCCTCGGGCACGGACGTCGGACCCGCGCCCTCATCCCGAGGTGCGGCGAAGCCGCCCTAAAGGAGCCTTCCGGACCGCGCCGCGATCCCTGGAGGCCTCCTTCGAGGCCTCCGCTTCGCTCCGGCACCTCAGGATGAGGGCCAGGGTGGGCATGGGGCGAGGCGGCCGGTCCGGCCGCCTCGGGAAGCTTTCCCTACTCCGCCGCCTGCCGCGCCCCGTAACCCAGACGGTCGTTCAGCGCGCGGATCAGCTTGGCGGCCGCCTCGGCGATCACGGTGCCCGGCGGGAAGATCGCCGCCGCGCCGGCCGCCGTGAGCGCCTCGTAGTCGCCCGGCGGGATGACGCCGCCGATGGCGATCATCACGTCGTCGCGGCCCTGTTCGGTGAGCGCCGCCTTCAGCTCCGGCACCAGCGTCAGGTGGCCGGCCGCCAGCGACGAGACGCCGACGATGTGCACGTCGTTCTCCACCGCCTGCCGGGCGGCCTCCGCCGGCGTGGCGAAGAGCGGCCCGATATCCACGTCGAAGCCGAGATCGGCGAAGGCCGAGGCGATCACCTTCTGGCCGCGGTCGTGCCCGTCCTGGCCCATCTTGGCGACCAGGATGCGCGGCCGGCGACCGTCGTTCTCCTCGAACGCCTCGACCAGCGCCCGGACTTCCTCGACCACAGGCGACATGCCCCCCACCTCGCGCTTGTAGACGCCGGAGATCGAGCGGATCTCGGCGCGATGCCGGCCCCAGGCCTTCTCCAGGGCCTCGGAAATCTCGCCCACCGTCGCCTTGGCGCGGGCCGCCTCGACGGCGAGCTCCAGCAGGTTCCCGGTGCCCTCGGCGGCCTTGGTGAGCGCCTCCAGCCGGGCCGTCACCGCGGCCTCGTCGCGCTCGGCGCGCAGGCGCTTGAGCTTGTCGATCTGCAGCCGGCGGACGTTGCCGTTATCGACCCGCAGCAGTTCGATCGCCATCTCGTCGTCGGACCGGAACTTGTTCACGCCCACGATGGTCTGGCGGCCGGAATCGATCCGCGCCTGGGCCCGGGCGGCGGCCTCCTCGATCCGCAGCTTCGGGATGCCGGCCTCGATCGCCTTGGCCATGCCGCCGAGCCCGTCGACCTCGCGGATGTGCTCCCAGGCCCGGGCGACCATGTCGGCGGTCAGCTTCTCGACGTAGTAGGAGCCCCCCCACGGATCGACGATCCGGGTGGTGCCGCTCTCCTGCTGCAGGAACAGCTGCGTGTTGCGGGCGATCCGGGCCGAGAAGTCGGTGGGCAGCGCCAGCGCCTCGTCGAGCGCGTTGGTGTGGAGCGACTGGGTGCCCCCCTGCGTCGCCGCCATCGCCTCGATGTTGGTGCGGGTGACGTTGTTGAACACGTCCTGGGCGGTGAGCGACCAGCCCGACGTCTGCGAGTGCGTGCGCAGGGCCAGCGATTTTTCGGATTTCGGATCGAAACTCTTGACCAGCTTCGCCCAGATCAGGCGCGCGGCCCGCATCTTGGCGATCTCCATGAAGAAGTTGGTCGAGATCGCCCAGAAGAACGACAGGCGCGGGGCGAACTGGTCGATGGTCAGCCCGGCCGCGAGGCCCGCCTTGATGTACTCGACGCCGTCGGCGAGCGTGTAGGCGAGCTCCAGGTCGTTCGTCGCGCCCGCCTCCTGCATGTGGTAGCCGGAGATCGAGATCGAATTGAACTTCGGCATATTTTTCGAGGTATACGCGAAAATATCGGAAATGATCCGCATCGATCCCTTGGGGGGATAGATGTACGTGTTGCGGACCATGAATTCTTTAAGAATATCGTTCTGAATGGTGCCGGCGAGCTTCTGCGACGGCACGCCCTGCTCCTCGGCGGCGACGATGTAGAGGGCGAGGATCGGCAGAACCGCGCCGTTCATCGTCATCGACACGGTCATCTCGTCCAGGGGAATCCCCGAGAAGAGCGTGCGCATGTCGTAGATCGAATCGATCGCCACGCCCGCCATGCCGACGTCACCCGAGACGCGGGGGTGGTCGGAGTCGTAGCCGCGGTGGGTGGCGAGGTCGAAGGCCACCGACAGGCCCTTCTGTCCGGCCGCGAGGTTGCGGCGGTAGAACGCGTTCGAATCCTCGGCGGTGGAGAAGCCGGCATATTGCCGGATCGTCCAGGGCTGGGTGACGTACATGGTCGGGTAGGGACCGCGCAGGAACGGCGCGATGCCCGGATAGGTGTCGAGGAACTCGATGCCCTCCCGATCCGCCGGGCCGTAATGGCCCTTCACCGGGATTCCCTCCGGCGTCATCCAAGGCTCGGACAGCGCCGGTGCCGCAACCGCGAGCGATTCGCCGGCGAGCGGGATTTCGGCGAAGTTCGGGATGCGGGAGGTCATGGCGGTGACTCGTTGTGGCGTTTGTCACGCCATTATAGAGACACGCTTGGAGCGGGCTACTCCCCCTGTGGTCAAGGCTACCCGGCCGCCCCCCCCGACCCGCGGCGAGACCAAGGCGAACCGTGGCTCGCAACCGGTTCGCCGGGCCCACGCGGCGCCGACGAATTTGCGCCGCTCGGCTTGCCATCCCGGCGGGCTCGTAGTATGCGCCCGGCCTTCGCGACATTCCAATGGGTGCTCGCACCCTGTGAACGCGGTGACCGCGCCGGTGTCCCTATGACACCGCCAGCGCGGTTCAACACATGAGCCGGGGACATCAGGTCCCCATCAGGCGTCGTCCGCCGGGCAATACCGTCCGCGTGCGGAAACCCGCCTGAAACAAGGAGTCACGCACGTGATCCAGATGCAGACGAATCTGGACGTCGCCGACAACTCGGGTGCACGCCGTGTGATGTGCATCAAGGTTCTCGGCGGGTCGAAGCGCAAGTATGCCGGCGTGGGCGACGTGATCGTCGTCTCCGTCAAGGAGGCGATCCCGCGCGGTCGCGTCAAGAAGGGCGACGTCATGAAGGCGGTCGTCGTCCGCACCGCCAAGGACGTGAAGCGCGCCGACGGTTCGGTCATCCGCTTCGACAAGAACGCCGCGGTCCTGATCAACAATCAGAAGGAGCCGATCGGCACCCGCATCTTCGGACCGGTTCCGCGCGAGCTCCGCGCCCGCAACCACATGAAGATCATCTCCCTGGCTCCGGAGGTGCTGTAATGGCCGCCAAGATCAAGAAGGGCGACACCGTCGTCGTGCTCACCGGCCGCGATTCCGGCCGCTCGGGCGAGGTGATCCAGGTTCTGCCGAAGGAAGGCCGGGCCTTCGTGCGCGGCATCAACCTGGTCAAGAAGCACCAGAAGCAGACCCAGAACCAGGAAGGCGGCATCATCTCCAAGGAGGCCGCCATCCAGCTCTCGAACATCGCGGTGGCGGACGCCAACGGCAAGCCGACCCGCGTGGGTTTCCGCATCCTCGAAGACGGGCGCAAGGTCCGGTTCGCCAAGACCACGGGGGATCAGATCGATGGCTGAGGCCGACAAGAACGCCTACACCCCGCGCCTGCGCAAGCACTACGACGAGGTGGTTCGCCAGAAGCTGATCGAAGAGTTCGGCTACAAGAACCCCATGGAAGTGCCGCAGATCACCAAGATCGTGATCAACATGGGCGTCGGCGAGTCCACCGCGGATTCCAAGAAGGCCTCGGTGGCGGCGGGCGACCTCGCCCTGATCGCCGGCCAGAAGCCGGTGATCACCCGGGCCCGCAAGGCCATCGCGACCTTCAAGGTCCGCGAGGGCATGCCGATCGGCTGCAAGGTGACGCTGCGCAAGCAGCGCATGTACGAGTTCATGGACCGGCTGATCACCATCGCGCTGCCGCGCGTGCGTGACTTCCGCGGCCTGAACCCGCGCTCGTTCGACGGCCGCGGCAACTACGCCCTGGGTCTCAAGGAGCACCTCGTGTTCCCGGAGATCTCCTACGACAAGGCCGAGCAGATGTGGGGCATGGACATCGTCGTGGCGACCACCGCCAAGACCGATGCCGAGGCCAAGGCTCTGCTCGCCGCCTTCAAGTTCCCGTTCCGGCAGTGAGGCCGAGAGGTCTCAGACGCGGACACCGGAGATAGACCACATGTCGAAGAAAAGCTCAGTCGAGAAGAACGAGGCCCGCAAGGCGCTGGTGAAGCGCTTCGCGGCCAAGCGGAAGGCGCTCCTCGAGATCGCCAACAACGACGCCCTCGAGATGGAGGAGCGCTTCGAGGCGCGCCTCAAGCTCGCGGAACTGCCGCGCAACTCGTCGGCCACCCGCATCCGCAACCGGTGCGGCATGACCGGCCGCCCGCGCGCCTACTACCGCAAGATGGGCATCTCGCGCGTGGCGTTGCGCGAGCTTGGCAACCGGGGCCTGATCCCCGGCCTGGTCAAGTCGAGCTGGTAAGGAGGTCCCCATGGTCAACGATCCCGTGGGCGACATGCTCACCCGCATCCGCAACGGCCAGCTGCGCCGTCGCAACGTCGTCCAGACGCCCGGCTCGCGCCTGCGCGCCAGCGTCCTCGACGTCCTGAAGTCCGAGGGCTACATCCGCGACTACGCGGCCACCGACCTCGGCAACGGCCGCACCGAGTTCGCCATCGAGCTCAAGTACTACGACGGACGCCCGGTGATCCGCGAGATCAAGCGCGTCTCGAAGCCGGGCCGCCGGGTCTACTCGTCGGTCGGCGAGCTGCCGCACGTGGCCGACGGCCTCGGCGTCACCATCGTCTCCACCCCGCAGGGCGTCATGGCCGACCACGAGGCGCGCGAGCGCAACGTCGGCGGTGAAGTGCTCTGCACCGTGTTCTGATCGGGACGGAGGAGGTTATCCCATGTCTCGCGTAGGCAAGAAGCCGGTCCCCGTGCCGGCCGGCGTTACCGCCACGGTCACCGGTCAGACGGTGAAGATGAAGGGCTCGAAGGGCGAGCTGTCGTTCGACGTTCCCGCCCTCGTCAACGTGGCGATGAAGGACGGCGCCATCGAGGTGCAGCCCGTCAACCAGTCCAAGCCGGCGCGCTCCCTGTGGGGCACGTCGCGGGCACAGATCGCCAACATCGCCGAGGGCGTGTCGAAGGGCTTCGAGAAGAAGCTCGAGATCACCGGAGTCGGCTATCGCGCCGCGATGGCCGGCAAGGCCCTCAAGCTGTCGCTCGGCTACAGCCACGACATCGAGTACGCGATCCCCGCCGGGATCACGATCGCAACCCCGAAGCCCACCGAGATCACGATCTCCGGGATCAACCGCCAGCAGGTCGGTCAGGTCGCCGCCGAGATCCGCGACTACCGCGGACCCGAGCCCTACAAGGGCAAGGGCGTGAAGTACGCGGGCGAGTTCATCTTCCGCAAGGAAGGCAAGAAGAAGTAAGGAGGGCATCATGTCTCGCAAGCTCGAAGCCCTCGATCGCCGCAAGGCGCGCGTCCGCCGCGCGCTGCGGGCCGCCGCCAACGGCCGCCCGCGGCTCTCGGTGTTCCGCTCGTCGAAGCAGATCTACGTGCAGGTCATCGACGACGTCGCCGGAAAGACGCTGGCCGCGGCCTCGTCGATCGACAAGGCCCTCAAGGGCGAACTCAAGACCGGCGCCGACGTCGCCGCCGCCAAGGCGGTCGGCAAGCTGGTCGCCGAGCGCGCCAAGGCCGCGGGCGTCACGAAGGTGATCTTCGACCGCTCCGGCTACATCTACCATGGCCGCGTCGCGGCCGTGGCCGAGGCCGCCCGCGAGGGTGGCCTGGAGTTCTAAGGCCACAACGGGCCTCTCTCCTCCCCCTTGTGGGGAGGAGCCGGAGGTGGGGGTAGTGCAGGATGAGGCGCTCTGGTGCCTTCTGCACCACCCCCACCCCTTACCCCTCCCCGCAAGGGGGAGGGGGATCGAGCGAGCGGGTCTTCGGGCTCGCGCCAGTGAGATGAACAGGTAGAAGAAATGGCACGTGAACGTGAGGGCGGGGGCCGCGGCCGCCGCGAGGATCGCGAAGAGCGCGACAGCGAGTTCGTGGACAAGCTCGTCCACATCAACCGCGTCGCCAAGGTGGTGAAGGGCGGCCGTCGCTTCGGCTTCGCGGCCCTCGTCGTCGTCGGCGACCAGAAGGGCCGCGTCGGCTTCGGCCACGGCAAGGCCCGCGAGGTGCCGGAGGCCATCCGCAAGGCGACCGAGGCCGCCAAGCGCGGCCTGATCCGCGTCTCGCTCCGCGAGGGCCGGACCCTGCACCACGACGTCAACGGCCGCCACGGCGCCGGCAAGGTGATTCTCCGCGCGGCCCCGCAGGGCACCGGCATCATCGCCGGCGGCCCGATGCGCGCCGTGTTCGAGACGCTCGGCATGCAGGACGTCGTCGCCAAGTCGCTGGGGTCCTCCAACCCCTACAACCTCGTGCGCGCCACCTTCGAGGCGCTCAAGAACGAGGACAGCCCGCGTTCCGTGGCGGCCCGCCGCGGCATCAAGGTGTCGAGCCTCCAGGCCCGCCGCCGCGACGCCGACCCGGCCGACCAGTCCGAAGCCGCGGTCGCGTAAGGGGAGGGTCCGATGGCAAGCAAGACTCTCCGCGTCGAGCAGATCGGCTCGCCGATCCGCCGCGAGGCCAGCCAGCGCGCGACGCTGATCGGCCTGAAGCTCAACAAGCTCCACCGCGTGTCCGAGCTGGAGGATACCCCCTCCGTGCGCGGCATGATCCGCAAGGTTGCGCACCTCGTGCGCGTCCACGGCGACGTGGCGTGAGGAGGTCCCGATGAAGCTCAACCAGATCAGCGACAATCCCGGCGCCACCAAGGACCGGATGCGCGTCGGCCGGGGCATCGGCTCCGGCAAGGGCAAGACCGCGGGCCGCGGCGTGAAGGGCCAGAAGGCCCGGACCGGCGTGTCCATCAAGGGCTTCGAGGGCGGTCAGATGCCGCTGCATCGGCGCCTGCCGAAGCGCGGCTTCAACAACCTCTACGCCCAGGACCTGAACGAGGTGAACCTCGGCCGGATCCAGGAGGCCGTCGACGCCGGCAAGCTCGACAAGGCCGCCACCGTGACGGTGCAGAGCCTGGTCGAAGCCGGCATCATCGCCCGTCCCCGCGACGGCGTGAAGCTCCTCGGCGTCGGCGAGCTGACCGCGAAGCTCAGCTTCGAGGTCACCCGCGCCTCCAAGTCCGCCGTCGAGGCGGTCGAGAAGGCCGGCGGCTCGGTCAGCACCGTCTACGCCCAGGGTGTCTCCACCCGCGGCGGCAGCGAGGCGGCTTCGGCCTGACGGGGGCGATCGCGGGACCCGTTGCACGGGCTCCGCGCACCCTTTAAGCCGATCCTTCGAGCGGCGGCCCTGCGACCACGCGGGCCGCCGCTTTTCGTTTCATCCGGGCAGCCTTCGCCCGGCGACATGTCCAGGACGCGACGCTTATGGCCTCAGCCGCCGAGCAGCTTGCCGCCAACCTCAACTTCGGTGCGATCGCCAAGGCCGATGAGCTGAAGAAGCGCATCTGGTTCACGCTCGGCGCCCTCGTGGTGTTCCGGCTGGGCACGTACATCCCGATCCCCGGCATCGATCCGGAGCAGTTCGCCCGCAACTTCCAGCAGCAGTCGGGCGGCGTGCTGGGCCTGTTCAACATGTTCTCGGGCGGCGCCGTGGAGCGCATGGCGATCTTCGCCCTGAACATCATGCCCTACATCTCGGCCTCGATCATCGTGCAGCTCCTGACCTCGGTGATCCCGAGCCTGGAGGCGCTGAAGAAGGAGGGTGAGTCCGGCCGCAAGGTCATCAACCAGTACACCCGCTACCTGACGGTGGTTCTGGCGCTGGTCCAGTCCTGGGGCATCGCCATCGGCCTCCAAGGCTCGTCGGCCGCGATCGATCCAGGCCCGTTCTTCCTGGCCTCGACGGTGATTACCCTCACGGGCGGCACCCTGTTCCTGATGTGGCTCGGCGAGCAGATCACCTCGCGCGGCATCGGCAACGGCTCGTCGCTGATCATCTTCGCCGGCATCGTCGCCCACCTGCCGATCGCGATCGCGGGTGCCCTGGAACTCGGCCGCACCGGCGCGCTGTCCCCGGCGATCATCCTGGGCGTGGCCGTCGCCGCGGTGGCGCTGGTCTACTTCATCGTGTTCATGGAGCGCGCCCAGCGCCGGCTCCTGATCAACTACCCGAAGCGCCAGGTCGGCAACCGCATGTACGAGGGCCAGACCTCGTTCCTGCCGCTCAAGCTCAACACGTCGGGCGTGATCCCGCCGATCTTCGCCTCGTCGCTGCTGCTGCTGCCGGCCACCGCCGCCAGCTTCTCGGCCAATGGCGGCGCCACCGGCTGGCTCGGCACGATCACGGCCTATCTGGGTCACGGCACGCCGCTGTTCATGGTGCTCTACGCGGCGCTGATCATCTTCTTCACGTTCTTCTACACCGCGGTGGTCTTCAACCCGCAGGAGACGGCCGACAACCTGAAGAAGCATGGTGGCTTCATTCCGGGCATCCGCCCCGGCGAGCGCACCGCGGCCTTCATCGACAAGGTGCTGACCCGCATCACGGTGATCGGCGCCCTGTACCTGACCTTCGTGTGCCTGTGCCCGGAGATCCTGTCCTCCTACGCGGCGGCGAGCCTCGGCTTCGGCGGCACCTCGCTGCTGATCGTCGTCTCGGTGACGATGGATACGGTGGCGCAGATCCACGGGCACCTCATGGCCCACCAGTACGAGGGCCTCGTGAAGAAGGCCAAGCTGCGTGGCGCCTCGACCACGCAACGCCGCCGCTGAGACTGATACAGAGGCGGCACGACGCTTAGCCCCCTCCCGCCTCTGGTCCAAAGGTCCGGGTGCCTCCGCGCCCGAGACCGGCTAGACATCCTGAAATCCGGCGATGCCAGGGAGGCTTCGCCACCGCGGCTTGTGCCCACACAGAGAGCGTGGGCCGAACGAGGACAACGCCATGCGTATCATTCTGCTCGGTCCCCCCGGTGCGGGGAAGGGGACGCAATCCGAGCGGATCGTGCAGCGCTTCGGCATCCCGCAGCTCTCCACCGGTGACATGCTGCGCGCCGCAGTGGCCGCCGGAACGCCGGTCGGCCTCGAGGCCAAGGCCGTGATGGAATCGGGTGGCCTCGTCTCCGACCGGATCGTGGTCGGCATCGTCGCCGACCGGATCGAGGAGCCGGATGCCCGCCGCGGCTTCATCCTCGACGGCTTCCCGCGCACCGTCGCCCAGGCCGAGGCGCTCGGCGAGATGCTCGCCAGCAAGGGCCTCAAGCTCTCCGCCGTGATCGAGCTGAAGGTCGATGAGGCCGCCCTGGTCGGCCGGATCGAGAACCGCGCCGCCGAGACCCTGGCCCGCGGCCAGGCCGTCCGGAAGGACGACACCCCCGAGGTGTTCAAGCAGCGCCTCGAGGCCTACCGCGCCCAGACGGCCCCGCTCTCGGCCTATTATGCGGAGAAGGGCATGCTGAAGACCATCGACGGCATGCAGCCGATCGACAAGGTCACCGCTGACCTGATGGCCGTGCTGGAGCCGCACGAGGAACGCGTCGCGTCCTGACGGGCGGCGCAGTTGCTCTGATCGTCAATCGATCCGGTGACGTGTCGGTGGGCAGGGAAGCCCTCCCCGTCATCACGCGCGCAGCGACGTGACCCAAGGCAGCGCGACCTCGGCGGGCGTGGTGCCGCTGGATTGCTTCGCTCCGCTCGCAGAGACGGGGCGGTAATCTCGGCCGGGCGGCGGATGATGCAGGCTCAGCACTCCGCCCGTGAACCCTTTGCGTGGCTGATCGGTTGAGTGGCGCATCACCGATCGGACAGATCATGACCCTGCGCCTCACCGTCACCGCGGCCGTGCTCGCACTCACAGTAGCGCTGCCGAATGCGCCCGCCTACGCACAGAGTCCGGCCCAGTCCTTCGTGTACGGGCAGAAGCGGTTCCGCCACGCCTGCAGGCCGCCCCTCAAATTCGCGGCCGGCGCCTGCGTCCGCCGCTGTCCGGCAGGCTACCAGACCATGGGCGGCTATTGCCGGCTGCGGAACCAGGGCTTCCGCTGAGACGGAAGCGTGGCGGACACTAGATCCGCCCTTCGCGGCGCAGGCTGCCGAAGAAGTTGACGACGTCCATCTGGAGTGACCGGTGACCGAACAGGCGCATCGGGTAGCCCTCGGACGTGCCGTCGCGCAGCTCGATCATGGCCGTCATGGTATTGTAGCGGAACACCATGCGGCGCCCGGCGAAGGTCGCCCAGAGCAGGGGCGGACCGTCGTCGTCCTGGAGCGCGACGGAGCCGGGCTCCGCTTCGGCCAACACCCCGCCGATCACCGCCAGCGTCACGGGCACGACCTCATCCAGGGTCTCCTCCGCGGCACGCAGCACCGCATCGGCGAAGGCCCGCAGGGTTGCGCCGTCGCTGGTCAGAACCGCCATCTCCCCTCCTCGATCATCCCGACCGCGGTCCCGCACCGGGCGCATGGCGGATTGAGCCCGCGCCCGCCCGTCGTTGACATCGGCCCGCTTGCGCGCTAGCAGGCCCTCCTTCGTCCAACCGAACGATGGTCCGAGGTGCCCTGTCCAGGGCCGCCCGCGGGCCGCGTCGTCGTTTCACGTGCGCAGGGGCCGGCCTCCACCGGACGCGCGCGACACAGGCCCGGATCCCCGGGCCCCACATGGAGAGTGATCGTGGCCCGTATCGCAGGCGTCAACATCCCGACCAACAAGCGCGTCGTCATCGCGCTCCAGTACATCCACGGCATCGGCGCCAAGAAGGCCGAGGAGATCACCCAGAAGGTGAACATCCCCGCCGAGCGCCGGGTCAACCAGCTGACCGACGCCGAGGTTCTCTCGATCCGCGAGACGATCGACCGCGACTACCTGGTCGAGGGCGACCTGCGCCGCGAAGTCTCGATGAACATCAAGCGCCTGATGGATCTCGGCGCCTATCGCGGCCTGCGTCACCGCAAGCAGCTGCCGGTCCGCGGTCAGCGCACCCACACCAACGCCCGCACCCGCAAGGGCAAGGCGAAGCCGATCGCCGGCAAGAAGAAGTAATTTTTTGGGGTTGGGAGGCCGTGCTTCGCGCGGCCTCCTCACCGTCGCGCCGGGTGTCCCTGACGGAACCCGGCTCTGGCTCGGCAGCCCTGCACGGACGCGCCGGCCAAGTCCCAAAAACAATCCCGAGCGCCTGGTGTTACGGGCGTGCCTGAAGGAAGAGTGAGACCAGAATGGCCAAGGAACCGCAACGCGTCCGCCGCCGCGAGCGCAAGAACATCGTGTCGGGCGTCGCCCACGTGAACGCCTCGTTCAACAACACGATGATCACCATCACGGACGCGCAGGGCAACACGATCTCGTGGTCGTCCGCTGGCGCGATGGGCTTCAAGGGCTCGCGGAAGTCGACCCCCTATGCCGCCCAGGTCGCCGCCGAGGATGCCGGCCGCAAGGCCGCCGAGCACGGCATGCGCACCCTCGAGGTCGAGGTGTCGGGTCCGGGTTCGGGCCGCGAGTCGGCGCTGCGCGCCCTCCAGGCCGCGGGCTTCACGGTGACGTCGATCCGCGACGTGACGTCGATCCCGCACAACGGCTGCCGGCCGCGCAAGCGCCGCCGCGTCTGATCCGAGCCTGCGAAGCCTTTTGACGGAGAAGCTCATGACGGGATCGAAGCCGCTTCCGGGCGTGCTGCGTTGGAACCTCGGCGACCTCACGGTCACCGCGCTCAACGACGGCTGGTTTCAGGCCAGCCTCGATCTCGTCACGGGCATCTCCAAGGAGGAGGCTGGGCGGCTGCAGCTGGCGGGCTTCCGCACCGAGCAACCCAAGATCACGCTGAACGCCTTCCTGATCACAGGCCCCGGCCTCAAGCCGACCCTGATCGACACGGGCTACGGCGATCTCGCGCCGGCGCCGACCCTCGGCCGGGCCGGGGCGGCGCTCGCGTCGACCGGCGTGAAGCCCGAGGAGATCGGCACGGTGCTCGTCAGCCACCTGCACCCCGACCATGTCGGCGGTCTCGCGAAGGACGGCGCGGCGCGCTACCCGAACGCCGAGATCGTGCTGCACGCCGACGAGGCCGCGCACTGGCTCCCGGACGAGGCCCTGGCCAAAGCGCCCGAGGCCGCGAAGCCGTACTTCGAGGGTGCCCGCAAGTCCCTGGCACCCTACGCCGGCAAGGTGCGCGAGCACCGGGGCGGCGAGGTCCTTCCGGGGATCACGGCAGTCCATCTGCCCGGCCACACGCCGGGCCATTGCGGTTTCCGCATCGTCTCCGGTGGACAGGCGCTGGTGATGTGGACCGACGTGGTGCACCTGCCGGCGATCCAGTTCAAGAACCCGGAGGCCGGCGTCGGCTTCGACGTCGACGGTGATCAGGCACGGGAGACGCGCAAGCGGATCCTGGACGAGGTGGCCCGCGAGCGCACGCTCATCGCCGGCGGCCATCTCGAGTTCCCGGCGCTGGGCTACGTGGACCGGGACGGGGCGGGCTACAGCTTCGTGCCGGTGCTGTGGGTCGGCGGCGAGTAACGGCGGACAACCATTCAGGGACCGTTCGGGGCGCCAGGGGGCTGCGCCGAACGGCCGAAGCGCGGGGACGGGTGTCGCGGATCCCGGGCAAGGACGAGAGGTAGGATCGTGGTCATTCAGAAGAATTGGCAGGAACTGATCAAGCCGAACAAGCTGCAGGTCACGACCGGCGACGACCCCAAGCGGGTCGCCACGGTCGTCGCCGAGCCGCTGGAGCGCGGCTTCGGCACGACGCTGGGCAACGCCCTGCGCCGGGTGCTCCTGTCGTCGCTCCAGGGCGCGGCCGTGACTTCGGTGCAGATCGACGGCGTGCTGCACGAGTTCTCGTCGATCCCGGGCGTGCGCGAGGACGTCACCGACATCGTCCTCAACATCAAGACCATCGCGATCCGCTCGCAGACGGACGCGCCCAAGCGCATGACCTTGCGCAAGACCGGCCCGGGCCTCGTCACCGCCGGTGACATCGGTACGGTCGGCGACATCCAGATCCTGAACCCCGACCTCGTGATCTGCACCCTCGACGACGGCGCCGAGATCCGCATGGAGTTCACGGTCGCCACCGGCAAGGGCTACGTCCCGGCCGAGCGCAACCGCCCCGAGGACGCGCCGATCGGCCTGATCCCGGTGGACTCGCTGTTCTCGCCCGTGACCAAGGTCAGCTACCGCGTCGAGACGACCCGCGAGGGCCAGGATCTCGACAAGGACAAGCTCACCATGACGGTGGAGACCAACGGCGCGGTATCGCCGGAGGATGCGCTCGCCTACGCGGCGCGCATCATCCAGGACCAGCTGCAGGTCTTCGTGAACTTCGAGGATCCGCGCAAGGAAGAGGCCGCGCCGCTCGCGCCGCAGCTGCCCTTCAACCCGGCGCTGCTCAAGAAGGTCGACGAGCTGGAGCTGTCGGTCCGTTCGGCGAACTGCCTGAAGAACGACAACATCGTCTACATCGGCGACCTGATCCAGAAGTCCGAGGGCGAGATGCTGCGGACCCCGAACTTCGGCCGCAAGTCGCTCAACGAGATCAAGGAAGTGCTCGCCGGCATGGGCCTGCACCTCGGCATGGACATCCCCGGCTGGCCGCCGGAGAACATCGAGGATCTCGCCAAGCGCTTCGAGGAGCATTACTGAGCCGTCTTCCCACGCTGCGGCCTCATCCTGAGGTGCCGGAGCGAAGCGGGGGCCTCGAAGGAGGCCTCCGGATACCACTGCAATCCCTGGAGCCCTCCTTCGAGGCTGCTGCGCAGCTCCTCAGGATGAGGGCTTTGGGTTGGAATTCCCGCCGCGGGGTCATGCGGAATCAACCGCCCCGCTCCCGGGGCACCCGGCCGTACCGTGGCACGGCGGCCGAGACGAGAAGGAAGCCAGCACCATGCGTCACGCCTACCGCGGCCGCCGTTTCAACCGCACCGCCGAGCATCGCAAGGCGATGTTCGCCAACATGTCCGCCGCGCTGATCAAGCACGAGCAGATCATCACCACCTTGCCGAAGGCGAAGGACCTGCGTCCGGTCGTCGAGAAGCTGATCACGCTGGGCCGCATCGACAGCGTGCACACCCGCCGCCTCGCCATGGCGCAGCTGCGTGACGCCGACATGGTCAAGAAGCTCTTCACCGTGCTCGGCCCGCGCTACAAGGGCCGTCCCGGCGGCTACTGCCGGATCATGAAGGCGGGCTTCCGCCAGGGCGACAACGCTCCGCTCGCCGTGATCGAGTTCGTCGACCGCGACGTCGATGCCCGCGGCAAGGATTCCGGTCCGAGCCAGGTCGCCGAGGCGGCCTGATCCTCACGAGGGCGTCTTTCGCTCCCGTCTTTTGGGAAGCCGTCCCGGATCCTCCGGGGCGGCTTCTCGCATTTCGGGCACCGGCGCCCTCGACACGAAAAAACCCGCCGGCTCGCGCCGACGGGTCTGGAGCAGGGTCCACGTCTTGGATGGTCGCGGGAGTTCGCCCTGGCGGCCCGTCTCAACAGGCCGGGAACTCGACCGCGCCGCGATCCGAAAACCCCTATCCCTGCCGGGACTCGTCCGGTGGACCATCCTGATCCAGATCGTTGTCACGCCTGCGGCGCGGGAAGATGCCGTGATTGCTCATGGTCCACCTCCTCTTCGTAAGCCGGGGCCCGCGAGCCCCATGAAGGGAGAATGAGCCGGCAACCGATTGGTTGCAAGTCCCTGTCAGTTGGAAGGACCGTCCGCGCCGTCGAGCAGCGCGGCGACCCGGGCCGCGAGATCGGCTGAACGGAACGGTTTCGATAGCACCGGCAGATCGTCGGGGATCTGCATCGCCTCGGCGTGGCCAGTGAGAATCAGGACTGGCAGACGCGGATCCCGCTCGCGGATCTCGGCGGCGAGTTCAATGCCGCTCATGCCGGGCATGGCCAGATCGGCCACGACGATGTCGTAGCGATCGCCCCCAAGAAGCCGGAGCGCGGCCTCGCCGTCGCCGGCCTCCGTGGTGCTGTGGCCGAATCCCTTGAGGAACGACGCCGTCACGTGGCGCACCTGCGGGTCGTCGTCGACGATGAGGACGCGGGCGCGCCGCCCGGCCACCGGGGCCGTGCCGGCCGCCTGGGCTGCCTGCTCGGGCACCTCCGTGGCGAAAGGCAGGGCGAGTTCGACGCGGGTGCCCCGGCCGACCTCGCTGTCGATCGCCAGCCGACCCTTGGATTGCTGGGCGAGGCCGAACACCATGGCGAGCCCGAGGCCGGTGCCCTGGCCGACCGCCTTGGTGGTGAAGAACGGTTCGCAGACCCGGCGCAGGATCTCCTCCGGTATCCCGGTCCCCTCGTCGGTGACGCTGATGCCGAGATAGGTGCCGTCGGCGATCTCGGGATCGCCCGCGATGCTGAGACGCCGCGTCGCCACCGTGATGGCACCGCCCTCCGGCATGGCGTCCCGGGCATTGATGCAGAGGTTGAGCACGGCGAGTTCCAGTTGGTCCGGATCGACCTGGACCGCCGGCAGACCTTCCTTCAGGTCGGTGCGCACGGTCACGAGGCCGCCGAGGCTGCGCCCGAACAAGTCGCTCATCCCGCTGATCAGGCTGTTCACGTCGACGGCCCGCGCCTGCAGGTCGTGGGCGCGGCTGAAGCTGAGGAGGCGCTTCGTCAGCGAGGCGCCGCGCTCGGCCGCCCCGCGGGCGTTCTCAATCAGGCGCTGCACCCGCGGCTGGTCGGCGACCTTCGGGCCCGCGAGTTCCAGGCTCCCGAGGATCGCGGTGAGCAGGTTGTTGAAGTCGTGCGCGATGCCGCCCGCCAGGGTGCCGAGCGCCTGCATCTTGTCGGACTGGCGCAGGCGCGCCTCCAGGGTTCGCTGCTCGGTCACGTCGCGCTCGATCACCGCGAGATGGCTGATCGCGCCGCCCGCGTCGCGGATCGGCACCCGGGTCACGTGGCTCCACTGCTCGGCCCCGATCGGCCCGTCGCTGACGAGGCCCTCGGTGACCGCGCCGGAGCGGATCGCCGCCTCATCGGCCTCGGTCACCGGATCGGCCTTCGCCCCGAGCAGCTCGCCCTCGCGCCGCCCGAGGCAGGCGGCGACGTCGGTCCCGAGCAGCGCCGCCTTGCGGCCGTTCAGCCGCACGAAGCGACCCTCCGCGTCCTTGAAGCTGATGGCGTCCTGGGCATGATCGAGGAGGCCGCGCAGGAGCGCCCGCTCGGTGGCGAGATCCCGGCCCAGGCGATGGCGCTCGAAGGCCTGCCGGACGGTGGAACGGAGCAGGCCGGCATCCCAAGGCTTCGTCACGTAGCCGACGATGCCGCCGCGGTTCAGCGCCGCGATCACCGCGGTGATGTCGGCATAGCCGGTCAGCAGGATCGCCTGCGCGTCGTGGAAGCCGCGCGCCTCGGCGAGCAGCGCGTCGCCGGTGAGGCCCGGCATGCGCTGGTCGGATAGGATCACGGCGATGTCGGGCTCGGCGCGCAGGATCTCCAGCGCCTCGGCGGGGCGCGAGGTCGTCAGAACCCGATAGGAATCCTCGAACAGATCCTCCAGGGCGATCAGGATGTCCGGCTCGTCGTCGACGGCCAGGATCGTCCCCAAACCTGCCGTACCGTCACTCATGCGCTGGCCGCCTGCCGCGGGATCCCGATCACGAAGCAGGCTCCCCCACCCGGGGCCGTCTCCACGGTGAGCGAGCCGCTATGCGCTTGAACGACACTGTAGGCAATCGCAAGACCAAGACCCGTGCCCGATCCCACCGGCTTCGTCGTGAAGAACGGCTCGAAGATCTTCTCACGCAGGGTTTCCGGAATGCCGGGCCCGGTATCGCTGATCCGGATCTCGTCGAAATCCGGGCTCGACTGGGTCTTGATTCGGATCTTCCCGCCCTCCGGCATGGCGTCGGCGGCATTGCCCAGGATGTTCATCACCACTTGGTTCAGCAGCGCCGGGGTGCAGTGGATCTCGGTCCGTCCGGTGAAGCTGCGCTCCACGGCGATGCGGTCCCCGAGCTTGTGCTGGATCAGGGCCAGCACCGTGTCGATCGCCTCCGGGACGTTGACCAGGGCACGCTCGCCCTCGTCGAGGCGGGAGAACTTTCGGAGATTCAGAACCAGATCCTGGATCCGCGTGAGTCCCATGCGCATCGAGCCGACCCGCTGCCGGGCCTTCTCGATGGCGCGGGTGGCCGCGTCCGGTGCGGCGTCCGGCAGCTCCCCGAGCAGGCGCTCCACCGTGCCCTGATGGGCCAGGATAAATGCCAGAGGATTGTTGATCTCGTGGGCGATGCCGGCCACCAGTTCGCCGAGGGACGCCATCTTGGCCGCCTGGACGAGCTTGGACTGCGCCTCGGTGAGCTGGCGGTTGGCGTCGGCGAGGTCGCGGTTCGCCCGCTCCAGGGCGTCGGCGAGGCGCGCCTTCGCCTCGGCCGCCTCGGCCTCGGCGCGCGCGCGCTCGACCGCCCGCTCGCGCTCGCCGAACTGGCCGGCGATGCGCCGGTCGTCCTCCTCCAGGAGGCGACGGCGCACGAAGCCGCGCACCCGCAGCGCCAGCACCTCGGCGTCGGTCTTCGAGACCACGTCGTCGGCCCCGGCCGCGTAGGCCTCCACCAGGAAATCCTTGGCCGGGTCGCTCCCGGCGATGCCCACAAGGTGGAACCCCGCACCGGCCACCTGGCCGGACCGGCGCTGGCTGATCGCCCGACACAGGGCGAGGCCATCGTAGGCGTGGCCCAGGAGATCGACGGTCACGCAGTCGAAGGCGCCGTCGGCCCCGTCCCCGTCCCCGTCCAGGGCAGCCAGAGCCGCATCCGGACCGTCGGCGGTGGCGACATGGTGCCCGTCCTGGCCCAGCAGACCCGCGAGGAAGGTCCGATAGGTGACGCTGCCGTCGATCACGAGGATCCGCCCGCGCCGGAAGGCGGCCGCGCCGGGACTCGCGCCGTCGCTCGCCGGGCGGCGCTCGCGCAGCAGGGCGCGGATCCGCAAGATCATCAGGTCGCGGTCGGCGGATTTCGGCAGGTAGGCGTCGGCGCCGCTCTCCAGCCCCTGCCGCTCGCCGCCGCTCCCGCCGGTCAGCATCAGGACGGGCAGCGCCCGGGTGCGCAGGGACAGGCGCATCTGCCGGATCAGCTCGTCGCCGTTCATGCCGGGCAGGTGGTAATCCGCCACCACCAAGTCCGGCTGGCTGCGGTTGAGGTGGTCGAGCGCCGTCTCGGCTGAAGGGCACCGCTCGACCGCGAAGCCGCTGGCCTCTAGGAGGAGGCGCAGCTCCAAGGCTTGCGTCTCCGAATCCTCCACCAGCAGGATCCGGGCGGGAACCTCCGGGGCGCCGGCCTCGGCCATCGTCACGGCCGCGCACCCGGTTCGACGAGGCGCAGGACGTGGTCGGCGATCCGGTCGAGGGGAAGGACCGCGCGGGCGGCGCCGAGCCGCACTGCCGCAGCCGGCATGCCATAGACCACCGCGGTGCTCTCGTGTTCCGCCACGGTCTGGGCGCCGGCCTTGTGCATGTCGGCGAGGCCGGCTGCCCCGTCCTCGCCCATGCCGGTGAGCAGCACGCCGATCCCGGAGGCCCCGCTCTGCCGGGCCATCGAGCGGAACAGCACGGTGGCGGCCGGGCGCTGCCCGGAAACCGGCGCGGAATGGACCACCCGCAGGATCCGGCCCGAGCCGATCTCAAGGTGCCGGTCGCCCGGAGCCACGTAGACGCGGCCGGGCTCGGCGCGCTCGCCGTCCCGGGCGAGGCCTACCGGCAGGGTCACGACGCTGTCGAGCCAGCTGGCGAATCCGTCCATGAAGGCCGCACCCATGTGCTGGACCACCAGAACGGGCAGCGGGAAGTCGCTCGGAAGCGCGCCGATCACCCGGGCGAGCGCGGGGGGACCGCCCGTGGAGGCCCCGATCCCCAGGAGGCTCGGCGCCAGCCCAGGCAGCTCGGCCGGCTGCGCCTGCGGCGTGGAGCCGTTGCGGCCGGCCCATTCTGTGCCGATCGGGCGGCGGCGGATCACCGGGACCTGAGCCATGATCCGCAGCTGCGTGCAGATCTCGCCGGCCACCGACTCGTAGCCGGCATGGGTGGTGGCCACGGGCTTCTCCACCACCGACAGGGCGCCGGCCCGGAGCGCGTTCATCGAGATCCGCAGGGAGGAATCCTCGACCGAGTCCGCCACTACGACGATCGGCGTCGGGTGCTCGGCCATGATCCGCCGCGTGGTCTCCAGCCCGTCGATGCCGGGCAGCCGGATATCCATCGAGATCACGTCCGGCCGCACCGTGCGGAGCTTCTCGAGCGCCTCCTCGCCCGAGGCGACCGCCGCGACGACCTCGAGCCGCTCGTCGCGGGAGACGATGTGGCGCAGGAGTTCGCGCACCACGAGGCTGTCCTCGACCAGCATGACGCGGACCGGGGTCATAGGAGCTGCCCGATCGTGTCGAGCAGCTGGCGCTGGTCGAAGGTCTGCTTGGTCAGGTAGGCGTCCGCGCCGAGGTCGAGGCCCCGGGCCACGTCGGCGGCGTCCCCGCGGGAGGTCATCAGGATCGCCGGGAGACGGGCGAAGCGCTCGTCCGCCCGGAGCGCCTGAAGCAGGCCGAACCCGTCGAGGCACGGCATCTCCACGTCGGCAAGGACGAGGTCCACGGGCTCGATCTCGGCCCGGAGCCGGTCGAGGGCGTCCTGACCGTCCACGCAGACGACCACGCGGTAGCCGGCGGCTTCCAAGATCCCCTTCTCCAAGGTTCGGGTGGTGATCGAATCGTCGACGACCAGGATCGTCGCGCGGGCCGACGCGCGCGAGGGCGCGTGAGTCGTCGAACGTGGAGCCTGCGCCATCGTTCCGGCCGATCCGACCGACGCGCGCGCGGCGAGGCCTTCAGGATCGAGGACGAGCACCGGGACGTCGCCGGGCAGCACCGCGGTGCCGGCGATCAGATCCGGATCGGCGCCGAAGTCGGGCGCCGGCAGGACCAGGAGCGTGCGCACGTCGTGCAGGCGGTCGACCGCGAGGACCACGCGGCCGTTCCCCGCCCGGAGCACCACGGCGACCAGGGTGGCGGGGTCGGCGGGTGCCGGAACCGCGCCGAGGACCTGTGCGAGTTCGCTCACAGGATGGCTTGTCGCCGCGTCGCCCTCGCCGAGCCGCAGGATCGTGCGGCCCATCGCCACCGGCAGCGCGTCGCGCCTCAGACGCAGGAGGCGCTCGACCGCGCCGCCCGGCAGGGCGTAGCTGCGCCCCGCCGCCTCGACCAGGAGCAGACTGCGCCGGGCCGCCGACAGGGGCAGGCTGAAGATCAGGGCCGTCCCGGCCGGCGCGCGCGCCTCCAGGCGCACGGTGCCGAGCAGCTGGCGGGCGGCATCCGCCGCCACGGAGAGGCCGTAGCCACGCCCCGACAGCGTATCGACCGCCTCCGCGGTGGAGAAGCCGGCCTCGAAGACGAGGCGCAGCAGGGATTCGGGATCGGCGGGCGCGTCCGGGGCCAGGAGATCGCGTTCCCGAGCGGCGGCCTCGATCCGGGCCAGATTCGGACCGGGCCCGTCATCCGACACCGTGACCTGGAGGCGGGAGCCGCGCACCGCGATCTCCAGCCGGAGGCCCAGCACCTCGGGCTTGCCGGCGGCGCGGCGTATCTCCGGCGGCTCCCAGCCATGGCTCAGCGCATTGCGCAGGGCGTGGAGCAGCGGATCCTTCAGGACCTGAAGCGTGCCGCGCTCCACCGGCAGGTCGAGGCCGCGCAGGTCGATATCGACCTCGCGGCCCTGCTCCCGGGCGGTCTCGCGGAGCGACCGGGCGAGGGGCGCCAGGACCGTCTCCGCCGGGACCAGGGCGAGCCGCTCCGCCGCGGAGCGGACCCGGGCGGCGGCGCCCTCCAGGGCGCTGGTGGCCGTGGTCTGGCGCCGGGACAGGTCGGTGATCTCGCGGGCGAAGCTGCCGACGCGGGCCGCGAAACTGCGCCATTCGGGCCGCGCCGCGTCGGCCCCGGCGGCGAGCGCCTCGGCGCCGGTGCGTAGGTCCCGGGCCAGGCGGGCGAGGCGGGCGAGGCCTTCGGCGGCCGGGGCGTGGCCCGCGAGGGTGCTGGCGAGGTCGTGGGTCGCCCGCGCCAGCGCCTCCACGGCCTCCCCTGGCACGCGCAGGAACGCCGTGCCGGGATCGGCCGGCTCGGTCTGCGGCTTCGGGGGAGACGCGTCGGGCGACGCCGGGGCGGTATCCGGCGCCGGCGGCCGCGCAGCTGCGGGGTCCGAGGTCCGGGGAGCCGGCGCGGGCGGGGCAGGCGGTTCCGTGACGGAGGCGGCCTGCGGCGCGGCGCCCGGAAGACCGAGGAGGCGCCCGAGGGCGTCCAGCGCGTCCGCGGGCATCTCCGGTCCGGCCCCGCCCTTGAGGCCGGCGACGTACGCCTCGACCCGGTCGAGGGCGAGGTGGACGGCGTTGGCCGCCTCTCGGTCTAGGGCGGTGGCGCCGGTCCGGACGCCCTCGAACAGAGTCTCCAAGCGGTGGGCGACCGCCTCGACGGCGGGCAGATCGACGGCGCGGGACGCCCCCTTCAGCGAGTGGGCGCGGCGGAAGACGTCGTTCCAGTCCGGATGAGTGCTTCCGAGCGCCGCCCGGATCGCCGCGACGTGCTCCCGGTGCTCGACATCGAAGGCGGCGAGCAGGAGCTGGCGGATATCCTCGGCCAAGACGTGTCCGCCCTCAGTGCCGGTATCGTTCGGCCAGGGCCATGAGGGCCTGGGCGAGTTCGGTGAGGTTGGCGGAGGCCGCCTCCACCTGCCGCGTGCCGGCCGCGGTCTGCTGGCTGGCCTGCCGGATGTTCTGCAGCGCCCCCATCACCTGCTCGATCCCGAGTTGCTGCTGGTTCGTCGAGGCCACGATCTGCTGGAACGTCTGCACGTTCTCCTCCACCCGCGCGGTGATCTCCTCGATCGTGCGCTGCGTCGTGTCCGAGCGCGTCTTGCCCGCCGCCGCCCGCTTCACCGCCTCCTCCGTCAGCATCACCGACGTGTTGATGCCCCGCTGGATCTCGCCCAGCAGACCCCGCACCTGGCCGGTGGCCGCCTTCGCCTGATCGGCCAGAAGCTTCATCTCGGAGGCCACGACCGCAAAGCTCAGGCCGCTCTCGCCGGCCGCCGCCGCCTCGATGGCCGCGTTCAGCGCCAGCAGGTGCGTGCGCTCCGAGATGTCGTTGACCGTCCCGATGATGTCGCCGATCGTCTGGGTCTTCTCCGACAGGCTGACGATGTTGCCGGCCACCGCCTCCGCCTGCTCGCGGATCGCCTCCATCGCCTTGGCCGTGTCGGAGACCGCCCGCAGGCCCTGGCGCGAGGTCTGGGCGGTCGCCTGGGCGGTGGCGATCACCTCGGTGGCGCGCTTCGAGATCTGCGCGCCCGAGTGCGTGATCTCGTCGACCGTGGCCGCCGTCTCCTGCACGGCCGCGAACTGCTGCTCGACCGAGGCCGCCTGCTCCTGCGCCGAGGCGCGGATCTCGGCCGCCGCCGCGTTCAGGTCGGCCGTCGCCGCCCGGTTGGTCCGCGCAAGGTCCGACAGCCCGGACACCATCGCGTTCAAGGTCCCCGCAAGACGGCCGACCTCG